>CALEHF010000001.1 GCA_937876125.1 uncultured bacterium
GCGTGTGCGGGTGCCCGAACACGCGCCCCTGCGAACTGGCCCCAAAGTGGTTAACCGACTCCTCTCGGATCTCGGGGATGCTCTCTTGAGGGCGGGAGAGAGCCAATGAAGCGGTTGACGCTTTTCTGGGGTACGTTCGTAGGACAGAGTCCCCCCGGAGATGTGAACCCCATCTTGACCACCCATCATCACGAGATGCTGCCCCCGCCAAGACTTACGACGATTCTGTAGGGGCGAATTCCTAGATCCCGCTCCGAGGCTGGATCTTCCCTCCCAATCTCCTCGGGGTCGATCAGGTCCGCCATCCTCAGGCTGCACAAGAGCGCGAGTGGTATCCCCTCTGCCCTTGCGGCTTTGTCCAGGAGGTCGCATCGTCTCATGAATATCCAAACCACCTGATTGGACCCATGACCGACTCACCTGACGAGACAAGGGCGGTCCCACCTCCAGAAGAGGATCCGCGAGCTGGTGACTCGACGCCACTCGAATCCACGCTGAGTGAGCCTGCGAGTGCAACACCTCGCCCACACTCGGGAGCCCTCCCTGAGAAGATTGGCCCCTACCGCATCCTGGAGCGTCTCGGCGAGGGTGGCTTCGGCACGGTCTACCGCGCCGAGCAGCGCGGGGCGATCCGCCGCCAAGTCGCCGTCAAGGTGATCAAGGCGGGGATGGATACGAAGCAGGTACTCGCCCGCTTCGACGCCGAGAAGAACGCGCTCTCTCTGATGAACCATCCGAACATCGCCCGCGTGCTCGACTCGGGGCAGACCGATGAGGGGCGACCGTACTTCGCGATGGAGTATGTCGACGGGACGCCGTTCACCGGACAGATGACCGTGACAGTGACTCTTCAAGTCGCGACTCCCATGACCCTTGCGCCGCCCAACGAGTCCATCGCTATGTGACCGCCACAGGCGCAATCCAAATTGAGTTCTGCGGCCGAACCGCCTCTCTCGACCTGCCGGTGACGACCGATGCGATCCAACCGAATTCCAGGGGAGGAGATGATGGGTCCTGGGGTTAATGGGTCATTGCGCAGCCTTGTCCGATAAGATGCTTCGCGCCGTGGTCCGTCGCAGCGGCTAGACTGGCTGCGAGTTCTTATGTAACGAAGGAGGGCACGTCATGAAGAAGTCTCTGGCTCTGATTTTGATGGTGAGCGTCGGTCTCGTGTTGGGGTGGGTCGCCCAGGAGTTCTCTGGAACGGCCGCGGCGCAGCAGTGCGCCACCGAGAATGGCGACGTGAACGGGGATGGCGGGCGCGATATCGCCGACGCCGTGTACCTTCTGAGCTGGCTGTTCACCGGCGGGCCGGAGCCGGAGCCGATCTGTCCGCTGACGGCCGTATCGGGAATCCCGGACACGGGGCAGACGACATGCTACGACGGCGTAGTGTCCATCAATTCGTCGCACGCGCATCTGGCGGTGGTCGTGGAGAGAACTGTCCATGCGGAGGTTCGGTGACAGCAGCTCTGATCAACTTAGGTTGAGTTCCTGATCAAGGCAAGGGTCGCGAGTCACCGCCAACCTAACCAGCTGAACGACTCTCCGGGTCTCACTGAGGCCATGGATCCAAAAAAGAGTAGGAATACCTGGTCCTGGATCCTCGGAACTCTCGCACTAGGAGAAGAAGGGCGTGGCGCGCCCCCGCCCGACGCGCTCCGAGTCCTCACAGCGTGCAGAATCAGTGCCGTGGGCACTTTGTGCTGGATCGCGTGGAAGAACGGGCGAGAGTGGGCTCAGCTCGTTCGTACACTTGAATCGGCATCCCCATGGATCGAGGAGTGAACAATGCATCAGATGACTCGCAGTTGCGGAGTACTTCTTCTTTGTGTCCTCGGCGCTGGAATTCCGATCGCGGATGGGCAGGAGTTTCGTCGCGGGGATACGGACCTCAGCGGCACGCTCGACCTCGGCGACCCCATTTCTACGATCAGTTACCTCTTTCTTGGTGGATCCGCCGACTGTCTGAGTGCAGCGGACGCCAACGACGATAGCAGCGTCGACATCGCGGACGCGCTCACCGCACTCGATTACCTTTTCGCGGGCGGATCGCCGATTCCGCCTCCGTTCCCAGACTGTGGTTTGGATCCGACCGTGGATAGCCTCGGCTGCGACTCGACAGGCAATTGCCCGGCTGCTCAGCCACCCTGCTCTCTCGAGTATCCAGAGCCGGTCATCGTCCTAACAGTCCTCGAGCCGCTCCAGGATCAGGTGCCAACCTACCAGTGTGGGAGCGCGAAGTCCTTCGACGTGATCCCAGCTCTCCCAACGGGAATCCTCCTCGACCCGTCTACAGGGTTCCTCAGTGGAAGCGCTTCGGTTCCATCGCCGCCGACCGACTATCTCATCATTGCGAGCAACGCTGTGGGCTCGGCGAACACATTTGTGCAGATTGAGGTCATCCTACTTGCCCCTTGCAATCTTCAGTATGCGGAGCCAGCCCCGGTGTACATTCAGGGGCTCCCGATCCTGCCGAATGTCCCTTCCTTCGGATGCGGAGCCCCGAGCGCATTCGGATGGCAGTCCTCTACCCCCTTCCCGGACGGGCTGGCTCTGAATGGACAGACCGGCGCGATCACTGGCACTCCCACAACAATTACACAGGGGCCCCAGGCTACGAACGTCAGGGCGCACAACGTGTCCGGCAGCACTGGTACCACGGTGTCCATCACGGTCGTTCCCCCCGCTCCGTGTTCTGTTGCGTACTCTGATCCGATCGCGACCTACTTTCAGGGAGTTGTGATCGCGCCGAACGTGCCGACCGTCGGCTGCGGTCCCGCGAAGCTATGGGAAATCACGCCAGCGCTGCCGGCGGGGTTGATCCTCGATCCCGTGAGTGGCGAGATCACCGGAGCTCCGAGCTCGGCGAGTCCGGTGACTTCCTACGCAGTGACTGGTTCAAACGTCTCGGGGAGCGCGACGGGAACCGTGACGATCACCGGAGCTATTGTCAAATGTTGTGTTTCACCGAGTGATCAAGCGGCGTCTCTCTCCT
>CALEHF010000002.1 GCA_937876125.1 uncultured bacterium
GAGTAGGTGTGCATCAAAATGGGGCATCCCGATTCGCGGCCTCTGATTTAGCAGCCCTCTTCATGACCGGCTCAGGTGTGCTTGCGATCGATCTCACCGAGTCGCAACGCGCCGGGAAGCAGATCTACTTTCGAGGGGTGAGCCCCCGAGAGGACAAGGTCTCGGCGCTGCTCGGCGATCCGCCGATGAAAGTCTCGGCGACGATCCTCCCGTGCGTGAACTGCCACGGTGTCGATGGTCGCGGGCGCCCCGAGGGGGGGGTGGTGCCGACCGTGCTCGGGTGGGAGTCGCTGACCCGCACGTACGGCTCGACCCACGGGGGTCGGAAGCATCGCAGATATGATCGCGATTCGTTCGCGCGCGCGGTGCGCGAGGGATTCGACCCGTCGGGGAACCGTCTGAGTGCCGCGATGATCCGCTACGAGATCTCCGACCGAGCTCTCGACGATGTCGTTGCGTACCTCGAAGTGATCGAACGTGATCTCGATCCGGGGGTCGACGCCACGACCATTCGTCTCACGATGCTCGCACCCACAGATCCACGACTGGCTCCGCTCGCCGACGCCGTGAGGCGAGTGGTCGTGAGTCGCTGGGAAGAACGAAACGCGGCGGGTGGGATCTTTGGTCGCGCGGTCGAGGTGACGTCGATCGCGCTCCCGCCTGAGACCGACCGGGCCCTCGAAGTACTCGCCGAGCACTGCAGGACGAGTGAGCCGTTCGCGCTGCTCGCTCCCTTGACCCCGGGGTTCGAGAGCGCGCTGCGCACATTCTGCGAAGATCGCAGCATTCCATTGATCGCACCTCTCGGGCAGCCCCCCGCGGATGCCAACACGACCCACCACGTCTTTCACCTGCTCCCGGGGCGGGAAGATCAGACGCGTGCACTGCTGGAGCACCTGGTGGAGGGGTGGAGCGAGCTTCGTCCGGCGGTGAGGCTGGGGTTGGTCGGGGGGAACGGTGATGCCGCGTTCCTCGAAGACCTCACCAGGAGAGCCGTCGCCCTCGGAGTGCCGCTGAAGTCGATCACCGTCAGCGAAAATCTTGAGGGATCAAAGACTTCGACGGCCGATCGCGTCTTGCACCTCGGAGATGGGCAGACGATCGCCACGGAATTGTGGCAGGCAGAACGGGCGGGAACACTCCCCGCACGCGTCGGCATGTTGGGATCCCAAGTCGGTCCGCAGCTCTTTACGGCGCCGCCGAGAACCGTGATCGAGGCGGCGTTCCCGATCGTCGAGGCGGCGCAGGACCCCGCGGTGCGCCGGGCCCATCGCCTGCGCCTCGAGCAGCTGGGAATCGAGCGCCCCGCACTGCCCCTCACCGTTGCGGACGCGGCGAGTACGGTCTTGCTCAAGGCTCTCGAGGGGGCCGGCAAGGACCTACGCCGGGAAGGGCTGATTCGTACGCTCGAGGGACTCTATCGCGTGGAGGTCGGCTTGCTCCCCCCCATCACCTTTGGCGATGGGCGCCGCATCGGCGCGCGCGGCGCCAGCATAGTCCGGGTCGACATCGAGAAGCGATCGCTGTCGACGGTCACGGCATGGCGAGAGGTGCGGTGATGATCCACCAGGCGGCCCAACTCCTCGTTTTGATGAACCTCATCGGCTTCGGATGTGGCGACCTTCTCGCCCAAGAGTCCGAGGGGCACCGTCGTGCCGCCGCGCTCCCCACCGACGACTCGTGCGCGACCGATGAGGAGATCGATCGCCCCGAGGGCGCGGTTGCGCTGCTTGGCGGCCGATGGATTCTCGAGCGCGACATCGAAACCTACGCGCTCGGTCCCTTGCTCGATCTCGAGAGTGAGCTCGCCGAGGCGCGCGCACGTCAACTCGACATGATGATCCACGCCGCACTGCTGAAGAGCGAGGCGGAGCGACGCGGCATGGACGATGTCGAGCTTCTGCGCGAAGAGTTGCGCCGACGGATGCGCGAGCCGACCGAGGAAGAGCTGCGAGCGGCCTACGAAACTCTCGATCGCTCCTATCGACCGCCATTCCCGAGTCTGCGGTCCGCCTTGCGGCGGCAGCTGCTCGAGATTCGGCAGGCGGAGGCGAGCGCGATGTTTGCCGGAGATCTGCGTGCCGCGGCTGACGTCACCTCGGTCGAGCCCGAGCTGCTCCTCGATCCTCCTCATTGGGCCGACGAGTTTGTGCTTGCGACTCTCTCAGAAATTCCGATCACAGCGGGAGAACTGCGCGCGGCCTTCCAGCCGGTTCTCGCCGACTATCGCCGCCGCTGTTACGAGCTGCGTCTCGAAGCGATCGACATCGTCGCGAATTCGATCTTGTTGGCCGAAGAGGCGAGCTTGCGCGGGATCGATACGCGCGCACTGCTCGCCGAGGAGGTCACCGCGTCAATTCCCGCGGTGACCGATCTTCAGGTGCGCAGATACTGGGATCGGCATCGCGCCGAGTTCGAGAAAGATGTCCGGACCCCAGAGGGGCGGGACGCCGTGCGGGCGGTACTCGAGAACGAGCTGCACGTGCGTGCCGAGCTCGACTTCGCTCGGCGGCTCAGAGAGCGCTCCGACCTGCGCGTCGTGCTCACTCCTCCGGAAGAGATGATCTGGGTCTTCGATGCGACCGACCAACCGGTCCTCGGACCCCGGCAAGCGCCGATCGTGGTCCACGCCTTCGTCGACCTCGAGTGTACGTCGTGTGGCTGGCTGTTCGGTCACTTGCCCGAAGTGCGCGAGCGCTTCGGCGCTCAGGTTTGTATCGTTCTCCGCGACTTCCCCCTCGAGCGACACCAACATGCGTACCGCGGTGCGCTCGCCGGTGAAGCGGCGCGGGCGCAGGGGAAGTTCTGGGAGTTCGTGGAGGCGGTTCACGGGGCGAACGGCGAGCTCAGCGATCAGACCTTTCTCAGAGCGGCGGAGGAGGTCGGGCTCGATCTCGCGCGCTTCAGGGAAGATATGGCCGGCCCCGCTGCGCGCCGCGCGGTCGACGCCGATGTGCGCCGCGGAATGGAGATCGGAATCGACTCCACGCCCGCCGTCT
>CALEHF010000003.1 GCA_937876125.1 uncultured bacterium
GAATCTGCGAGCCGTTCCGGGGAAACGTAGATGAGCTTCAACTCGCCTGTCTCCAAGGCCCGCATGCGGCGAGACATCTCCGCTGGATCGAGGTTCGAAGCGAGATAAGTGGCCGAGATTCTTAAGGAATCGAGAGCAGACACCTGGTCCTGCATGAGCGCGATCAAGGGGGAGATGACGACCGTCGTACCGGGGAGTAGCGTCGCCGGCAGTTGATAGGTCAGACTCTTGCCACCACCCGTCGGAGCGACGAGCAGAAGGCGCTTCCTTTCGAGGAGTGTCTCAATCGCTTCCCGCTGTCCAGGGCGGAAGGAAGGCAGCCGGAACCGGCGAAGTCCGGCGTCAATATCAAGAGGTTCCACGGGAATGCTCCGAATCGCTGGGCGCTAAAGTCGCTGAGTTGTCACGCGAAAGTGAGTGGACAGGAGTCGAACCCCATTGTAGCGGTGGATTACTCCGGGGCTTGTCCCCGTAGAGAGCACGAAGTGACCCTGCCGTGGGCGCTTGAGCGCGGTGGCCATGTAGAGAGATTCCAGCAGGTCGGCTGACGTCCTCGATGAGAAGCACGTGGAACGACGGTAAGAGTTGGGTGCCCAATCGGCGACTGACCTAGCGCCCACGGACGTCAGCCTTTGGAACCGGGCAAATCAGCTGCAACAAACGCGGTCGCCCGCCTAGAATGCCTCCCACGTCACCAATGGGGGGGGATTGACCTTGGGGCTGGAACCGCTGGAACCGCTTGACCTGCTGCACTCCGACGCCGCAAATCACTGGCATGCCTGTACTTCTGCCAGTTCGCCAGAGCCCGGCCTGGGCCCGGCAATGCTTGCTCCCACTCCTCTTCGCCCGCACCCCACGAGCCTCCAACTGACCCGGCCGCCGAGGAAGCCCTCCACCGTTCCGCGTCCGCAGTCCCTGGACTCCTCCCGTCGCTGTCCGATCGAAGAAATCGACCCCCATGGAGACCTGATGCACTGCACATCAGGAAGACGCTCCGGCGAGGGGGGCGCGGGAGTCCCGTGCGCCCCGCGGCCCGCACTGGACCATTCTCTTCTCCAACTCTCTCCAGGAAACAGGGGTGTCCGCTCGTGGCTGTAAGGACAATGAAGGCTGGATACTCAGGCAAACTCGTCCCGGGCGCGCGCGTCCTGATCCGGGACGAGGAGTGGGTCGTTCGCCTCGCCCAGGTCACCGAGACCGGCGGTCAGGCCGTCCGCGTCCGCGGGACGTCCGAGCTCGTCCGCGGCAAGGAAGCGATCTTCCTCTCCGACCTGGACGAGATTCACGTCTTACTCCCCGAGAAGACGAAGCTCGTCGCCGACACCTCCCCGAAGTACGTGCACTCGCGTCTCTACCTCGAGAGCCTCCTCCGCCGCTCCCCTCCCACCGGCGACGCGATCACCGTCGGTCATACGGCGGCGATCGATCCGAACGACTACCAGCTCCAACCCGCCGCCAAGGCTCTCCGCCAAGCACGCCCCCGCATCTTGTTCGCGGACGGGGTGGGACTGGGAAAGACGATCGAGGTGGGGATCCTTCTCGCCGAGCTGATTCAGCGAGGGCGCGGCGATCGCATCCTCGTTATCGCCCTGAAGTCGATCCTCGCGCAGTTCCAGGAGGAGCTCTGGGCACGCTTCACGATCCCCCTCGTCCGTCTCGATTCGGTCGGGATCCAACGCGTGCAGTCGAAGATCCCCTCCAACATGAACCCGTTCTACTTCTACGACCGGGCGATCATCTCGATCGACACCCTGAAGCGGGACGTGAAGTACCGCCGCTACCTCGAGGACTGCCACTGGGATGTGATCGTCATCGACGAGTGCCAGAACGTCGCCGTGCGCGGCAAGGGCAATCAGTCTGAGTCGCAACGCGCACGCCTGGCCAAGCTGCTCGCCCGCACCAGCGACGCGCTGATTCTGACCTCCGCCACCCCGCACGACGGAAAGGCGGAGAGCTTCGCGAGCCTGATGAACCTGCTCGAGCCCACAGCTGTGGCGGATGAGTCCGACTACACGCGGGATGAGGTGGAGCAGTTCTTCATCCGTCGGTTCAAGAAGGACATCTCCCACGAGGTGGAAGGGGCATTTTCGGAGCGAGAACTGCATCCGCACCAGGTGCCGGCGTCCGAACCAGAGAATCTCGCCTTCGAGTCGCTCTCCGAGATCGAGTTCCAAACGATCGCCCGGAGTCGGAAGAGCACGGGGGTTCTGTTTCGGACGACTCTCTTGAAGGCGTTTCTCTCATCGCCGAAGGCGTGCAGCTCGACGATCGAGAACCGCCTCGCGCACAAGCACTTGCAAGATCTCAGCGACCCGGCAGTGAAGGCTGACCACACGGTCCTCACCGAACTGAAGCAACGGGTGGATGCGATCACCCCCACGCATTTCCAAAAGTACCAGAAGCTCCTCGCGGTGCTGCGAGAGATCGGTCTCGACAAGAGAGGCTGCGACGAGCGCGTCGTCATATTCTCCGAGCGCATCGACACCATTGAATTCCTCGAAGAACAGCTCAGGAAAGAGCTCGGTCTCAAGGCGGACCAGATCGAGATGTTTCACGGAACCCTCGATGACCAAAAGCAGAAGAAGCTCGTCCAGTCCTTCGGCACCGCGAACTCCCCAGTCCGAATCCTCCTCGCCTCCGACGCCGCGAGCGAGGGGATCAACCTCCACTACTTCTGCCACCGGCTGGTGCACTTCGATCTCCCCTGGTCGCTCATCACTCTCGAGCAGAGGAACGGCCGCGTCGACCGCTTCGGTCAGACGAAGCAACCGCAACTGCACTACCTGCTGACGGTCCCCTCGGACGAGGGGCTCCAGGGAGATCTCCGCGTGCTCGATCGCCTGATCGAGAAGGAGGACATGGCCCAGAAGAACCTCGGCGACACCGCGTGGCTGATGGGTTTGCACGATTCCGAGAAAGAAGAAGAGCGCATCGCGCGCGGGATCGAAGAGCACGAGTCACCAGAATCGATCATTCCCGAGAAGCCCGTGCACACTGATCTCCTCGAAATGCTCCTCGGCGATGACAGCACCAGCGAGCCGGCGCCCGATCGCCAACCCCCCATGACCCTCTTCCCCGATGATCTGGCGTATGCACGCGAAGCGCTCACCGAGATCTTGAAGGACGAGCCCGATGCGGCGGAGTGGCACGATCACCTCCAGGGGCTGACACTTCAGGCCCCCGACGATCTCCGTCGCCGTTTCGACTACCTCCCCCCCGAGCTCACCAGGGACAAGTTTCAGTTCAAGCTCACGACCGATCGCGATCGCGTGAAGCAGGCTTTGGCCGATGCGAGGCAGGATGAAACTCGTTGGCCCGAATGGCAGCTCTTCTGGCGGTTGCACCCCATCGCGCAGTGGATCGACGATCGAGTCCTCGCGAGTTTCGAGCGCCACCAAGCGCCGGTGATCCGCGTGCCGAAGGGGCTCGGGCCTCATGAGCGCATCGTCCTGTTTCAGGCCGTGCTCTCGAATCGCCAAAGTCAGCCCGCCCTGGTCGAGTGGTTTGGAGTCGGGTTCGAGGGGCCCCGTCGAGGACGACTGCTCCCGTTCGATGAGCTCGCGCTCGACACCGGCATTCGTGCGCAGATCACCAACCCCGGAACGGCACTCGACCCCGACCTCCAGATCGATCTCGAAAGCCTGCTCCCCGACGCAGTCGCGCGAGCGAACGATCACATGAAACGCGTCCGCGAGCAGCGCGCCGAGTCGTTGGGAGGGGCGCAGCGCTCGCTGATGCACCGCCTCGGCTCCTGGAAAGCTCAGCGAGAGGAGCGCCTGCAGGCCGAGCTTGCCAAGGAAGGGCTCGCGCCGATCCGCGTAAAAAACCTCGAGCGCGAGCTCCAAGAAATGCAGAAGCTCTATCAACAGCGACTGGAGTGGGTGGGGTCCCTTCTGACGAACCCCGACCCCTACTTGCGAGTCGCGGCAGTCCTGATCCCGACGGAGGCTTGATCGATGGCACTCGACCTCACTGGCATCGAAAACAGCGAGTTCTACTCGGGGCACTACATCAGCGCCGTGCTCGAAGGCGATCTCAAGTCAGTCTTCCAGAAGTGGGCGGCGGCGGAGACCGAGGGTGGCCCCAAACAACCGCACAAACAGATCGGCGGCCTCGCTGCGCGCTACTTCACCGCTCGTGATCGTGCGGAAGGGGAGCGCGATCCTGCCGAGCGCTGGAGCCGTGCGCGCGAGTTCCACGCGCACTTGCTACCTGTCCTGGGCTACCCCTATCACCCTGAAGTAGAAGCACTCGAGGGCGAGACGGTCGTCCCGGTTCTCTGCTCACTCGAGAAGGACGGCAACCCCTTCCTATGGATCGTCGATGCGCCGTTCCCGCTCCAGGATGACGACGACCCGCTCGATCAGCGCCCGCTTCCGGACCAACTCCCCTCAGAGCATGCCGCTGCATCGCTCCCCGAAATGACCTGGCGTGAGATCTTCGATGATGAGCTCTTTCGTCTCGACCACGCTCCCCGCTGGGTGCTCTTCCTTTCGGGAAGTGCGGCGCTGTTGATCGAGCGGAACAAGTGGCCCCAAGGGAAAACGCTCCGATTCGACTTCGGCGAGCTCCTCGGCCGCAAGGAAACGTCGGCGCTCAAGGCACTCGCCGGCCTTCTGCACCGCGATGTCCTCGCCCCCGAGAGCGGGCTCTGCCTCCACGACACCCTCGATGAGAATTCCCACAAGCACGCCTTTGCGGTCTCGAGCGACTTGAAGCACGGGGTTCGTCGAGCGGTCGAGCTGATCGCGAACGAGGCGGTCTTCTACCGACGCGAGGTGCAGAAGAAGCAGGTCTTCCAGGACGAGACCCTCGAGAAGAAGCTCACCGATGAGTCCTTGGTGTTTCTCTACCGCCTCTTGTTTCTCTTTTACGTCGAGGCTCGGGGCGGAGAACTCGGTGTCGTCCCGATGGGGACCGATGCCTATCGCGAGGGGTACAGCCTCGAGAGCCTCCGCAATCTCGAGCTGGTCCCCCTCAACTCGGAAGCGGCGAGGAACGGCACGTACCTGAGCGAGAGTCTCCACAAACTCTTCCAACTGGTGAATCGCGGCTTCCCCGAGATCCGTCCCGGGACCGAAGATTCACTCGAGATGGGGCGGGACTTCCGGAACGCGATGCGGATTCCGGCTCTGAACAGCCCGCTCTTCGACGACGATCGCTTCGAAGTGTTGATGGGTGTGAAGTTCCGGAACTTCGTACTTCAGGAGGTGCTGCAGCTCCTCTCCCTCTCCGCCCAGAAGAAGCGCAAGTCCCGCGGCCGCATCTCCTACGCCCAGCTCGGCATCAACCAGCTCGGCGCCGTCTACGAGGGCCTGCTTTCCTACACGGGCTTCTTCGCGACCGAAGACCTCTACGAAGTCGCGGCCGAGAAGGACTGCAAGGCCCTCTCCGGCAAGCCCGCCGCCGAACGCGAGTCGCTGAAGACCTACTTCGTGCCCGCGAGCAAGATCGGGGACTACAAGGAAACGGAGAT
>CALEHF010000004.1 GCA_937876125.1 uncultured bacterium
CCCGGGGAAGCGTTCGATCCAGCCTCCCTCAAGAGTGCGGATCTCGGTCCCCCCCGGCGACGTAGCGCCGGAAAGAGAGGCCGCCGCGCCTCGAACCGATTGCCCGATCGCCAACGGGAAGGTCAAGGTTCGCTCACCCACCCACTCGGTGGTCGCGAGCGGACGGGAGGGGACGCCGAGACGCTCTTTCGGATGTCCGACATCGTCCTGCTCGAACCAACCGCTGACCACCACGCGATCGGGATACCCCGCTCCGGTGCGCGCAATCTTCGACCAAGCAGCATCGAGAAGTCCGCGGCAACTCGGCACGAGCACCGTTCCTCCCTCTGTGAGATCTTGGGTCGCTCGGTCCTCGTGAATCAATTCAGGGCGATGCCCGAGCTCGAAGAGGATGTTCACGAGCCGCTGGGTTCCATGCCGCATGATGTCCCGCGGTGTTCGGTGATCGGGAGTCGGGAAGAGAATCGACACGGTCGGCGGAGGCGGTGGGAGCAAGCTCGGACCGCGATCACCGAACGCCGTCGAGAAGGAGCGAAACACTCGGTGCTCCGCCGTGTAGCTGCCGTCGACTCGACGCAGCCCGATCGAAACCTCATTGTCAGAATCCATGTACGGATTGACGTCGTACGCCCACGAGAAGACATGGGTCGCTCCCGCCGCAAAGGGCAGCGCGAGTTTCCTCGCGAACAACTGCGCGCGTTCCGCCTGAGTGCGGAAAATTTCACCCGACAACTCTTCGCGCCGCATCAGAAGCGTTTCGGTGACCCAACACGGTTTGCCAGGCACGCGCGCCATGACGACATCCCACAGCTGGGCGTCGTCGTACCACCACGTGTGAATCGACGTGAAGTCGACGGAGTCGCGAAAGAGCAGCGGAGAGGGGCGATCGTTCAGCCCCCCCTCATCCTGGCCGACGGTGATCGGCGCGGTCGACCCCGCTTCGCGAATCACGTTGCGCATGAGCAGCGCCCAGTCGGCGAAGGCGTAGGACGCAAACCGAATGTACTCGCGAGCACGATAAGGGCGGGAGTCTCCGAACACGATCTTGTCGGAGAAATCCCCGTCGACCGCGACTCGGATCGGCTCGTCGGCGCGCAGTCGCCAGCGCTCTCGCACGACCTCTTCCCAGGAGTTCTCAGTTTCTCCGGCAAACGCCAGCTTCAACCAGCGGAAGAACCCATTCCGTTCCGAACGATCGCCACTGGGTCGACAAACCCACAATTGGTTCGGGTCGGCAAAGGAAGGTTCGTTGATGAGGTCCCACATGATCGTGCGCGCCGGTGCGAATCTCTCAGCCACTGCCGCGAGCCAGAGCGCCTGTTGGGCGAGGCCACGACGTTCGAAGTAGGGACTTCTGCCCTGAAAGGTCGGCGGCGTGAAGGAGAAGAACGTAAAGATCACGCCGATGTCGTGCCGCCGCGCACTCAGGTAATACGCCTCGAGGGAGCGGAGAAACCCCTCGTTGATCTCGCGTCCGTCGATGAACTCGAGCCAACCGCTCCAGACCCCGGTCCGCACCCAACGCACGCCGAGGCTCTCGAGCTCAGCAAAGGTTGCGTCCCACTCCAGAGGGTTCGGTTTCTCGAGGAATTCCCGATGGACGGAGCGCGACATCACCGTCGTGCCGATGCCGACTTCCGGCACTCCATCCCGAAGAATGTGGTCCCCGTCGATCGAAATGGTGCCGCCCCCCGCGAAGAGAACTGGATCGAAGATCCAATAGCCGGTCTCGGCCGTCCCGGCGATCGGTTCACCCGCAATCGTGCCGCGCACCTGGTACAGACCAGGGTCGTCGTAGTCGAAGATCACGCGCGGCGCGACCGAGCGCTTTCCCTCGAGTTTCAGGGTCGACCAGTGGGTCCACTCTTCACCGGGGCGCCGGAGCTCGATGGCGAGGTCTCGCTCGGGAGCCTCCGCCCACTCGCCCGGGCGATCGAAGTAGATACGGACCGATGGCTTTTCTTCCTCATGGAACGAGCCGTAGTCAGGAATCAGAATCAGCTCGAACGGGGGCCGGTCGGCGATCTGCAGGAGCCGGGTCAGCTCAGCCTCGGTCGGCTGATTGGAGAGAAGCCGGAGCACCCAGCGGCCCCCGGCAAACTTCCCGCGCAAGCGATCGATCACGACGCTCCCCGCGGCGGCAGGAAAGCGCGGGTCGTCCCCCGCGAGTTGGATATGGGTGATGGGGCGGAGGACCGCATCCCGAGGTCCGGGAGACCCCTCTTCATCCGGACGGATCTTCGTGTCGGAGAAGCGCGGCTCGAGCAGTGAGACTGTAGTGCCGGCCGGGAGCTCTCCGAAGACTGCCTCTCCCGAATCGAGATCGAGCTGACGCGCCCCTCCCACGGAGAGCGTGCCCCCCGGATTGAGGCCGAGGTGTTTGGCGGTCGAAACTTCCGCGCCACGAAGGCGCCGCTCTCCGGGGGTCCCATACACCGGCTGCGAGAAGATCGGCCCCCCGAGGTGGAGGAGGCTTCCCCCCTCGGCGAGGAAGCGCTCGATCGCCGGCCAGGCCTCCGCGGGGAACGCGCCGCCGTGCTGCCAGACGAGGACTCGTCCCGGCTTGAGGGCGGCGACGAAGGTGGCGACGTCTTCTGCGACGAGAACCTGCTCAGAGAGGACCCCGGAGATGTCGAGGGTCGGAGCTTCGAACCCCACCGAAGGGAAGCCCGGTTCGGCGAACAAGACGAACAAGAGCGCGTACTCAGCGAGACCCATCATTCCCGACGTTTCCTTCCCCAAAGGTCCCAGAACGATCTCCCACGGCTCCGGCTGGGCCGGCAGTCGAAGGACGAGGAAGGTACCGGGTCGGCCGAAGGAAGTCAGCGAAGAATGAGGACTCGAGAGGTCGAGGAGTGACTTGCCCGAAGTGAGAGCCCCAGATTTGACCACACGCGGGTCCCGGGGGAGCGTCGACAAAGGGGAGAGGGAGAGGAGCGCTTGGGCCCCTCTCCCTCCACCGATGGAAACCCTGACAGCCTCCGGACGCTTTAGGGACAGTTGGGAGCGGTGTTGCAAGTCAAGGGGTCGGGAGTCGGATCGATGCCACAGCTCGGGAACGGCGCCAGCGGGTTGGCCCCGCTCGTGAAAAGGTAGGCGAGGATCCCAATCGCATCGGCGATATTGAGAGATCCACCATCTTGGACGTCACACGCCTTGTCGCAACTCGGCGACGATCCGCCCCCGAAGAGAGCCCCGAGGAGGAACAGCGCATCGCTGATGTCGATCGAACCGCTGACGTTACAGTCGCCGCGCACGAACAGCGTTCCGCCGCACCCACCGGGGACCGGAACGCTCAGCAGATCGGCGGGGTCGCTGCACTGATCGATCTCATCTCGATCGAAGAAGCCGTCTTCGTCGCGATCGATGCCCGCGCGCACCCCCGCACCATCGGGAACCGCGGTGAAGGTGATCTCTCCCCCGAGGACCGCGTCAAGACGCAACGTGTCGATGGAGATCGTCTCGCCGGTGCGGTCCGATTGGAACGTCCCCAGGCCAGTCCACACCCAACCGCGCGCTTCGCCGCCACGGATCCCCTTCGCGATCAGATCGAGATCTGCACCCACCGCTTCTGCCTCGAGAGCGTCGAGACGAGTCACGAGGGCGGCGTCCGTGTTGTTGGTCCCGTCGAAGGTGACCTGCGTGCCGACCGCCGCGTGGGTGTCCTGGCTGAGGGTTCCGATCGGCTCGAAGAAGTTGGCGAGGGAACCGCTCGGCAACTCGGAGCCGGAGAACGCGAGCATGAACGCGACCAAGTTGGCCACGTCTTGATCGGAGACGACGGAGAATGCCGGCTCCGACACGAAGCGCGCGATCGAATCGACAGATCCGTCGTGAAGCAATCCGAAGCCCGAGGTGTTCTCGAGCTGCGTCGCTTCGAACCCGACTTTTTTGTAGAGGTTGCGCAGCTGCGGAGTCTTGATGCTGACGTTGGTCGAACCGTCGACCGAGACGATCTGGTGGTGGTGCTCCCCGAGCGGTCCGGTCGGAATGAACTGCAGATTGAACCCGACCAAGGTCACGTCCGCTCCCATTC
Organism: uncultured bacterium; assembly: GCA_937876125.1. Classification (GTDB taxonomy): domain Bacteria; phylum Planctomycetota; class UBA8108; order UBA1146; family UBA1146; genus JAFMMO01. The sequence goes on from CALEHF010000004.1 coordinate 4,037, forward strand.
CGAGCGGAAGGGTGTGACACGTGACGCACTGCAGCCCACCGTCGAGTCCCGCGGTGCGATAGCGGCCGAGCCCGGTGACGGCGTTCCCGTTCGGGAGCGGCTGACCCGCCGGACCGAAGCGCCCGGTCGTGAAGTGACCATCGAGGGGAAGGCTGGTCGGCAACGAGTTGTTCAGGTTTCTGAACGGGTTCGGCGGGAAGTAGATCGTCGCCAGGAAATCCTCGAACTCCTGCATGCTGGTCGGGTCGAGCGGCGCGTCATCCCCGAGCAACCCGAAGAACGCACCGGCAAACTCCTCGATGCCGTCCCGGTCGCCACGCCAGTGATGCGGCTCCTTGCCGATGATGTCCTGCAGCGTTTGCGTCATCATCGGACCCTTCATCGGGTGATACGGGGGACAGGGTCCGCCGATGATGGTCGCGCCGTTGTTGCAGTTTCCGCTGAAGGGGCGCATCGCTCCCGCCGGGTCGCCGAGGTCCCAACCGAGCCGATCCATCTTGGCGTCGATGTGACAGCTCGCACAAGCGACCTGCCCGAGTCCGCTGGTCGCGTGAGTGTCGTAGAGATGCGGGCGACCGACCTTGACCGCGGTAGGGGTCGGATCGTGGAACGAGACGGTCTGAACCATGTTGTTCGAGACGATGTCGACCGCCGCGATCGAGCCGTCGAAATGTTGATGCACGTAGAGCATGCCGCGCGCCTCGTCGAGGGCGAGGCCGGTCGGCCCCTCCCCCACGTCGATCGGAGTGCCGGTGGACGCCCGCGCGCCACCGCCGTCGATCTCGATCAAGTTGGCTGAGCCCTTCCCTGCAACCCACGCCCGGGTGCCCGCGGCGTTCCAAACGATCGCGCGCGGATCGCCGATCGAAAGGTTGCGATCGTTCTGGGGAATCGAAGAGATGGTGTAGTCCAGGTGATCGTTGAGGTCGAGGACCGAGCTCGTGCCCGTCACCGGATGCGCGAAGGCGAGGTGCACGCGCACGAAGGTCGACGTGAGGTTCGGCTCGAAGCGGATCTCATTGGTCGCCTCGGTGCCGACCACGGTCACATCGCCGGAGACCGGGTGCACGGAAAGAGCCATGTCGTTGGTCAGGAGTTGATCGAGGTAACTGACGGCGAGCGTCGCAGTGTTGATCACCGCGATGTCGTGATCGGGAAGATCCCAGCCGACGGGGCGCCCGGAGAGCAGCGCCTGGGGTCCGCTGACGAGGTTCGACCAATCGCCGCCGTTGTCATCGAGCCACAGCCCCGCGGAGAGCTTCCGCACGATCATGCCGACCTTGGGTGCCAGAGGGTTCGACGGATTGATCGCCGGCACGAAGGCCGCACCATCGTTCGGCGGCGGGTTGGTACCGCCGTACGGTGTCCCCGCGATGTTCACGACGTTCGGCGGGAACGCGATGGTCCCCCCCGAAGCGATGCCACCGCCGAGCACGGTCGTGCCGTTCCCCGAGTCGAAGATCGCCGCGTAGACTTGGGTGCCGTCGGTCGATCGCGCGAGGGCGCGCGGCTCTTCGCCGAAGATGTCGACGACGAGGGGACTGAGGGTGAGGTCCGCGGGATCGAAGACCCACACCTCGTTCTCTTGGCTGATCGAGACAAATGCACGCTCGGGAGACCCGGCGAAGACCACGTCGCCCGGCTCGTCCCCCACCGACAAGGTCGCGCGAACGTTGCCGGTCGCGAGATCGACGATGCTGACCGAGTCGCTGATCGAGTTGACGACCCACACTTCGGTGTTGGTGCGCGCGCGCACGGTCACCGGATCGAGTCCGACCGCGATCGACATCACATAGGCCGGGGCGCCGGAGGTGATGTCGAACACTTCGAGCCGCGCGTCGGCGAGGTTCGCCGAGAGGAGCGTGTTTCCGTCGGGAGTGATGTCGATCGGATGGACCGGGGGCGTCTCCCAGTTGGTCCAGGTCGATTGCGCCATCGCACTGCCTGGCAGATGAGCACTGGCGGACAGAAGAGCGCCAAGAGCGAGAACGGCGAGCATCGGAGTGCCGAGGGCGAGCTTCATTGCGCGCATCGGGTTCCTCTCGTCGGGGGTGGGTCACGGATGATCGGTGTCAGAGCCAGGGGTCGATGATAACGGAGCGAGGGCTTTGGGGAAGGGGAGTGTCGGGAGGGGAAATGCCGCCTCTATCTCCGAAAAGCCTCCCCAGCAGTCTCGAAAGCGTCCCGAATGATGACAGCTCATGGACAGAGACTACGGTACCTCCCCGAGTGAGGAGACCCCGCTCGGACACGCTTCGAGCCGAAAACCGTCGCGATCGTGCGAGGGCTTTCGGCTCGAGGAGAGAAACATCTGGGACACGGCTGCCGCTCTCGGCCCTCCGTGCTCCATCGCTAGGAAAAAAAATGCTGCACATCATGGCTACCACCTACGGACAACTCTGCCACACGCACGGGAGCACTGTCGCTCAACCGGGACCATCGCGCATTGCGGCCACGGCGCCTCTGCCGGGGCTCCTCCCAGGAAATTGTAGTTGAGCTGCAAAATCACATCGCAGATGTCGACCGCATCGTCCCCGTTCCAATCAATCCGTGCCGGGCACTCGTGTGGTTCCCCACCGAAGCAATACCCGAGGCTCGTGAATGCGTCGCCGAACTGAACCGCCCCATCCCCGTTTGCGTCCCCTCGCAGGAACCGCGCCCGCGGCGGATTGTTGTGGTGGTAGTTCGCGGTTCTCTGGGTGTTCCCGAAATAGGTGGGCCACTCGATACGCAAGGGCTCGAGCGTTGCCCCTGGCGAGTTGCCTGCCGTTCTCGGCACATCGAACGCATTCAGATGGACTTTCGCAGCCTGGACGATCTCCAGGTCTCCGTCGAGATCGAGATCGGCCAGGTCGACCATCCGACGGGAGCTGTTAGTCATCTGCATTACAGGTTGTGGCCAACCGGGGAGGATTTGCAAGTTTTGATCCCAAACATGAATTGCACTAGGATTCCCCGACCGAGCCACGATCTCGCAGACTCCATCGCCATCGAGATCTGCAGAAACGACCCCGTCGAATCCGACGTAGGCGCTCGTTCCGATTTGTCCGACATGCCCATACGGGGGAGCCCCGAAGCGGAACACGGCGATTCCAAAGCCGGGGACCAGCACCTCCGGAATTCCATCCCCCTCGAAGTCGGTGATGCTCGGCGGCAATCCCGCCCCTCCGTAGGGAAACGGTGTCGCCATCAAGGTGCCATCATCGTCGAGTGCGTAGAACACGTTCTGACCCGTGCCGACGATCTCGCAGCGATCGTCACCATCGAGATCGACCAGGGTGACATTAAAGAGCGTCCCGACGTTCTCGGGCACCAGGACGGGCCAACCGTCTCGAATGTTTCCGAACCGATCGAAGACGTAAATGGGATGGGGTCCCTGAGCGGGTAAGGAAGGGTGCACACAACTCACGACGATCTCGGGCTCGCCAGCGAAGACGACCACTGCTTGCTCTCGATGGTTCGTTGAAGCACTCTACGCTGGCGACGGATGAGCTTCCAGGAGCTTCGCTCACCGCAGCCTCCCGAACCAGCACGACCTCTCGAGCAGAAAGTGAACATGGACGTCGAACTCAAACTCTCGAGCTTAGAAGACGCTCACATGATCAAGAATCTGTGGCCGCTCTATCTCCATGACATCTCGCAGTTCGAGGGTGTTGGGCCGAATCAGCATGGCGTCCTCTGGGCGGAAGATGACGTTCGCACCTTGGCAGAGCAGGGGGATGGTCAGAACACGTGGTGGGAGAAACCCGACGTGCTCTTTCCCTACTTGATTCTCGCTGACGGCCTGCCGGTCGGTTTCAATCTCGTCGCAACGGGCGGGTACGTGCCCGAGGGTGTGCGCGTCGATTACGTCATCTACGGTTTCTTCGTGACCCACTCGCACCGCGGCAAGGGCGTTGCGGAACGGGCGGCCATCGAGAGCTTCGAGCGACACAAGGGTCGTTGGGAAGTCGTCACGTATCCGGGTCGTACACGTGCCGTCGCGTTTTGGCGTAGAGTGCTCACCCGCTTTGCTCGCGAAGGACTGTGCGAGAGCGAAGGCGCACATCCTTGGGGACGGAGAGTCATTTTCTTGTTCGACAGTGGACCGCCATCACCAAACTCACCTTGAGAAGGAGTCGTGATCTCGAACGGTCACAGTGATCTCGAACGGTCATCTCGAACGGTCACAGTGATCTCGAACGCAGTGATCTCGATCGGTCACAGTGGCTCCCCAAACCCTTCAAGCGAGCGGAGTTTCGCCAGTTTGCTCTCTGCGGGGATCGTCATCTCCTGCGACCGCGAAGCAGGCAAGGCACACGCCCCTCGCCGGCAGTCCCCGGGGCCCAACCCTTGATTTCACCAGCGATCGGGTTGAGAGTTCTTACCGAAGACCCCGCGGGAAGGAGCGTCCATGTCTCACGTCCCCCTCACCATCCATGGTGTCTTGATGACCATCGTCCTCTGCGTCGGCTGCGTCCCCGAGAAGCGGGCGGCGGAGGGTCCTCGCGACAGCGGGGTCCCGGCCCCCGCGAGCGCGCCGATCGGTCGTAGTCACTTCACCTATCCGCTCATCTCCGCTGCGACGCAGCCCTCCGCCGAGCCGCGCGATCGCGATCTCTGGTTCGAGTTTCAATCGAAGTCCCCCGGCGAGTTCCTCGAACACGCCGCCGGAAACTCTCACTCTGGAGACATCTTCGAGCGCACCCTCGTGTTTCACAACATCCACCGCGGCTGGGTACGGCACGAGGACCTCCCCGCGCTCCTCGCCCGGTTCGAGGACGACTCGCCCGCCTCCTCTCTCATGCTGGAGACTTGCTCGTTCTTCCCGAGCAAGGCGCTGACCGTGGGAGACCACGCTGCGCTGCTCGTCCAAGGATATCGTGCGGAGTTCGAGTGCACCGGGTACGGAGGGTATCCGCCGGTTCTCAGCTCTGATGGGTGCGACGACAAGGAGAGCTTGGCCACCTGGGCGCGCGAGCATCTGCGCAGATAGGGCGCAGGGAGCCTCGGCCGGCTCGGAGCAGCTCTATTGGAGCTGTCCTTCGCAGTTGACGCGGCTCCAGCTCTGGACCCTGCGTGGCCCCTCCCTGCTCCATCCTTAAGAAGCAAAGATCCTGTCCATGCGCTCGGCGATATCCGCGAGGCGCGCGCGGTCGCCACCGCTCACCTCCGCGGTCCCCCACCCCTCGTAACCGATCGTATCGAGCGCCTTCATCACCGCCGGCCAATCGCAATCGCCCTCGGTGAGTTTGACGCCGAACCCCTTCCAGAGCCCTTCGTCATCGCGACGCTTGCGGCTGAACTCCTTGATATCGAGCTTCAGGATCCGCGACCCGAGGATCTCGATCCATTGCTCCGGCCAGCCGTAGTTGATGATGTTCCCGACGTCGAAGTACCAGCCCACGTGATCGCTCTCGAATTCATCGACATAGCGCGCCGCTTCGATCGGGCTGAGAAGGAACTGGTTCCACACGTTTTCGAAGGCGATCTTCACCCCGAGCTCTTCGGCGAGCGGAATCACCTTCTTGATCTCGTCCTGACTGCGACGATAGGCGTCGGCGTATGAGATCTGCTTCGAGACGACGGCGGGGACGAGCAGCACTGTGGTGGCGCCGTACGCCTTCGCATCGCGAAGCGCCGTTTCGAGACCCTCGCGCCCCGCCTTCCGCACTTCGGCATCGGGGTGCGAGAGCGGCTTCCCCCAGTGCACAGAATCGACCACGCCGGGAACTTGCAGACCAGTCTCCTTCTTCGCTGCCAGCACCTCAGACCGCTCGAGGGAGTTCGGCGAGTCAAGTTCGACCCCGTCGAAGCCGAGCTCCTTCAAGAGCTGGAACTTCTCGAGCAGGGTGTTCCCCTCATTCACCATCCCAATCTTGACCGCCTTCTGGATCTTGCGGGCGCGCACCGTCTCTCCGCCGAACGCGGAAAGCCAGGGAGCGGTCAAGGCGGCGCCGGCCGCACCGAGGAACAGTCGACGATCGATCATCAAGAACTACTCTCCAGCTGGGAGGGTCAAACATGGGATGGGGTGGGGCTCGAATCGCGATGCGGTTCGAGCCCCACCCGAGGACACACACACTAGCTCATCTTTGCTTTTCCCGGCACCGGTACGGGGTTCGTCGCCAAGCTCCCCCATTGCCATTGATCCGGTCCCGGCATCAACGCCTCTTCCGATTCGAGCGCTTCCTGCCACGTCACGGTGCGCCCCGTGTACGCCGCCATCCGCCCCATAATTGCGGCGAGGGTCGAGTACGCCATCCAATCGCCGTCGTTCATCGGTTTGCCCGCCCGGATCGACGCGAACAGTTCGTCGTGCTCCTGTTGGTACATGTCGTTCGACTTGCCGTCGAAGGTCCACTCCGACTCGCCGGTGATCTTGTGGTGATCCCAATCCATGTACGCGGTCCCGCGCGCCCCGATGAAGAGGTCGCTGTTGTCGTTCGCGCAGTTCGGGATCTGCCTGGACATGTGGAATCCGCGGACGCCATTCGGGAACTCATACGTCAGCCCGAAGTGATCGTAGATGTTCCCGGAGCTCTCTCCTTCGCGCGCGATCCGACCGCCGACACCCGTGACTTTCTCCGGGAGTACGCCGTTCATCACCCACATCATTTTGTCGAGAGAGTGGACCGCCTGCTCGACGAGGTGGTCGCCGGAGAGGTGATCGAAGTGTTGCCAGTTGCGCAACTGGAACTCCCAGTCGCTCCACCCCTCTTTCCGATCGTTGCGATGCAACGGCCCCGTGTTGTAGGTGGTGTAGATGGCGCGGAGGTCGCCGATTCGACCGTTCTCGATCTCGGCGATCGTCGCACGCTTCGCGGTGTGATAGCGCCAGCAGAAGCCGGAAACGAGAGAGAGCTTCTTCTCGCGAGCGAGCTTGGCGCTCTCGAGCACCGAGCGCACTCCGGGTCCGTCGGTCGCCATCGGCTTCTCGCAGAACACATGCTTACCGGCGTTGATCGCCGCGGCGAGATGCCACGGGCGGAAGCCGGGAGGGGTCGCAAGGAGGACCACATCGACCCCCGAGGCGAGCAGCTTCTGGTAGGCGTCGAAACCCACGAATTTACGGGAGTCGGGGACCTGACAGCGGGGATGGATCGGCTTTTCGGGCTTCTCCTTCTTCTCGTCCTCGTCCTCGTCGGTTTCCTCCTCCTTCGGCCACAGCCCGTCCGAGAGGTTCTTCTGGGTGCGCTCGATCTTCGGCGCGAAGACGTCGGCGAGAGCGTGCAGCACGACGCCGTCATCGGCGTGCAAGGCTTGCATCGCCGCGCCGGTGCCCCGGCCTCCGCAGCCGACCAGTCCGATCTTGATCGGCGGCAACTCATCGGCGCCAAAGACCTGTCCGCCAAACGGGGAGATGATCAAGGGGACCGCCGCCATCGCGGCGGAAGTTTGCACAAACTGGCGACGGGTGAATCCCCCACCGTCTCGGAAGAGCGGCTCGTTCGGCTGCTTCTCGTCTGGGTTGCTCATCGTTCCTCCTTCTGGGGGGAAGAGCCCGACCCAACGGTCGCGCTCTGCTCACTCGTCTTGCCTGAACTGTCGGGTCCGGGCTTCTTTTTCGCATCCGTTTCAACTTCGGTCACCGGAAAGGGCCGCAAGATCCGCAGCCCCGCGAACGGTGCATCGGAGAGCCACCACTTGCTCTTCGGGATCTGCGGGTCGCTCATCTGCCACCGTTCTTCGGGCCGCTCGAGCGCGGAAAGAGTGACCTCGTCGGTCTGCCCCTCAAAGGTACCACCGCACAGGACGACCCGACGCTTGCCGTCTTTGCCCACTTCGACGCACCACTCCCCTGCATTGCCGTGGGCATCGTAGACCCCCCAGGCATTCG
>CALEHF010000005.1 GCA_937876125.1 uncultured bacterium
GAGCCCGTCGATTTCAACCGCGACATCCGACCGATCCTCTTTTCGCGCTGCGTCTCCTGCCATGGGCCGGACCGCGCCGCCCGCAAGGGGAGCCTTCGCCTCGATGTCGAGGTCGGCTCCCGCGCCCCTCTTCCCGGCGGGATTCACGCCATCGTTCCTGGCTCCCCGGTGGCCAGCGAGCTGCTCTCCCGCGTGCTCGATCCCGATCCTGAATTCCGCATGCCCCCGATCGAGAAGGGTGACCCACTCTCAGCGGGGGAGATCGATCTCCTCACCCGGTGGATCGCCGCTGGCGCAGATTACGCCCCCCACTGGGCGTGGATCCCGCCCGCGGCGACTCCTTCTCCAGACCCCACCGCCCATCCCATCGATGCGTATGTGGCCGACCGCGCGCTCACCGCCCAGGTCCCACTCTCTCCGCCCGCAGATCGCACCGCACTGATCCGACGGTTGTCGCTCGACCTGACCGGCTTGCCCCCGACCCTGGACGAGATCGATGCGTTCCTTGCCGACAACGATCCTTCGGCTTGGGAGCGTCTCGTCGAGCGGACTCTCGCGTCGCCGCACTTCGGTGAACGCTGGGCGAGCGTGTGGCTCGATCTCGCGCGGTATGCCGACACGCGCGGCTATGAGGCGGATCGTGAGCGCGCGATGTGGCCGTGGCGCGATCAGCTGGTGCGCGCTCTCGATGCCGATCAACCCTTCGATCAGTTCACTCTCGAACAGCTCGCCGGCGACCTCCTTCCCGACCCCAGCGAGGAGCAGCTCCTTGCGACCGCGTTCCACCGAAACACGATGACGAACGACGAGGGGGGCACCGACGATGAGGAGTTCCGCGTCGCCGCTGTCCTCGACCGTGTCGACACGACGATGCAAGTGTGGATGGGACTGACCGCGGGGTGCGCCCAGTGCCACGATCACAAGTACGACCCGATCTCGAATCTCGAATACTACGCTCTTGCAGCCTTCTTCGATCAGACCGAGGACGCCGATCGGAATGACGAGGCGCCCACTCTTCAAGTGATGTCCGTCGACGATCGTGCGCAGGTGGCGACGATCAGAGAGCAGCTCGCCGCGGCCCAGGTCGCCCTCGCCCGTGACGTGGAGCGCTTCCCGCTCGCATCGCTCGAACCCCCCACTGACCCCGGCCCTCCTTTGCCACTCGAGTCTCTCACTTCGTTCACTCTGATCGCTGACGGAGAGACCCCGGTCGGAGCGGGCTTGCGCGTCGACGGACGAGCGGAACCATGGCCGTGGCGCGCGCCCACCGATCCGCGGGTCGGGTTTGCAGCGGTGGTCGAGAGCCGCGCGGGAGACGCGCAAACCTCCCAGGTGTTCTTTGATCACGCCCTGTTCGTGCGCCCGGTCACTCAGGCGGATCGGTTCGGGGCGTGGGTGTGGCTCGATCCCACCGACCCCCCCGACACGATCATGCTGCAGGTGCATACCCGCGATGGAGGTTGGCACCACCGCGCGGTTTGGGGTGCCGACGCGATCGAGTTCGGGAAGAAGGGGACAGTCGAGCGACGCTCTCTCGGAGTCCTCCCGAGCCTCGGGGAGTGGACTCCGATTTCGGTGCCGATCGGAGTGATCGGAATCTTCCCCCCCGATGCACTCACCGGCGTGGCGCTGACGCAGCGCGGCGGGCACGTCGAATGGGGCCCGGTCTGGCACGAGTCGACCGTCACTCCCGATGAAAGACCGCTCTGGTCTTTCCAGAGATTCAGAGAATCGATGCGAGCCGACCTCCGCGCTCCGCTCCCGTCTGATCTCCGCACGGTTGCTGCCCTTCCTACGCCGACGGAGGCGGAGCTCACTTCCTTACGCACCTACTTCGTGACGACCGTGCATCCCGAAGGTCGCATCCGTTTCCGACCTGCGACCGAACGGATTCTGACACTCGAGCGTGAGGTCAAGGCGATCGAGATGCGGAGCCCCCGCGTTCCTGTGATGCGCGCGCTCCCCACCGACCGACGCCGCACGACGCACCTGCTTCGTCTCGGCAATTTCCTTTCGCCGGAAGATCCGGTGAGCCCTCTGACTCCCGCGGTGTTCCCACCCCTCCCCGAGGACGCGCCGCGGACCCGCCTCGGCCTCGCCCGGTGGCTCGTGTCGCCAGAGAATCCCCTCACCGCGCGCGTGCAAGTGAATCGTGTGTGGGAGCAGTTGTTCGGGAGGGGATTGGTCGAGACGGTCGAAGACTTCGGGACGCAGGGTTTCGTTCCCAGTCACCCCGCGCTTCTCGACCACCTCGCGCTCCAGTTCATCGAGGGCGGCTGGCGGTGGAAGCCGCTCATGCGCCACATCGTGATGAGCGAAACCTATCGTCGTTCGGCGACCAGCACTAAGGAGCAGCGTTCGCGCGATCCCCGCAACGTGCTCCTCTCTTGGTCGCCTCGCACGCGCCTTTCGGCGGAGCAAGTGCGCGACCAGGCGCTCGCAATCGGAGGGCTCCTTTCTCCCAAAAAGTTTGGTCCACCGGTGTTTCCTCCGCAGCCGGAGGGGGTGTGGCAGATCGTTTACAGCGGCGCGGATTGGAAGGCGAGCCCGGGCGAGGATCGCTACCGTCGCGCCTTGTACACCTACTGGCGTCGCACCAGTCCGTACCCGAGTGCGCTGACTCTCGATGCGACGAGTCGAGAGGTCTGCTCGGTCCGGCGGATTCGGTCGAGCACGCCTCTCCAAGCTCTCGTCACCATGAACGACCCGGTGTTTCTCGAGGCTTCGGGAGGGCTGGCGCGTCAAATGATGGCTTCGGTGGGTGGGCCCAGTGTGAGTGTTCGAGATGGATTCCGTCGCGCGACAGCGCGATGGCCGCGGCCCGCAGAATCCGCAGTTCTGGAGGCGCTCTTCGAGAGCGAGCGCGCGACCTTCGCGAACGACCCGGCGCGGGCCACTCGACTTCTCGAACAGGGGCGGGTGATGCTCGAAGAGGGGAGAATGGAGGACGGGGAGTCGCGCGCCGATCTCGCCGCTTGGATCGTCGTTGCCCAGGTGATTCTCCAACTCGATGAAGTTTGGACCCGCCCATGACCCCAGAGCTTTCCAGTCGACGTGAACGTTCGCGTTTTTGGCCGTGGGCAACCGACGGATGGACTCCGGGCGAGTGGCTCGAAAGGGAGTTGGGCGAATGAGCCGAGGATTGCCCGGACCGATCGATTTCCGAAGCCTCACGCGCAGACACTTCTTGTCGTCGGTCGGCGCCGGGCTCGGCGCGATGGCTCTCGGTGAACTTCTCGGGGGTGGGGGTGTTCACGCCGCGGAGGCTGCGAGTGCCTCCCGCTTGGGGCAAAGCGCGCCGTTGCCTCCCTTCACGCCTCACTTTGCGCCCAAGGCGAAACGGGTGATCGTTCTGCACATGGCAGGGTCCCCGCCGCAGCACGACCTCCTCGATCCGAAGCCGGCCCTCATCCCGCTCGATGGGCAACTATGTCCAGAGTCGTTCCTCGAGGGGGAGCGCTTCGCGTTCATCAAAGGGCACCCCAAGATCCTCGCCTCGCCCTATTCGTTCGCACCCAGCGGGGAGTGCGGACTGGAGGTGAGCGAGCTCCTCCCTCACCTCTCGAAGATCGCCGACGATCTCTGCGTCGTGCGCTCGATGCACACCGACCAGTTCAACCACGCCCCCGCGCAGCTCTTTCTCTACTCCGGTTCGCCCCGGCTCGGGCGGCCGTCGATGGGTTCGTGGGCGACGTGGGGGCTCGGCAGCGAGAATCGTAACCTCCCCGGTTTTGTAGTGCTGGTGTCGGGGGGGAAGACGCCGAGCGCGGGGAAGAGCGTTTGGGGGAGCGGTTTCCTGCCGAGCGTGCATCAAGGAGTGCAGTGTCGATCCGCGGGAGATCCGGTCCTCTACGTGAATGATCCTCCGGGGATCGATCGCGCCACGCGCCGCCGCGCCCTCGATGCGCTCGCCGAACTGAATGAGTTGGAGGCAGAGCGCACCGGAGACCCGCGCACCCTCGAGCGGATCGAGCAATACGAGCTCGCGTTTCGAATGCAGATCGCAGTGCCCGGGGTGATGGACATCGCGAAGGAGCCGCCGACCGTTCTCGCTGAATACGGGGCGTCTCCGGGTGGGGCGAGCTTCGCGAACAACTGCTTGCTCGCTCGGCGGCTGGTCGAGTCGGGGGTGCGATTCGTACAGCTCTTCGACTGGGGCTGGGACACGCACGGGACAGCGCCGAGTGATGACATCATCACTCAACTTCCGAAGAAGTGTCGCGAAACCGACCGTCCCGTCGCTGCGCTCGTCTCTGATCTCAAACGTCGAGGCTTGTTGGAAGAGACCCTCGTCTTGTGGACCGGAGAGTTTGGTCGGACCGCGATGAACGAGGAGCGAAACGGATCGAAGTATCTCGGGCGCGACCATCATCCCCACTGTTACACGATCTGGATGGCCGGGGGTGGTGTGAAGCCGGGCTACACCCATGGGGAGACCGATGAGTTCGGTTCGAGAATCGTTCGTGACGCGGTTCACGTCCACGATCTCCAAGCGACGATGCTCCACCTGCTCGGACTGGATCACACCCGCCTCACGTACCCCTTCCAGGGACGTGGATTCCGCCTGACCGATGTTCACGGTCGCGTGGTGCCGGAGCTGATCGGGTAGTTCGATCTCTTCACAGTTGCGGCGCCGATTCTGACCACCTCCCCGTCTTAAGCGCCCCAGTCTTCCTCGCTTACGACAATCGAGCGCCACGAGATCGCCCTCTCACCGGGGGCGGGAGAAGTCCCGGGTGATCTGCGCCCCAGGATTTTCGGTGCGTTCGGCCCACGGTCTCCGCTTTCACTCATGAGTACGAGTCGCAACGAAGAAACCGGTTGCCGGAGAGGAGGAGCTCAACCCGACAACGCAACCACGCCACGCAAACCCGCGGCGCAGACCACGTTCAAAGGAACGAACCCACCCCATCGCTCTCGAACCGGAAACCAGAACGCCATGAAGACTCCGAAGACCCTGCTCTCCCTGACCTTCATTGCAGCCGTCACCGCCAGCGGCGCCACCACCGGATCTCTCGACGCCCAAGAAGTGGGCTCCAGTGCCGCCGCGCGGGTCTCTCGGGGCGACGCCAACTCTGACGGTATTCTGGATCTTGCCGACTTGAGAGTGATGACGAACGTTCTGCTCTGGGGCATGCCCCTCCCGGTTTCGATCCGTGACCTCGATGTGAACCATGACCGGAGATTCGACTCCCGCGACATCACTGCCTTGAGCGACCTGCTCGCAAAAGAGACGGGAGAGTTCGTGAGGGTCCTTCCCACGATCGAGCGCGTGATTGTCGGGGACGCGTCTGACGACGGCTGGGTGAACATCGCCGATATCATTTCACTCACCCACTACATCACGATGGGAGTGAGGTATAGGGCGCCGGACGAGGCCGTCGATATCAACCGGGACGGATCGGTGGATATCAAGGATCTGCTGCTCCTCCTCGCCGCGTACGCCCAGCGCTAAGAGCGCCAAACAAACTCGCGATCAAAAAGGCCTCGGGAGGCATGAGCCACCCGAGGCCTTCTGCGTCTTGTGCCCCCGCCTGCGCCGACCCAAGCCAGAATCCACTGACGCAGCAGCCCGACCCCAGAGGGCTGCAGTCGGGTACGAGATCGGATCGACCCGGTGCGTCGCGTCGCCGACCCTCACCATCTCCGCTCCCCTCGAGACGATCTTGAAGTAGTCGTAGGGCCGCCGAAGTCGACCGGCGCGAGCTCGACGGGCACCTCCCAGGAGGGACGCCGGTTGAGGCAGTAAGAAAAAAGCTCTGGAATTCAGTACGGCAATGGTCGGTCCCACACGAAGTAGAGAGATGCACGGCTCTCTCGGGGTGCGGTTTCGGTCCCCGTTCCGAAAAGAGCCAAGGTTGCCCAACGAGCAGACGATGAGTCGCGACGCGCTTCTCGCGGTTCGACGAATCGACACTTGGCCGGGTACCCTCAAGAGACCCATCTCCGGCTCGAAGGAGCTCGTATGACTCGTCCTCGCACTTCCGACTTCTCTGGTCCCTGGGCTGGAATCGTTCCTCCATTCATTGTGGAACAGCTGTGGAGATCGGGAGACACCGAGATCCAGGCGGTCGCTCTCGAGAACGAGACGCTGTCGCGCCTCTGCCGCGACGGGCGCTGCCAGGCGATCGGCGACTTGGCGCGTGCGCACCCCCCGCACCCGATGGCGGGGTTGCTCGCGATCGCGGATCCACGCCCGCTCGACCGTCGGATCCACGACGCCGAGAACCGGAGCGTCAATTTTCTCCCCGGCCGCCTCGTGCGCGCAGAGGGAGACACCGAAGTCGGTGACCTCGCCGTCGACGAGGCGTACGACTACTCGGGGATCGTTCACGACTTCTACCTCGAGCGCTTCGAGCGCCAGTCCCTGGATGACCACGGCATGTCGTTGGTCTCGTCGGTCCACGTCGGCCGCCGGTTCGCGAACGCGTTCTGGAACGGCCAACAGATGGTCTACGGGGATGGCGATGGGCGGGTGTTCCTCCGCTTCACCGGCTCGCTCGATGTCGTCGCGCACGAGATGACCCATGGCGTCATTCAGTTCACGAGCAACCTGGTCTACCGCGGAGAACCGGGGGCTCTCAACGAGAGCTTCGCGGACGTCTTCGGAGTGGTGGTGAAGCAGTGGCACCTCGGGCAGACGGTCGATGAGGCCGACTGGTTGATCGGCGCCGATTTGGTCACCCAGGCGTCCACTCGCCGCGCGCTTCGTTCACTCGCCGCGCCGGGGACCGCGTACCGAAACGATCCGTTCCTCGGGAGCGACCCGCAGCCGGCGCACGTGCGCGACCAATACTTCGGGTCGGAGGACGAGGGGGGCGTCCACATCAACTCAGGTATTCCCAATCATGCGTTTTTTCTGACGGCAACCGAGCTCGGCGGGCGTGCTTTCGAGGCGGCTGCGGAGATCTGGTACCGTACAATGCTGGAACTCCGTCCCCGGAGCACCTTCGCCGAGTGCGCCGCGACATGCGCTCTGGTGGCGACGCGTCTGTACGGGGCGGGGAGTCCCGAGCAGTTGGCGGTCCGCCGGGCGTGGACCGCGGTTGGAGTCGTCGTTTCGGAAAGGTCGTTGGCGTGAAACTCGCACTACGTCGTTCCGGGGGATTTGCGGGAGTGTCGCTGGAGTGTCGTGTCGAATCCGATGATTTACCCCCCCAGACGCGTTCTGAGTTGGAGGTGTGGGTCAAGCACGCTCCGGCCGGCGGAATCGTCACCGACGGTGTCGTCAGCAGTGATGTCGTCGGCAGTGATGTCGTCGGCAGTGATGTCGTCGGCAATGGGGCGAGGCGAGGAGTTCATTCGAACGCCGTGCCTGGGATGCCCGGCGTCGATCTGTTTCGCTACGAGCTCGAGATTGATCGCGGCGATCGCCATCTCACCTACATCTTCGACGATGCGACTCTCCCCGAGCCGCTCCTCCCGCTGATCGATTACCTCTGCGATCACCTGCAGCCGGGGTCCTCGCGTGGGCCGGGGACTGACTCGCGGGGCTGAGGCGCGGCTCCCAGCCGAACGCGGGCTCGACCCTTCGAGGGCCCACCTGCCCTTTTTTCTCATCCCACGGTCGACTTGTCCGCCGTTCTGTCACCCCTCACCCGCACCTCCCAGGGGCTTTGCAAGAATGTTGTAAGCTTCGGTAAAGACGCTTCGTTGACCGCTCCCTTTGCGAGCGTAGGCTTGGAAGACGGTCATCTGGAGCTCCGAGATCTGGGAAGCCTGACCTCGGTGGACCGCTCTGAAACTCGCTGCCACGGTTCCGCGATCTCGAACGGGAGATCTCATGTTCCTCCGATCATCGACGCTCTTGCCTCTGGCGGTCTGCGTCATGGTCGGTGGGGTCGCCGCCTGCGGATTCCTGAGCTCGCTCTCGGGGACCGAATCGCGTCGTGCGCCCCTTGTGGACCTGGACCATCCCGCCCACTTCCCCCTCGCCGAAGAGTGCGCCCACTGCCACTCGAGCTCACCCGAATCGACCGCGCTCACGACCGCCACGGGTGAAGACGTATCGCAACACTGGTTGTGGCAGGGAACGATGATGGCCCAAGCGTTCTTCGATCCCTACTGGCGAGCGCAAGTCGAAGATTCCGTTCTCGCCCTCGGTGGCGGAGAGGCGGGAAGCCAGCTTGAAGCACTCTGCGTCCGTTGCCACGCGCCCGCTGCGACCTACGGGGCACGACTGCGAGGGGAGCCCGCGCCCGACATCGCGACCGCGGCGTTCGATCCGATCTCCGCAGAAGGTGTGAACTGCTCCTTCTGCCACCGGATCAGTGGCGAGACCTTTGCGAGTGGCATCCCGCACACCGGAGAGATGGAGATCGGTCCCCCCGGCGTCTACCGCGGGCCGATCGAGCAGCCGTCACTGGCGAGCCTCGATACTTTTGCGTCGGAAGTGCCGATGGAGCACGGCTACGACTACATGTTCGAAGACTCCGCGTTCTGCGCGTCGTGTCATACGCTTCGGACCGAGAACGCTTCGGAATCCGGATCTTTTCTCGAGCAGTCCCCCTATCTCGAGTGGCAGAACAGTGTCTATTCCGACCTCCCGTTCCCGACGCGAGAGTCGCGCACTTGCCAGGAGTGTCATATGCCGCGAGCGATGGATACACGCCTCGCCCGTCGCCCCGATGGCTCAGAAGATGACGTGCCCGTGCGGAAGCACTTCGAGACCCACTCGTTCGTCGGGGCGAACGCGTTCATGCTCGAGTTGATGGCGGACAACGCTGTCGAGCTCGGAGTGGTCGCCGACCCCAAAGCCATGCGGCACGTCGCGCGCCTCTCTCGTCGGTTCCTCGCAGAGAACACCGCACGCCTCAGGCGCACGGAGGCGATCTGGTCCCACGGCCGACTCCAGTTCGCGGTGGAGATCGAAAACCTCGCGGGGCACCGTTTCCCGAGCGCCTACCCCTCGCGCCGCGCTTGGCTCGAAGTGGTGGTTCGTCGCGGGGACGCCGTGCTGTTCTCTTCAGGAACTCCCGACGCGCGCGGGCGCCTGCCAGGGGATGGCAACGGGGTGCGCGCCCACGTGACGAAAATCTCCTCGCCGCGCGACATCCTTGTCTATGAGATGGTGCCCGGAGACGCCAACGGGCGCCCGACAACGACCATCGTCGATATGACGAAGCGCTTGAAGGACAACCGCTTGCTCCCGAAGGGGTGGCAACACTCGGGGGCGAATGCCGCGGAGACCGGTCCTGTGGGAGCCGATCACGATCTCAACTTCATCGCGGGGTCGGATGGGATCGACATCGACATTCCGCTCCGCGGGCGAGGCGCGGTCGAAGTCTCGGTGAGACTGCACTATCAGGGAATCCCCCCGGTGTGGGTCGATAGACTCCGCGACAACGACGCTCCGAGCGCAAAGCGGTTTGTACGCCTGTACGACAGTCGTGAGCGGATGTCCGAGCTGGTTGACGAGCTGCACTTCGTCGTGAAGTAGCGAAACATGGCAGAACAGCCTGTTAGACCTCGTACGGTGTCCCCGGCTCCATGATCACCAATCGATCCACACCCGCGCGTTCGAGCTCGGCGATGATTTCGTCGCGGTGCGTCGCCTTCAAGTGCAGGGCGAAGAGGGTGGGGTCGCCCGCGAGCTTGCCGATTTCCTCGGCGAAGAGTCGTGGGGTGAGGTGCTTCGCGACGTCGGCGAGCCACGAAAGCTCCTCGGGAAAGCTCGCCTCGAGGAGAACTGCCTTCAGGTGCGGAATTGCGTTCGCCACATCCCAGAGCGTCTGGCTCGGCCCGGTGTCAGTCGCGACGACGATTGCACTGTTACCGTCATCGACCACGAATCCGACCGTCGGCACGACGTGATCGACGGAGATCGGCGTAATCGTGATCCCCTCGACCACCACGGGCAGATCCGGCTCGATCCTATGGAGGGTGAGGAGTGGCTGCGGGCCCTCCTCAGAGATGCGGATAAAGTCGGGCCAGGTGCGGTCGTTGAAGAGATCCTCCCTGAGTGCCGTCTCGACCTCTTTCGTGAGGTAGATATGGACTCCCTCGGGGTGCACTCCAAACACATTGTCGAGGAGCATCGGCAAGCTGGCGGTGTGATCGATGTGGGAGTGCGAGAGGAACACGTGGCGGACCGAGCGCTGCAGGTCGAGGTCTGCGTGGTAGCCGATCGATCCCGCATCGAGACAGATCGAATCGCCGATGCGGATCGACGTGAGGAACTGGGCGAGGCCCGTCGAGCCCCCCAGAGCCGTCGAGCCCACCGCGGATGGGATCAACTCGATCCTCATCCGTGTCGCTCCGATCTGGATCGGCGTTTCCCGATTCGAGTCACGAGACCAACCGGTTGTCGACCGCGGCGAGGCGGCGCGCCAGCATTCCGCAAATGTTGAACGTCACCCGGTAAGCGACAGGGTCATCCTTGTCGAGGAGAGCGTGGAATGTCTCGCTGGAAAAGCGTTTCAGGCGGCCCGCCTTCTTACACACGACCGAGGCAGAGCGAACCGCGTCCTCAAAGAGCGACATTTCGCCGAAGCTCGACAATTCTTCGAGGCGCGCGATGACCACGCTCTTTTCGTCCGACTCCCGGACCACTTCGTAGATTCCCGCTCCGATGACGAACAGTCCGTCTCCTGGCTTGCCCTGTTCGATGACCAGGTCGCCGACATCGGTTTCGATATCCTCAGCGTGGTCGAGCAGCCGCGCGATCTGCAGCGGTTCGAGGCCCCGAAAAATCGGGACGGTGGGGAAGCGCTCGATGATCTTGTCCACGGTGCCTCTCTCTCGGCCAAGGGTGCAACTACGCTACCGGAGCGTCGCACCGGCTGCAACGAAAGGAGTGCCGGAGGAGGAGCTGCAATTCCTTCCGCGCCTGCGGTACTCTGCGGGGAGCGCGCTCATCCCGTTCCCAGGAGGCAGCCTCCCAACCGCGTCACTCCTAACAGCCTCAGAGGAGATCCGCATGATCGAAGGAGATCGAAAGCGCCTGCTCGTGGTCGGGGATCGGGTTCTGGTCACCCCTGAGCAGGGGGAGGAGCGGACGCGAGTGGGCCTCTATCTGCCCGCCTCCGCGGTCGAGAGCGCCCCGGTCCAGGGGGGGCGGGTGGTCGAAGTGGGCCCGGGAACCCCGGTTCCGTCTCCCGCTGATGTCCACGAGGAGCCGTGGAAGATCGGGGAGGCGCGCCCGCATTATGTCCCCCTCGAGGCGCGTGCCGGCGACTTCGCCCTGTTTCTCCGCAAGGCAGCGGTGGAGATTCAGTTTGATGGCACCGAGTATCTGATCGTGCCCCACGGCGCGATTCTGCTCCTGGTTCGAGATGAGGAAGAGGACACCTCCGCCGCGGCCGAATTCCGCGCAGAGGACTTCGATCTCTAATCTGACTTTTCCCCCCGTGGGTCGGTCCTGACTCACATCGTCTCTCGGGAGTAGCATGATCACCGTTCGCCGGTATTGTTGAGGGCGAGGCAGCGTATGGCCGCCCCTTTCGCGAGGGCTCTTCCGCAATAATCGAATCGTCCGACCCGATCCATGGGGGGTATTCCCCAGTGGTCGGCTCGTAGGCGTGATCCACGGACCAGCTCCCGCGCCAATATCCGATCGTTGAAGCTCCCCCTTATCGGAGCGAAGGAGTTTTTATGCAGGTAGTGCCCCATCTGGGTTTTCGGATTTCCGTGCCCCGCATCCTCGTGCTGGTCGGTGCGATCCTCAGCCTCACTCTTTCTCCTGTGGCCGCCCAGACTGCGGATATTCAGGCGACCGTCGATTTTGATCTCCAAAATCTTCCCGAAGGGACGATTCTCGATGCGATCTTCGCGGTCGGGGGAGAGACAGGATCCGTCGGCCCGATCGGGGTCACGGGCATGTACCCGGGGACTCCCGGCAACTCGGCGGTCATCTTCGACAGCGCGATGCGCACGGGGGGGGACGGCGATCTTGGCAGCCCGAACGGTGACTTC
>CALEHF010000006.1 GCA_937876125.1 uncultured bacterium
AATCGGGAACGACGGGGAATCGGGAACGACGGGGAATCGGGAACGACGGGGAATCGGGAACGACGGGGAATCAGGAACGACGGGGAATCGGGGATTGCCGTAGGTTCTGACCGAGTCGAGAGTCACGGCTCAGTCACTGCTATTCATCTCTGGACAGCTCCAAGCGCATGCTCACTCCCCTCACCCAGTGCTTTCCGCTTCTCTCAAGATTGCCGTCGACTTGTCGCAGGCAGATACTGGTTGCTGCCCGCATGTCGGGCGTGCCGATTTTCTCTGCCGTCCCGCGTGTCGAGTAAGGAGAGATGCTTGTGACCATCGGATCGCGCACGGAAGTCATCTCGGTCCTCCGTCGTTTCGTGCACGGCCAGCTCACCTTCGATGAGCTTCAGGGGTTCGTGCGATCGCGAAACTTCGGTTGGCTCGACGAACTTCTCGATGGAATCCAGCTCGAGGAACGGGACTACCGAGAGATCGCTCTCGACGAGGCTGCTCTCTGTCAGAGAATGGGACAGTTCGTCGACGGCTCGGTCTCGGCGAACGCCTTCGCCGATTGGTCATTTGAAACCTACAGAATCTTCTCGAGTGGGTCCTACCCTACTTCCGACGTGTACTCCCCGAACGTCGAGATCGCACTGTTGATGCTGTGCCTCCTGACCGAGTGCGAGTCGAGCGGCCTCCTCTCTCTCGACCGCACAGATTCCGATTCGCGGAGAGCGGGTAGCGCGGTGGGATCGAGCATGAAGCTGAGGTCAGGGAACAGGAGCCTCCTGCGCGCACCTCGCACCAAGCTCGCCACCGACGCGCGGCGTATCGCTGGGCGGGTTCTCGACGCACTCCATCGCGGTCAGCCGGTCCCTGCGGAGGCGGTGGTTCGCCGAGCACTTCAGCATTCAGCGCCCATCCGCCTTCAAACCCGCCCTCGTCCAGAGGTCGAAGCGTTCGTCGCAGACGAAGAACTTTGGGCGGATCTCGCCCTCGTGACAACGCCAGCGGATCGCCCGCCCCCGCCCGCAGAGGACTGCTGGTTCATTCCCCTTGCGGTATGTACCCGCGATCTTTGGCTCGACAATCCTCCTGAGGGAGTCTGGGGTCACCCGGAGAACGACCGAATGCACGCCATTCGTGACCGTTTTCCGCTCCTCGATCTCGAGACATACGAGCCGATGTACTTCGTGGGACCCGAGGAATCGCAGAAGTGGTGCTGGCGACGGAGCGCATCGATCCCGACGCACTTCAGGCCGCAGTTCGCCTCTTCTCCTTGCGAAATCGGATTCGGAACTGCACCCTCGACGGTGTACCCAGTTACCCATCCCGGGAGGACCGATGACCACTCGACACACAACCCACGGATTCGATGCCTCTGGGTACCCCATCTTTCGTCACGCCGCAGCCGGATCCGGCGGGGGGTCGACGAGCGAGGAAGAGGTGAACGTCGAGGCGCTCCAGTCTCGGATTCAAGAGCTCGAGGAAGAGCTCGATGTGGAGCGAAAACAGTTCCGGGTTGAGATGCGCAAGGGGCAAGACGCTGTCGACAAGATGCGGAAGGCCGCCCCGGCGATCGAGAAGACCGCCGCCTCCCCGACCCACACATGGGACGATGGCTACGATGTGATTACCCGGCAACGCGTGGCGGTGTTCGTCGACGTTCAGAACATGTACTACGCCGCTCGCAACCTCTACAATTCGAAGCTCGAGTTCTCGAAGCTGCTCAAATTCCTTGGCCGTGGACGTCAGCTCTGCCGCGCTCTCGCCTACATCGTCGAGCGCCCAGGGATGGAGCAGGACAAGTTCATTGAGGTGCTCCGGCGCAACGGCTACGAAGTTCAAAAGAAAGTCCTCATCGAGCGCGCAGACGGGTCCCAGAAAGGGGACTGGGATCTCGGAATCGCGCTCGACGCAGTGTCTCTAGCGGATCGCGTTGATGCCGCGGTTCTCGTCACTGGAGACGGCGACTTCACCACACTCTGCACTTACCTTCGAAACCGCGGAGTGCGAGTCGAAGTGGCGAGCTTCCCGGAGTCGACTGCGGTCGAGCTGATGAAGTCGTGCGATCATTTCCACCGCCTCGACGAACGCATTCTGCTCCCAGGGGCCCAGTTCCAGAATCCCGCAGACGTGGAGCGCGGAGATGTTCGGGGGGGCGAGAGCCGGAGCAGCGAAGTTCGGACGAGCGAATCTCGCGGGAGTGAAATCCGGAGCAGCGAGGGCCGGGGTGGCGCAGTGCGCAGCGGTGAGAGTCGAATCGAAGTGCGCAGCGACCGCGACAGCGAAGATGATGCCGATGACACCCGCGAACGAGGTCGACGAAAACGCGCGCGTGGCCCGCTCGACGACGACCTCTCCGAGGACGAATTCGACCTGTAAGACGAGAGTGTTATGAGCCATCCGACTCTAGACTCAGGCGACTGTCCGCAAGAACGACCCGTCAGACCTCCCAAACTGGACGGCACTGACTCTCTTCAGGGTCACTGAACTCCCTCACGTGTACTCACCTTTGGCGCGGTGACTTCTATCCACCGGGAGTTTGCCACTTGCAACCTGACTCTCGTGGCAGGCTTTGCTCTTGTTGCCCAATTGACTTCGGCGCGATCAGCACATTCATACACCCGCGCAAGGTGTTAGTATTCTCGTCAATGCGATAGCAATCACCTGGTCGGTCCGTATCTGGACAAGTCCGTATCTGGACATCAATCTGGGCCGGATGACGTTCCCTAATTTCGGGCTTGAAAGCGTGGACACAGATGCCGAGGACTTTCCTCCGCAACTCGACCGTTTCACTCCCCTCGTCAACGCGAGTCGGAGTGTGTCCGTTCGCAGTTGCGTGTCTCCTCCTCTCTGCTCTCCTCTGCATCGCCACCGGTGCCTCTCGAGTCGAAGGCGCATGGCCTGAAGGATGGACCTCCGGAGTCGGTGGGGCCTACGGTACCCCGATCGAACTCACCGAAGCGCGGACCGGCGACGGCGTGGTGCCCGACCCGCTCGGTCCTGCCGCACTCGCCATGATTGCAGAAATCATCGAAGTGCCCGTCGAGACTCTCGGTTGGACTGGCGGCCGCAGAATCAATGAACTCGAGCGCCATGACTTCCTCCCCATCTACGCGGGAAAAGTCAGCATGACATCTCCGCTGCGCGTGATCGTGTCCCGCCAGGGAATGCTGGTCGCGATCCTGGGAGAGCCGGAGCAGATTTTCCCATCGCCTACCGCCGAGCTAGAGCCCCTCTGGTTTCAAGAAGAGAGTGAGTTCGAGCGATGCGTCGCGCTGCTTCTCTCCGAGCGCCAACAGATCCTCCGTCATCGGGATGGTTGGTACCCCCTCCGCGACACTCTCTTCCCAGCGATTGAATTCACACTCACCGGCGACGACCCTCATGACGAAGAGCGTTTGATCGTCACTCTGGGGGGGGAAGTGATCTTGCGGGAATCGGTGATCTGCCACCTCGATGGCGAATGCGAGTTCCACGGAAAGTCGCCGGCGAACTGGAGCCCCAACTGGCCCGGCACGCCGATCTTCTCGCAGCCGCTCCCGAACCTCGACGTGATCGTCGATGGGATCGGAACAGTGACCACCGACTCCGACGGACTCGTGTCGGTCGATCTCGCCGGGACGCCTCGCACGATCTCGGGGACTCTCAGCGGTCCTTACGTCAGCGTGCTCGACGCCCGTGGTCCTGAGATTCAGCTCTCGGGGACGATTACCCCGAACGTTCCATTCTCACTGACCGTCAACGATGTCCCTGTGGAGGACGACACCGCCGAGGTCAGCGCATTCGTGCATGCGAACCGAACCCATGACTGGTTCAAGGCGATGCCGATCTCGCCACCGTTCACTGACATGGACGTGCCGCTCCAGGTGCGAGTGAGCCGCCCCTCGTTCGGGTTCTGCAACGCAGCCTTCAACCCGAACGTACCCGAGCTTTACTTTCTTCCGGAGGCGATCGCATCCTGCCCGAACTCCGCGTTCTCGACGATCGTCGTTCACGAGTACGCCCACGCAGCTGCGTTCCAAATCTTCGGATCGAACACCCCAGGCGATCTCCACGAAGGTCTTGCAGACTGCGCCGCCATTCTCTATTCAGGCGATCGTGAGATCGGTCGAGGATTCTTCGGCACAGGAAACCAACTTCGCGACGCGGAGCCCAATCTCGTGTTCCCGATTTCTGGCAGCGCGCACACCATCGGACTCTTGTACGCGGGGTCGATCTGGGACCTGCGTACCCTCCTGGTGAGCGACCTCGGGAAGGTTGCGGGCTCCACCCTCGTCTCTGAGCTTTGGTTCGAGAGCCTGTTCTTCCTGCCGGCGGCACTCAACTCGGAGCTCGTGACCGTCACTCTTCTCGCTGACGATGACGACGGTAACCTCGCGAACGGCACTCCGAACGAGACTCGGATCCGCGAGGCTTTCGCGATTCACGGACTCCGGACCGAGACGGTCGCCCTCGAGCCTATCGCGAGCCTCTCCGACTTTCCGAGCCAGACCGATGTGACCTTTTCCTGGAGCCCCGGCCCCGGTGCCGCGTACACCGAATTGCGCGTGGAGCGAAACGGGGTGGAGGTCGCTTCCCTCGCGGGAACCGACACGACCTGGACCGACGTCACGATCCCGCCAGGAGAGTACGTTTACATTTTCCGCGCGTTCAATGGCGCGATCGAGGCCCCGCCGACTCCGTTCTTCCTCCATCAAAGAAAGTTCCGTCGTGGAGACGTGAACGGGAATGGCAGTTTCAACATCGGGGACGTTGTTGTCATTCTCGACCACCTCTTCATCTCGGCGAACTCGGTCGCACAGTGCCCCGACCTCGCGGACATCAACGATAACGGAATCGTGAACATCGCGGACGTTGTTGCGCTCTTGCAGTATCTCTTCGCCGGAGCGAACCAACCGCCGTCCCCGTTCATCTTCTCCGACGTCGATCCGACCCCCGATACGCTCCCGTGCGCGGGTGAGCTCTAAATCAGAGGTTACGATTCGGAGTGCCCCAGTCATCGGTGCTATCTGTCGTGACCGCTGGTTTAGGCGTTTTCCGCAATGGACAGACTGAGGTCCATTGCTCGGTGGCGCCTCGCGGGCAGTCCAGTCGGCGGGAGCTCCCGATTCGACGATCCTCGGATACGATGGTAGGCTTTTCTACCTCCTCCCTAGGCACGCCGATCGATGGAGAAAATCGATGGGCCCAATACCTTCCTTGCCGAGTTCGCAGTCGTTCGCCCCGCTGGCGCCGCTGTTTCCGACCCACGCACTCCCCAATGCACGTCCCGAACCCTCGGAATCGCGACCGGTCGGACTCCCCTCGGATCAAGTTCTTCCCCTCTCGAACGAGTTCGGAAGCGAGTCAGCGAGAGATCTCTCTCGCAACCCTGCGGAGCAGACTCGATCCGCCGAAGAGAAGCGTTCGAGAGACGAGCCCCAAGACAAGCCGGTCGAGGTCGATCACCCGCAAGTCGAGCAACAACACCGCTCCGTGACCTACCGAATCCACCCCGATCTCGAGCGCGCCCTCCAAGGGAACGTGATCGATGCCGACACTTCCGAAGTGCTCAAGGAGATCCCGAGCGAGGAGCGGATCCAGCTCTCGAAGGCATTTCGCGAACATCTCGGTACCAACCTCGACACTTTCGCCTGAGCGAGGCTCCGTTTCGGGTGTGGGCGCTCTCACCCTTTCTCCGTAAAAAAGGGTCCCAGAGGTCCGACTCTTCGTCGCACCCGAGGGCCATGGATGGCATCCTTCCGCTCCCGGAAGGACCCTCCCATGGCGGCGACCGATCTCTACGACTTTCACCTCCCCGATGATCACATCGCACAAGAGCCGTCGCCGGACCGCTCCGACTCGCGTGCGCTGTTCCTCACGCGGGGCTCGGATTCGGTCGCCGAGGGTCACTTCCACGAACTTCCCGATCGCCTGCGCGGAGATGAGTGTCTGGTCGTCAACGACACTCGGGTGATTCCCGCACGGGTTCGTGCCCGCCGAGCTTCGGGGGGCGCGATCGAAGCCTTCCTCTTGCGGCCGGAGGGGAACGGGGTCTGGCGCGCGTGGCTCACCCCCTCAAGGCGGCTGAAAGACGGCGAACAGCTCCTCACTTCGGGCGCCCCCCTGACAGTTCTCTCCCGGGCAGGGCGTTGGTGGCTCGTGTCACTCCCAGACGGAGAGCTCGAGAGGATCGGCGAGGTTCCGCTTCCTCCTTATATCCTGCGAGGTGAGGGGGACGAGCGGTTGGCGAGTCTCGATCGAGATCGCTACCAGACCATCTTTTCGCGCCGAGCCGGAGCGGTCGCCGCGCCGACCGCGGGGCTCCACTTCACGCCTGACATTCTCACGCGCCTCGCGGCCCGCGGGATTCCGATCGCACCGGTGACGCTGCACGTGGGGCCGGGAACGTTTGCCCCGATTCGGGCCGAGCGCATCGAAGATCACCGGGTCGATCCAGAGCTGTTCGAGGTGTCGGAAGAGTCACGGTCGATCCTTGCGAGCGCCCGCGCCGAGGGACGCCGCATCGTGTGCGTGGGAACGACGTCGTTGCGCTGTCTCGAATCGCTCCCCGATCTCGAAGCGGGCCCCGAGCTCGCCGGCGAGTGCGATCTGACGGTGCTCCCGGGCTACCGCTTCCGCCACGCAGCGGGGTTGATCACCAACTTCCACCTTCCCCGCTCGTCGCTCCTCGTCCTCGTCTCGACCTTCCACGGCCGAGAGCGCACCCTGACCGCGTACCACCATGCCATCGAGCAAGACTATCGCTTCTACTCCTATGGGGATGCGATGGTGATCCTCCCCGAGGGAGGTGCACGGTGATGCGTTGCTGGGGTTGCGCTGGGCCGATTCGAGAGAAAGCGGTGGATGGCAACTCGATCCTTCGCGGGCGGGAGCCGGCGCGCGGAGGACCTTACCGTCTCTACCGCTGCCCTCGGTGTCTCAGAGAGAACAAGATCGAGAAGAATGGACGCGGGCGAACGTTCGCGAGCCCTCCCAAAGAAATCTCCTTGTTCGACTATCTGTTCGGGTGGATCGACACGCTCGCCGCGGAGGACTATCTGAGCATTTTGGAGTGGCAGGAACTGCGCGGGGAGGCGCGGCGCACCTTCTTCGAAGCGGGCGGAGATCGACGCTACTCTGGGGGGCTGCTCCGCCGCCTCCTCAGGCGCGCGGCCACGCTCACCCGTGCCGGGAGTCGGCGCCCGTCCGCGCGCCTCGGCGCACCGGAGACTGCCCGCCAAGAGACTGCCCGCCAAGAGACTGCCCGCCCAGGAGAGCCGCCCACCGGCCCCACTCCCGACGAGCCCCCAGTGCCCGTCCCCCGCGGGATCCCCCACCCCTACCGCATCCTCGGCGTGTCCCCCGACGCAGACGATGATGAGATTCGCGCCGCCTTCCGCGAACTCGCCCGGCGCTGGCATCCCGACAAGCAACGCGACCCCGAACAGGTCGAAGAGGCGACACGCCGGTGGAAGGAACTGATGCGCGCCTACGAGGTCGTGTCGAAGAAGCGCGATCCGCGCTTCGGGGGAGATTGATCCTTCGTCTTCCACTCCGTCCCAGGCGCTGCGCCTCGGACTGCCACCCGGCGTCTGCAATCCCCAGTACGGTCAAAAGGGGAGGCCGTACAAGGGACGCACGATCCCGTACATCACCCCGAGCACGATCAACGGACCGATCAAGTTCAGGAAGAACCCCACCCTCACCATCTGGAGGATCGGAAGCCGCCCGGACGAGAACACAATCGCGTTCGGAGCGGTTGCGACGGGCAGCATGAACGCAAAGCTGACCGAGAGCACCGCCGGGAGCAAGAGGACGAGCGGGTGAACTTCTCCACTCACTGAAGCACTCGAGAGAATTGGCATGAGCATATTGGTCGAGGCAGTGTTCGACGTGATCTCGGTCAAGAAAGTGACCGCGAGCGAGATCGTCCCCACGAGCGCCGGCTTCGGCCATGCCACCCAAGTCGACATCCCGTTGCCGATCACACCGCTCAAGCCGGTCGCCTCGAACTCTCCCGCGATCGCAAACCCTCCACCAAACAGAAGCAGCATTCCCCAGGGAACCGACTCCACTTCGTGCCACTCGAGGATGCCTCGCGCGCTTCGAGGTTCGCTGGGAACGATGAACATCAGGAGCGCACCGAGCAGCGCGACGCTCGAGTCGCGGAGGAAGATCGAGATCGTTGCGGCGTCGAACCAGCCGAGTTTCACCAGAAGCGTGCTCCAGCCCGGCATGTTTTGACCTCCGCGAAAAATCCACAGGAGTGCGACGAGCGAAAAGATCACGAGGACCCGTCGTTCGCGAGACGAATTGCGGCCGAGTGCTCGGCGCTCTTCGAGGAGCCTTGCAGCCGCCGACCGGCTTGTTCCGCCGGGAAGACGAAAGAACACGCGCGTGAGCAAGATCCCGATCACCGGGATAAAAATCACGACAACCGGAAGCCCGAACCCCAGCCAGGTGAGGAAGTCGGGGGTGAATCCCAGCGCGATGTCGGGATGCGTGCGACCGAGCTCCTCGACCGTGTTCGCGAAGATGAGGTTTGGGGGCGTGCCGATCAGAGTTCCAACCCCTCCGACGTTGGCTCCGTAGGCGATCGCGAGAAGCAGAGCAATCGAGAATGAGCTCGGCGCGACGGAATCATCACTCGAGTGGGAAGCGTCCGAGGATTCGACGGTGCGGACCACGGACAGCGCGATGGGGAGAAGCATCAACGTCGTCGCCGTATTCCAG
>CALEHF010000007.1 GCA_937876125.1 uncultured bacterium
AGTGGCTGCACGTCGAGCGTCACATCGAACGAGACGATCCGTTCGTGACCGAGGATGGATTTCTCGACGCGATCGAAGAGCAGTTTCAACTGCTCCTGCCCCCCTACCGACTGATGCGCTGGTCGAAGAAGAACGATCAGTTGTTCGGCGGATGAGTCGATGATGGGGAAGCACTCTCTGCGAGTAGACGACGGCCGCGAGAAGACGACTGACCCTCCGAGGAATCATGCCTGAAGCACCGATCGAAGTTTGGCACGGGATCACCCGACTCGTTCGCGGCGGGGCCCAAGGTGTCGTTCTCGATCTGCTCGCCGGTCTGGATCGGGGGCGATTTCGCCCGGTCCTCCTCAGCGGCGAGGAAACCGGGAGTGAGGGAAGCCTCTGGCCCGAGGCGGAGGCGCTCGGGATCGAGTTGATCCGAATTCCAACCCTCGTGCGGGCCGTGTCGCCGTGGAACGACGTACGAACTCTTCGTCACCTGACCCGCCTCCTCAGAGAGCGTCGCCCCGCGATCGTTCACGCGCACACCTCGAAGGCGGGGTTTCTTCTCTGCCGAGCGGCGCGTCGCGCCAAGATCGCCGGAATCGTGTTCTCACCCCACGGACATATCGCCGGGGCGAGCGCAGAGATCCCGGGGGTGCCCAAGCGTGGCATCAAGCGACGGATTCTCTCCCAACTCGCCCGTCAAAGCGCTCGTGATGCTCATGTCGTGGTCTGTCCGAACGACGCCGAGCGGCGCGACGGCATCGCCCATCGCATGTGGACCGAGCAGAGATCGATCGTCGTCCCGAACGGGATCGACACCGATCGCTTCGAGCCCGCGCCCCACGCCGCCGCCTGCGCCACCATCGGAATCGACGCGCGCATTGCAACGATCGGGGTCGTCGCTCGATTGACGCGAGAGAAGGGGGTCGATCTCGCGATCACAGCGCTCGCCGAGATTCCCGAGGCGCAACTCGTCATCGTCGGAGATGGGCCAGAACGCGCGGCACTCGAGACGCTCACCATCGATTACGAAGTGGCGGATCGGGTGACCTTCCTCGGCATGCGTGACGACGTCGCGAGTCTCTACCCCGCGTTCGATGTGCTCGCCGTGCCCAGTCGTACCGAGGCACACGGCTTGGTCGCCGCGGAAGCGCTCTCTTGTGAAGTTCCGGTGATCGCCGCGAGGGTGGGCGGGCTGCAAAGCATCGTCGAATCCGATCGGTGCGGAGCGTTCTTCCCGCCGGGGAACGCGACCGCGCTCGCAACGGCTCTCACCCGTGTACTCGAGGACCGACCTTGGGCCGAGCGGCTCGGTCGAGCGGGGCGCAGACTCGTCCTCGAGCGTTGGTCGAGGCGCGCAATGCTCTCGGGAACGGAAGAGCTCTACCTGAAGCTCTTGCCCACGGGAGCGGGCCTCCCCGCTCCGGACTCCCCTCCCCCATCGCTCTCCCGCGCAGAGTCCCCTGCGCAGAGTCCCCCCCACTGATCCCAGTCCGATGGACTCCACCTCAATCGAAGATCTGTCCGAGCGCCTCGACCGGCGAGAAAACCGGAGAGTCGCGCTTTCGGCTCGGGACCACCCTCGTGTTCGCCCACCCGTCCCCCAGGCGCGGGCCCTCAACGATCTGGGAAAGCATGAGGAAGATCAACGGAGGCAGCAGGAACGGCAGGTTACGAATTTCCTACTCGCCGCAGCCGAGGGTGTCGGCGGTGGGATCGGGCGCGGGGGTCGAGAGCTCCGGAGGGGGTGGCGGCGCCCCGTTAGAGAAGAGGTAGCTGAGAGTCGCGATCGGATCGGCGATATCGATCACGCCACTGTCATCGACGTCCGCGGCGTCGCGACACGGCAAGGCGACGTTGTCGAAGAGCCAACCGAGGCTCGCCGTCACGTCGCCGATATCGATGCTCGAGTCGTCGTTCACATCCCCGCGGACAAAACAAATCCCGGATCCAGCTGGCGTCTCCGCCGCCCCGAGGTCGGGCGCCACCCCTTGGACCCTCGGATTGCCGTCAATGTCGACCGCTGGAAACTGCGGCGCTCCCGTGCTCCCTTGGTCGATCACCGGGGAGCAGACTTCGAGTCGGTAGTCGACGGTAAAGTTGGGATCGACATCGAGAATCGCGCCCCCGGGCGCCCCCCCTTCGATGTCCGTGAAGTGGAGATCAAAGCTACTCTCGGGATCGAGGGCGATCGCCGGGAACATCGGCGCAGTGTTGCCCCAGAGAATCGAATTCCAGATCGCCGGGACCGAGTAGTTGTCGAGACCGATCGCTCCTCCTTCGGTCCCCGCCTGATTGTCGGCGATCACGGTGTGCACGAAGAGCGGCTCGCACTTCCAACGGATAAACACGCCGCCGCCGGCGAGCACTGAGCTATTCTCGGCGATAATGCAATTGCGCAGGATCGTATCGGCGCGCAGTTGCATGTAGATCCCACCTCCTTCGCCGCTCCCTCCCGCAGAGCCATCGGCACTGTTGCCGCGAATCACGACTCGATCGAGGAACGGACACGATTCGAAGATCCGAACTCCACCCCCCTCTCCAGCAGTGTTCTCACGGATGTCGACGTCGGTGAGAATTGCCTGAGAGAAGTGCGTGATGCCGATCCCACCACCGGAGGCCGCGACATTGCCGATACAGGAGACCGCAGAAATGATGGCGTCGCTGAATTGGTCGAGAGAGATTCCGCCGCCGTGCTCGAAGGCGATGTTGTCGGCGACGAGACAATCGGTGATTTCCCCGTCCGAGTTGTCGGCAAAGGAGAGTGCACCGCCTCGGGCCGCTTCGTTGCCAGTGAAGATGCAGTCGATGATCTCAGCGGGACAGCGGGTGAGGTGGATCGCCCCCCCGCGCCCGAACGCCTGGTTGGCGGTGAAGGTAGAACCGGAGATCCGAGGCTCGGAATCGACGGCGAGGATCGCGCCCCCTTCCGACCCGAGGTTCCCGCTGAACTCGCAATTGAGAATCTGCGCGCTCGATAGATCGAGGAAGATCGCGCCGCCGAGCGTTGCATTGTTGCCCGAGAATACGCAGTTTTCGATCGTCGGAGAGGACTCCGAAACGAACACCGCACCGCCGGCGAGAGATGGAGGATTCCCGACCAACTGCCCGGAGCCGCCGGTGACCGTAAAGCCCTCGAGACGCGTGGAGAGTGGATCGCTGGCCTGGTCGATGATGACGACGGATCCGAGGCTCCCGATGGCGACAGTCGTCACCGCCGGACCGTCCGTTCCGATCACCGCGATCGAGCGGCCCAGGAAGTCCACGCTGCCGATATAAGTGCCCGGCGCGACGAAGACCCGATCTCCCGACGCCGATGCGTTGATCGCAGCCTGGATCGTAGGGAAGGCCCCCGGCACGAAGCGATCGACCGCGAGTCCGACGCGAGGGAGAACCGATGCGATGAGTCCCACCAGCGCGAGTCGGACAAGGGTCTGGGTCCGACGAAGCCGTCTCTCTTGAATCTGGGTCACGACGGACTTCCTCTTCTCCGAGGTGCGCGATCGCACTGCAACTCAAGGGCAAACGGGGCAGAGATTGGTCGGTTCGAAGCAATCGAGTCCATCGTCATCGGGCGAGGGCTCGATACCACAGTCGGGGAACGGGCTCGGCGGTGCAATCCCGTCCACAAAGATGTAGAGGGTCAGGAACACCGGGTCGGTGATTGTCATGATCCCATCATTGTCCATGTCCGCCGCGTCGAGGCACTGCGGAGTCGCTCCATCGAGGAACAGGAACGACAGAATGTGAATCACGTCGGCGATGTCGATGAAGGAGTCGTTGTTCGAATCTCCGCGAACGAAGAGAGCGTGCCGCGGTACGCAGACCTCCCCCGCGACGAGGACCTCCGGCTGCACCGACTCCGAGTCGATGACGACGATGTTCGAGAGCGGAATCTGACCGTTTCCGTTGATCCCGTTGCAGAAGATCACCGGCAGGCATGTGAAACAATCGGTATCGGCCGGCACCAAGAACTGAAAGGTTCCGATCTCGATCGGGTTCAAGCTCGGCGGTGCCGTCTGCCCATCAAAGGGGGGCGAGGCGTCGAGCAGAATCCCGATGATCAGCTCCTTGCCGTCCCCATCGTTGGTCAAGTTGTCGACCTGCACGTTCAAGAACTCCGCCCCGATCACACTCAAGAAGAACGAGACGGTGAACGAACCGGGGATGCCGATGAGGTTGTCGTCGTAACAGACCGCGATCGTGAATCCTTGGATGTTACTCGAGGGGTCCGAGTAGTAGAAGCCGACTGGGGCGACCTCGCCCGGCTGCGCGCGCGTCGGGCCGACCACGTTGTTGCGCGCGGTCCCGATCGACATCACGGTGTCCGCTTGCCCTCTGATCTCGGTCGTCAGAAGAGGTAATGCGAAGGCTGCGAGTGCGAACAAACCGATCGAGTGACGTCGGATGGAAGGCGAAAACGTTCGCCTCATCTCAATGAACTCAGACTCCATAAGAACCCTTCCCTCCGGGCCGATATGGCGCGGGGTCGATAGCGAATCGGAGTGGGAGTCACGGGGGACGGCTCGCAAACGATGGCACTATGCGCGATCGACACCGATCGCTGCAGAAGCGCAACGCGAGATCGACGGGACTACGGATCGGTCCTCACGGAACGAGAGACGCGATTCCCAATATGTGGTCACTTCGTCGAGATGCGAGCCGTCGAGATGCGAGCCGAAGATAAGCGGACTCCCGATGGGCCAGAGATTAACTGGACGACTTGGTCGCCGCTAGAACTGTTTCGGTAAAGAGCCTCCCACTGCCGACAGTAAAGTCATGAAAGTTCGCAATCTGTTTCTCGCCCCCAAGGTCAGCCACTGCACGCTTGGGCGACCTCGCGATACCCGGGGAACGCGCCCGAACACACGGGACACTGCGGGTTTTTCCGAATGCGAAGGGTACGGAACTCAACCCCCAACGCATCGTAAGTGAGCAACTGACCCACGAGTGGATCGCCCGCGCCAATGATCAGTTTGATCGTCTCGATTGCCATGAGCAGGCCGACCACACCGGGGAGAACGCCGAGCACTCCCGCCTCCGCGCACGACGGCGCCGCACCGACCGGAGGTGGCTCGGGGTAGAGGCAGCGATAGCATGGGCCGTCGGCAGAGCGGAACACTGACACTTGGCCTTCGAATCGGAACACGCTTCCGTGAACACAAGAGAACCCGTGCTTCACTGCGGCATCATTGACGAGATAGCGGGTCGCGAAGTTATCGGCTCCATCGAGAACGATGTCGTATCCCTCGACCAGGGAGTCGACATTGTCGATCGCGAGTCGCTCTTCGATGCCGATCACTTCGATCCCCGGGTTCAGCGCGAGGAGCGCATCGCGCGCGGCTTGCGCCTTCGGAGTTCCGATACGATCGGTGCGGTACAGGACCTGACGCTGCAGGTTGCTCGCGTCGACCCGATCAAAGTCGACGATGCCGATCTTGCCCACTCCTGCCGCGGCCAGATAGAGCGCCGCAGGGCAGCCGAGCCCTCCCCCACCGACGAGGAGAACCCTCGCATCGAGGAGCGCCTGTTGTCCAGACTCTCCGACCTCGGGAATGGAGAGGTGTCGGGCGTAACGTTCGCGATCGACTTGACCCAACGTACGCGGTTGCTCGACGGAGTGTCCCTCGTTCTTCCAGCGCTCGAATCCACCGGCGAGCGAAGAGACCGCCGTGTAGCCGAGAGATTGCAAAGTCTCGGCGGCGAGCAGCGAGCGCACCCCACTGCGACAATAGAGAACGACGGGCGCGGCGCGATCGGGAAGTGCGGTCGCGGCGCGCAGCTCGAGAAACCCGCGTGGCAGATGCAGGGAGCCAGGGATGCGCTCGGCGCGATTCTCATCCCCCTCACGCACGTCGATGAGCGTCGCGCGCCCCGCGGTTTGATCCGCGGCGACGGTCGCCGGCGGGTGTTCCGCAAACGTGTTTCGGAGACGAGCCAGCCGCTCTTCTAGCGATTCGCAATCGTGCAACTTCTGCCTCACTTCATGCAAGATCGTCCGTTGGCCCCCTCAGGGTCCTCACAGAGGGTTTCAAGATCGTTCATGATCCCGATTCGCTCGTCGCGAGCAATGGATCGCGTGAGGATCGCGCTCATGATCGGTGTTACCATCGGCACCCACCAGCAAGACGGCGCCCCAACAAAGGCGCCGGTGGGGCGAGCCGGTCCCGAGCGATGTGGAAGCCGAGGGTGCTTCCCGTATCGACCTTCCACCAGGAGCGGCGCCGAGCGCCGAGGAGCAGAGCATGAGCGCGACCGACGAAGTATCTTCGGGTCTCGCCCCCAGTGCAACGCGACGACCGCCACCCGGTGGCACGCTCGAACACTTGGTTCGCTGGACCAGCACGGCGCTCGTCCTCACCGTCGGAGTTTCGTTACTCACCATACCCGGCCTCGCCGAGTCTGGAGTGACGGGTTCCGGAGTGGGCGACTCTCCTTCGGCCGCAGTCGCCGACCCCGAGTTGCGACTGGTTCGCCTCGCTGCCGGCGCGAGTCTTATCCTGCTGGTCTTGGTCCGTGAGATGTTCGTTTGGTTCGGGGCTCGCCGCTCTTGATTCCCGGCACGATCGACTCTTCCCCACCGCTCGACACCCCCGGTCATCCACCCGTCGCCCCCCTACGCTCTCCTTCGAAACTTTTGCGGCGTAGTGATAAGATCTCCCTCCACCGAAGGGGGGACGCCGTGGAATGGACTCCGATCGTCGTGTACGGAGGTGGAGGTACGCTCCTTCTCGGCCTCGCCGTGCTCTTGTATCTCCGCTCGGTCGCGTCTCGCAAAAGATACGTCTGCCCGCACTGTGGTGATCGATCCACGGTCGAGCTGATGGAGGCGGGACACTGCAGTAGCTGCGGGAGCGCGCTGGAACGAGAGGTGTGAGAGATGGCCATCGACCGCGACGCGCTCCAATCTGGAACCCGTCCCGAAATTTCCGGCAAGCGGGTCCTCATGACCGGTTCCGATGGATTCGACGGGTATGAGATTCTCGAGTACTACGGCATGGTTTGGGGGATCTCGGTCCGCGCGAAGGACATGGGGCAAGATTGCGCCATGGGCTGCAAGCAGATCACCGGGGGTGAGCTCGAGAGCTACACCCAGCTCGGAGACGAATCGCGCCAGAAGGCGATCGACCGGATGCTCACGATGGCGAAGCGCTCTCACGGCAACGGGATCATTTGCGTCGAGTTCGAGCTCTCCGGTGCGGCGAGCGGTGGCGCGCAGGTCGTCGTGCACGGAACCGCGGTGAGGATCGCACCGATCGAAGGCTACGTGCCGACCGGAGCGGTCGGGAACATTCTCGCCGACATCGCCGACCAAATGTCCGGGCCGCGGAGTTGAAACAAGCTGCCGAGGGCAGGTCGAGCCCGTGGAATGATCCCATCACGGTCGGTGACGTCGTACGCAATCGACTGGGTGAGTGGCGGCACACGTGGTGGTTCCGCCACGCTCACCACCCGCTCTGCACTCGCTACTCGAGCGACGTCCTCACGGTGGGCAAGCTCCAGCTCTGTCGCAGCTGCACGGTGGTCTATGGCGCCATCGCCATCGGCACTTTGGCGTTCATTCTTGGGAGTTCCGCGACCTCCAAAGCGTGGCCGATGCTCTTCTGCGCGCTCGCCGTCGCGGCCGCATTCCTTTCGCATCCTTTCGTGTACCGACGTCTCGGGCGACGGTCAAAGGATGCGGCACGCGGACTCCTCGGTCTCTTGATCGCCGCCTGGATCGTCAGCGCGTTCGGGGGCCACCCACTGCTCGCGGGCGTGAGCTTGCCGGTCCTTCTGCTCCTCCACCGCGTCTACGGGCGCCTTCGGCAAAGCCCCGAGGCGCGAGTGCGTTGTCGGACTTGTCCTGAGTATCGTGAAGATGAGATCTGCTCTGGATTTGTCCGCCAGGCTGAGGTGCACCGGCGACTCGAGGAAGCATGGTCCGCTGCCCGCACAACGCAAGTCGGCGGCGCTCACTGGGCCTCCCCGAAGTTGGCGCGGGAGGACCGAGCGGAATGATCATCGAAGCCTCGTTGCTTCTCGTCGCCGGAATCGATCTGCCCCCGTCAGTGCTCGGCATTGCGTTCGCCGCTCTGAACCTGGTCGCCTTCGCCTTGTTCGGAATCGACAAGCGGCGCGCCGCCCGCAAGGAGTGGCGGATCCCCGAGCGCACGCTGCTCCTGTCGAGCCTGGTGGGAGGATTCATCGGGGCGTGGGCGGCGGTTCGGGTCTATCGCCACAAGACGCGAAAGCTGAGCTTCCTCACTCCCCTGGTCATTCTGACGGCGGCGTCGATCGTGCTCTGGCTGTGGCTGTTCGGCGTGTTGCCGCTCGGAGAGAGCGGGCCTTAGTTTGGAAGAATCGGAACCAGGCGATCGCGCTGGAATCTCTGCCGAACCATCTCCCGCGGAAGACGCAGGGTCGAAAACTACGCGAGCTGAGCGTCACCACATTCTGGACTTTCACAACGAGTTCTCGCGATCCGTCCCTCGGAGTTACGGAGACTGGGTAGCTTCATCTCCCCCTCAATCGGCCAATCTCCTCCACAAGTGCTCGACGTTCTGGTCCCACACGGGGCAGGCTGAGGAGTTCCTTATTGATGGCGATGAA
Source organism: uncultured bacterium (assembly GCA_937876125.1). GTDB lineage: Bacteria > Planctomycetota > UBA8108 > UBA1146 > UBA1146 > JAFMMO01. The sequence continues at coordinate 8,578 of CALEHF010000007.1, forward strand.
CCGATCGCGTACGCGTTGAAACTCGAGAGACTCGTACTGTTCTCGAGCCCAGTCGCGAGCAGCTTGATCCCACAGGTTCAGGAACTCCTCGGGTACGTATTCGAGGTATTGAATTTCCGATCTGTTGCACC
>CALEHF010000008.1 GCA_937876125.1 uncultured bacterium
AGCGTAGTTTGATAACTCGCTATCCGAGCCGCCTCTTTTCAACGGAGAGAGGGACGACCCCTTTAGCTGGGCGCCAGTCTTCGATGAGAAAAATACAGTGTTGTAGTAGTATAGTTCCCCAATCTCGCTGTCGTACTCATTTCCGCCAGCACCATAGCGGTTGCAATTCCCACTGAGCTCTCCGAGCCCGAGTGTCATGCCTGGCCAGTTGGCGATCGTAGCGAAGTCGGTCGAGTCAACGTCGCCATCGCGGTCGAAGTCCGCTCGCGGGTCATACGTTGAGTTGACCCAACCCTTGACGATGTTCTCGTCCGTGACATCGCGGACTCCGTCTGAATTGACATCTCCAGCAGGCAACCCGAACGGACGACCGGCTGTCGTGTACCGCACGGTTTCGAGCATTAGCCCGGTCGCGTCGCTGACACCAACGAGATCCTTAACGTCCGCAATGTAGATGTAGTGCTCGGTGTCGATGACGCCGTTTGCAGTGGTGTCCTTCCCGACAAAAATGGGCGGGTAAGTCAAGATGTCGGGTCGTCGGGGTGCGACCATCACAAACTCCGAGCCTGCTGAGCCCCCGAATCCACCGGGATTGGTTGGGTCAAAGGGGTCTCTCGGTCCTCCGCCACCACCACCATTCCCGCCTGCCTTATGCCCACTTCCGTATTTACGTCTTTGGAATGTATGCATAAGGCCGGAGCTGACTCGCTCGCCCGGAGCTGGCCCGAAGACGTTACTCTCGAGGATATTTCCGTCGTGGAAAATCTCGACAATGGTCCCATTCTCGTCGCGTATGAAATGCGTCCAAAGCTCATCGTCAAGGTCACCGTCAGAGTTTGTGTCGCGGCGCTCTCTTGTACGATGTCCCATGGCGTTGTACTGAAACTCCGCGAGGACTTGGCTGCTCGACCTTTCGTAAATGAATCGCAAGCGCGAGTAACCGTCGTACTCGTACTCGAATTCCTCGCCGTCATCGGTAAGGTTGTTCACACCGTCGTGGGCTGGAGTTACGTCGACAGTCGAGTCGCTGTCTAGATCGCGTCCTGTGATTTGCCTCTCCTGTAGTTCATGTGGGTCAAGGAAGTGGCGGATGTAGCTGGATGCCCCCAAGGCAGAGGAACATCATCGAGATCAACGCGCGAGCGCTGTGAAAGCCGTACGCTCGCCTCGCCACCATCCTCATCCTTGTGTTCATTCCTTCGACGATCCCGTTCGTCATGCGCTCGCGTGCGTATGCGACGACTCCTTCGAAGTGCGTTCGAATCGTTCTCGCGGCCTTGACCATCGGCTTCAGCTTCGACCTCGACGCCCACGACAACCACGCACGCAATCGGTGTCGCAGCTCACCCGGCCTTCGATCATCCAGCACATCGATCAAGGCATCCTTCAGCAGGTATGCGCGATAGAGTCGCTGGTTCGTTTTCTGAATCTCGCTCAGCTTCGCCAAGTCTCGAGTCGTCAGATTCCAATCGCGTTTCAGCAGAGCGTAGCGCGATCCCTTGATCCCCTTCGCTCGGTCTGCGTCTTCGCAATCGCGCACCTCTGTTCGACGTACTTCATCCACTGCATTGGAAACCAGGCGCTGAACATGGAATCGGTCGTAGACGATCTCTGCGTTCGGCAGCCACTCGCTCACCGCACGTCGGTACGCGGGCGACATATCGATCGTCACGGTCTTGATCAGCGCACGCCCCTCTTCACCCAACTCCTCGAAGAAACCCTTGAGCGCGTCAGCGCTCTTTCCTTCTCCCGCCCAGATCACTCGCTTCTGATCGTGATCGACCACGATGGTCACGTAGGAGTGTCGCTTTCGGTAACTGAACTCATCGATCCCGATTCTTCGCACCCCGTCGAGTCGCTTCGGATCCAGGCGCTCTCGCACGATCCGAGAGACGATCGTTCCCACCGTCTGCCAGGCGATTCCGACCTGCTTTGTGACCGCCGTTCGATCCATGACCTGGGCCAGATACGCAACCAGCTCCTCGAAATCGTGCGTGAACCGACTGCCGTGGGCGGCCCAGGGAACCGCTTCGATCTTCACTCCGCAATCACGGCAATTGACCCGTCGGGGTGCGAACCTGAGCCAGCATCGATTCTCACCGAAGTTCAAGTGACGCCAGAACCTCGGAGGGGAGCTGTCGTAGGTCGGTCCCGCTCTTCCGCACTCTCCGCACCGCGGTTTTCGCCACCGAGGTCGAGCCTCCAGGATCAGCCCTCGGTCCTCGAACAAGACCCGTTTGACCAGAAGCTCGGTGACACCGACGAGACGACGGAATACTGTGGTGACGCGCACGGGATCCCCCTGTTCTTGGGTGTTGGTTTAGTAACTCACCGAAGAACATGGATCCCGTCGCTTCTCAAGCTAAAACGCCTTCAATCAGGCGGTCATCGTTCCCCCCATAGCAGAATCCCTCCCAACCGCCCCCTCGCTTGTCTCGGGGGGGGTTGGGAGGGATTCTGCGATCGCGCTCAACCCACATGAACTACAGGAGAGCCTGTGATTTCGTCAACAAGCGAGTGAGTTCTCAGTTCGTCCAGTTCATCGGTATCAGAAAAGTTCAGGTCACCGTCGAGGTCGAGCTGATACTCATCCCAGGCGCCACTGTGCAGTCGAGTGAAGTTCCCCGCTGTTGGGAGTCGGAATTCCTCCACTGATTCAAGCTTTGTTAGCGATAGTGATTTCGGGGGGTAGGACAGCAGCCGCTTCATCCAGGGTCTTGCGGCTTCCGAGGGCCTCCCAGAAGAATTGTCAGCCCAAGGATCAAACTTACTGACCCGAAAGCCAACATCACCGCTACCACGCCCTCGTAGCCAAGCAAGTCTAGGAGAGCCCTCAATCGATTGGGGTGAGG
>CALEHF010000009.1 GCA_937876125.1 uncultured bacterium
GATCTACTCCTTCGGGGTTACTGGTTCAGGCGGCAAGTATCCTGACGGAGGGGGGTACACCTCCAAGTCGTACTCAATCACCGTCGTCCCCGGGCACTCGGCAAAGTCGCCGATGAACGGGCAGCGGTCGCGCCATGGCAGACCCACTGGCACTGCGCCTCATCGAGCAGGACCTGGCCGCCGGAGCCTGTCGTCAGGCAAACAGAGAAAGCAAGTGGAGAGTCTGCGCCTTCAGTATTGGGGCTCCAAGCCAATGTGCTTCTTCGGTGACGCGGACGAAGAGGACCTAGTCTACGACGACGAGTACTAAAAACCCTCTAGACTGGCCGGCCGAGAGGGCGAAAACAGAGCTGCCCGGGTTGATTATCAGAAGGGCAGCACCCAAATGATCAAAGTAGATTGACCCTAGGAGGCTGTCGCAAAACGAGTGTGCCAAATCGCGCGAGGGACGCCTCGATCTACAGCCTACAGCGTTCGGGGACTTCACACGACCCCGGTGTTCTTGGCTGGGTTGAGCCAAAAACTCGGCCTTGCGTCGCCTTAGATACATTGTGCGACGCCGATATCGGCATGTCCCCTTCAGAGGTTCTCTGCACCGTTCATGGTCGGCTGAGATCATTGAACCTAGCCAAATCCCCCAGCGCAGACGCGTCGACGGAGCAAACCGCGGCGTTCTGTGGAGGGGCTCTAGAAATCCGCAGTACTCTTGACGTCAGCTATGATCGGATCATCGCCGGTCCATAGGAAACATCGACCGTCGAGATATTGCCCCCCGCGGCCGCGCCTCTTTTTGTCCACAGCCCAGCAGTCTACGGGCACGCCGAACACTCGGGACACCCGAGCCCATCGTCAGCCCAGCGGCGGTCGGATCCTGACCGCACGCCGCGAAGGGGGGCGGCGGCTCATCGTCGCCCGAGAAGACCCACGAGATGAAGTCGATCACGTTGATCACGTCGGAGACGTCGACCCAGCCGTCGTCGTTCGCATCGGTCGAGTCGAAGCACAACGGCGCGGTCCGCGCCTGGAACAGGAAGCTCAGGAGGAAGATCGGATCCGCGATGTTGGTTTGACTATCGACGTTCATGTCTGCTCGAGCGAAGTCAGTACTTAGAGCGAGAGCAACCGACCCGCGGCGGGTCCGACAGAGACCGAGGAGGATAGCGGGGGTACGCCCGGGCCGAGAGGCCGATAGGCGGGGAGACTCGGCCTACTCCGTCTCGCCCGACCATCTGACGCGCTCGACCGCACCGGGGTGCACCAGAAACTCCCGAGTCGCGAGAATCTTTCCGGTCTTCGACTCGACCGTCAGTCGCACCAACCCACTCGGGAGAGCGTGCACGGCGTATTCCCCGAGCCACGCGCGACGCGAGAGCGCGACGGGGAGCGGCTGGGAGTCCAAGGACTCGAACCGAAGCACCGCGGGAACCCCGCTGCCCGACCACTGGACAATGCTCATGGAGTTTCCGGCCGGCGCGACGAAATCGATCGCGCCATCGGGGACCCCTTCGGTAAGTTCCAGCCAGGCCGCGCTGTGGCCACCGCGAACGAGTGCGATAGGACGCGGGATCTCTCGGCTGGGTACTAGGTAGGAGTCTTCTCCTTCCGGAGCGCCGCGGTGAGTCCTCAAGATGGACCACCGTCCGTCTGGCGCAACTTCGTAGGCCGCACACCCAGCCCCCGTCGCCGCGTCTTTCCGCACGCGCAGGAACCGCGCGGGAACCACCATGACATCGATCCGACCTTCTCGCAGTTCGAGAGTCGGCTCGGCGAGCGCCCACTCCGAATCTCCAGGGTTGAGCTCAATGGTGTACCTGCCCGCGGGAAGCTCGGTGAGGACGAGCGGGTTCAGGACTTCACCGGGACTAATGTAGTTACCGGTGGACTCCACCCCGAGGTGCATGAGATGGGGGCGGAGCGGGCCAACGTTTGTACCGGTCGAGTCGACAAAATGTAGCTCTGCCCGAGGAGCCGAATAGCTGAGAGACACCGGCTCACCCTCGCGGAGGGCGCGCTCAGGGAACCTCACGAAGGTGTTGTTGCCGGTTCTCAGCACGAAGCTCGTCGGCTCTCCCCCCGGCCCCGTTCCAGAGAAGCTCCCACTGGCGTCGAGTTCCAGCTGACCGGTTCTTCCACTCCTCGACCGATAGTGCACGTCGCCTGCAATCGGTTCTCCGTTCACGAGCAGCGTGCCGACGATCCGCTCTGGCGCATCGAGCCGAATCTCAACGGTGCGGTGCTCTCCCGCAGCCAGATCGAACTCTGGAGAAGAGAGAATGCCGTTTCGGTTCAGGTTCAAGGTGGCCCTTCCGCGGGGGAGCGCGTCGATGCGAAAGCGACCTTCACTGTTGACGGGGATGGATCGGGGAGCGAGGGCGAAGAGAAACGGCAGAACGTTCACATGAATCCCGAGTGCAGGCGAGCCATCGGCTTCAAGTATCTGCCCTTTGAGAATCGCCTCCGGATCGAGAGTGATCAGGGTGGACGAGGATTCGGGCGCGAACTTCGTATCTTCATAAGTGGCGTAGCCCAATGCGGTGACGGTCAAAGTCAACTCATCGGTGTTTGAAGGGAGGAAACCTCGATACGAGCCTCGCTGAACTCTCTTGAGTTTCAGGTTTACGAAGTTGCTCCCGCCCCTGGCGGAAAGAAGGACATCGGCATCAACCGGCTCGCCGGTTGGATTGCGAAGGAGAACTTCGAAGCTCTCCGTTTCCGGCACCAGGTCGGCCTGAAACTCGATATTGGTTCCGGTAACGATCGTCACTCGACTCTCGAAGATTCGAAAACCGGGAACCACAACGGACACGGTGTAGTCGCCAGCCTCCACGGCTCGGAACTCGCATACCGAAATCTGGGAGATCTGTCCCCTCGTGTTCCGGTTCGCCCTCCCAAGCGTCACGTAACCCCTGCCGTAGTCCTCGCCCTCCGCCAGGCCATTCACCTGTACGCGAAGAGAGCCACCCGAGGTGAGAGAGATGGACCTTGGCAACCCAGCCACAGTCTTCGCTCTGCCTCGAACGACAACGAATCCGGACGCTTGGATCTGATAGGAGAGCCTACCGTCGGAGAGCGCCGCAAACCGAGCGACCCCTTGCGCGTCGGACTTCACGGTTGTCTGGTTCAGTTTCACTTTCGCGCCCGAGATCGGGAAGCCCAAGGAGTCGGTGAGAGTCGGCTCCCAAACCTGGCCGGCACCCAGTCGTACATGGAGCGTCTCCGACGGCGAGTTCAGATCATGACGCTCCACTGCAGTTGCCCACCCCTCCGCGGTGACGGTCAGTTCCAACTCCCCGAGCGGGAGCCCGCGAATCTTCGCCACTCCATCGATGTCGGTGTAGACAATCGCCTTGGGAAAGAGCTCTCGCTGCGCGGAGCGCAGGGGTGGGTGCACTTCCTTGATCTCACAACGGGCCCCGGCAATAGCTCCCGGTTGTTCAGTGGTGACCACCACTCGGAGAGCCGCTCCAGCGCCGAAGACGAGATCTCCCACGTCCCGCGACTCTCCCGAAGCGATCGCTTCGACCGCCACGGTGGAAGGTGCGAAGCCGGGCGCGAGTGCTTGGATCCACAGGCCACTATCAGCTGGAACAACGGAGAACGAGAATCTGCCATCGGGCCCCGAAACATCGCGATTCGAGGCGTACCAGTCCTCTCCGTGGGGCCACGTGTGGTACTCCCACTCGACGAATCGGTCGTGCTCTGGAACCAGTAAAGTACGGACTCCGGCGAGGGGCGCGCCGTCAGGATCGAGCCAACGGCCGGAGAGTGACGCCTCAGGTGGAAGGATGAGAGTCAGCGGCTCACTCGTCGCATCAGAACCGAGCTCGAGTTCTTGTGGACCGTATCCCGTTGCTGCCGCCGCAATGATGACGTGGACCTCGGGGATCCCGCGAAGCGTCGCGGTTCCGTCGCTGCCGGTGACGGCAGTGGCGACTTCGATTCCGACTTCAAAGTCGTTGGCGCGCTGCGCACGGATGCGAGCGCCGGGAATCGGGAGTCCCCGAGCGTCGACAATTGAAATGAAGACGGAGCGCCCAGCATCGACGGACACATCACCGAGGTCGTAGACCCCTCCTCCCTCGGGCCACGCAATTTCGCGCTCGACCGCCCCTTGGAACCGGAGAGTGCCACTCGTGGAACGCGGCTCGAGTGGAGAGATGCTGAATTGTCCGTCGTCGCCAACCGTGACCGAGACGGCGTCCTGCCCGATCTTGAGGGTCCCGCCCGCGAAGCCGATCGGGGGGTCAGCCTCGTCGACGAACCGCCCGATCAAAGAACGAGGTTCCGGAAGCACGATCGCGATGGGAGTCCCCACTTCGGGATCCGAATAGCGGTGAGTCGCATGCAGAGGATGCTCGATCCAGAGCCATTTTGGCTCTCCGGAGAGCGCGAGTGCGAACGATCCGTCGTCCCCCGTTCGAACGGTGTGCTCCTCCCTCGACCAAAGTCCCTTGAGCCCTCCCGGGCCCGAGGGGACGCCGCCATAGGGGCGAATCACGGCGTTCGAAACCGCTTCCCCTGCGTAGGTGTGCACTGTGCCTTCGAGGGTCAGCCCTCGCGCGAGATGAACCTCGACCGAAGCGGTCGCGGGCAGCGTTGCCATCGCACTCCCAAAGGCGTCATGGGTCCGCGCGATCACGGCGGCATCTCCGGGGGGGAGATACATCTCAAATCGTCCATCGGTATCGGTCGTCACCGGCCAAGGATGTCGCTCTCCGAGCCACTTTGCCGTGGAGAGTCGACCGTCGGCAACGACCGCTCCCCAGCCGTACACTTCCGCCCCGACCACGGGCTGTTGCTCCAGGTCGAGGGCGACACCCGCGAGAAGCATCCCCGGCCCTAACTCCTCTTGGATCGGTGTGAAGTCATCGAGCGAGCCCCGCGGGATCGCTCGAATCGAGGGCACGTAGTGCTCCGTCGAGAAACGGAGTTCGAGATCGAGCCGACTGTGCTCCCGAGGAAACTCGAGAGAGAAGGCGCCGAGCGTGTTGCTCTCCGTCTCACCGATGAGGGAAGTGGGAGAGGAGTCGCTCACGACCAGTTCGATGTGAACCGCGCCGAGAGGAGCACCGGTGTGCCGGTTCGACACTTGCCCGAGAATGTTCGCGATCAGGGCCTTGCCCTCGAGATCCTCAGCGACTTGAGTTTCACCCTCTTCCGACAGTCCGACCCCATCTACTTCGCTCGCGCTGCTGCGGGCCTCGCTCCCGTTCGACGCGCGTTCTTTCGTCTCAGGGGGCTCACCCCACGGACGCAATAGGATCAAACTGAGGAGGACGACCCCGACGAGCGCAGCGATCTTCGGACCACTCATGAGGACTCCTCCCAGCGTGAGACTTTGAGTTGCGGGAAAAGGGGGAAAGGGGGGCGCATCGGGTTGGGTTCGACCGCTCCCTCCCTCCCCCGAATCTGCTTGGGCGGAACTGGCACCGGCGGTCGCGCCGATCCAAGCCACGATCGGCAAGACCCACGCGCGGCGATCCCCACCGTGGCGTCGGTCGAGCTCTTCTCGCAAACGGGCGAGCGCTCGTGAGAGACGCGAGCGCACCGTGGCCTCGGGCTCTCCGAGAGATCGCGCGATCTCAGCGCTGGAGTGGTCGTGGAAGTAGCGTCGCACGACCGTCTCGCGATACGGCTCGTCGAGGGCAAGAATCGCCGCGGTCAGCTGCTGGTGGACCTCGAGCTGCTCGACGGGGCTCTCAGGAGGTGCTGCCTGCGCAGGGGGCGCGGCACCCTGCTCGCGCTTCCGTCGACGCTCGCGCGCGCGCCGCCGATTGTGGAAGAGCTGCTTGAGCACGCCCGCCCGCCAGGCTCGCTCTTCCTTTTCGGGGAGTGCGGAGCGACGCAATGCGATGAGCGCAGTCTCCTGGACCAGCTCATCCGCTTGATCTGGATCTCTCACCAACCGCAGCGCGAGACCGCGCAGCCAGTGAATCTCGTCGCGCCAGCGATCGATGTCGTGCGGCACTTTCTCTCCTCGCTTTGGAGAATCGACGGCGCGTCAGTCTCGCACGCGCCGTATCCGACACCTCATCTTCCGCCGAAGGGGTTAGTGATGCAGGCAAAATCTGACGACTGCTCTCGGCAGATGGGAGGAGAAGCTGGAGAAAGATGCCCACAAAGAGACCGGGGCAGGAGCTGCGTGTGCAACTCCTGCCCCGGTCATCTCGTGTCGATTCGACGGAGTTCGCTCCTACCCGCAGTCGAGTGTGTCGAGTGTCGGGTCCGGGCCCGTGCTGCGGTCGGAGGGGGACGGGAGCGGCGCGCCACCGACGAACAAACGATCGAGCGTGGTGATCACATCGGCGATGTTGATCGTGCCGTCGTCGTTCGCGTCGGTCGCGTCTTCGCAGACGAGCGTCACCGATCCAAGGAAGAGGAACGCGAGAGTCGCGATCGGATCGGAGATGTCGACCTCGTTGTCACGGTTCGTGTCTCCCCGGCGGAAGTAGGTGCGCAAGCTCGGATGATCGAAGGGGGGAAGCCCCGCCGCCACCCGGGGATCGGTCAGCGCGGTCGTGAGGAACACTTCGATCGCGACTTCTTCCGCGAAGCTCAGGTTGATCGGCGGGAGGTCGGGAGCGAAGAAATCGCCACCGTTGTCGTAGAAGTCGATGACCTCAGCGAGGGTCGACTTGCCGCCGTTGTGGAAGAACGGCGCCCGAAGCGCGACGTTCCGGAGGCTCGGAACTTTGAAGCGACCATTGTCTTGGGGGACTCCGGTCACCGCACCGCGCCCGAGATCCTCGCCCGCGGGGCGCACTCCGATGTTCTGGAACGTTTGGTTCGTGAGAAGCGGTCCACCGTGGCACGGGAGGCACTCCCCTACCAGCGCCTGGAACCCCTGGTTTTGTTGGGGGGTCAGCGCGGTCGGACCGTTGGCGAGGAAGGCATCGAACGGACTTTGGTTCGAGATCAAGGTGCGCTGGTACGAGGCGAGGGCAAACCCGATACGACCCGCGTTGATCACCGGTGTCCCGAACGCGGCTTGAAAAAGAGCGGGGTAGTTAGAACTCGTCGCGAGTGCAGCGGTGATGTCGGGAGTGAGATCGGAGGCGAACGCGAGCGGCGTGACCGCTTGGAGCTTCGCCCGCACGTCATCCCAAGTGCGCCCTTCGCACGCCATCTCAACCGATGAGACGAGCGGTCCCACCGCTTGCGACTCGAGCGCGCCCCCCGCGAAGAGCAACACGGCGCCGGTCTCGGGATCGACGAACTGGCCGGTCGCGCGACCATCCCAGAAGAGGCGCGGCGAGTAGGCCGCGTTGATCATCGAGGGAGTCTTCCGCCCGGTGACCTGTCGTTCGAAACCGAACAGGGGGTCGGGTAACATCGTACCGTCGCAGTCTTGCTTCGCGACGCCCGGGCTTCCCAACACGTCGTTCGCGTTCCCGAAGAAGATGTCAGAGCCCGGGTGCGGGGAGGTGAAAGAACGCGGATCGGATCCGCCGATTTCGGGAAGGTGACAGGTGGCACAGGCGACACTGTCGTCGCTCGAAAGTTGTTCGTCCCAGAAGAGCATCTTCCCCAAAACGATCTTCGCGGGAGTCTGTGGATTTCCCGGCGGTACGAGCGGCGGCGGGAGTGGGCCAAGCGGGGGCGGCCCTCCCTGAGCGGAGAGCGCCGTACAGGCCCCGAAAACGACGGTCCAAGCGAGCAAGATCGTTCTCACACCCCGAAGGCGCGGGCGCTGAGGATTTTTTGCCGATTGGAGCTGGGCGGGATCGGGCATGCGAACTCCGTTCTTTGGGGGGAGCGCCGAGTGAGGAAACTCCTCTTCGATCGATCCCCAGCGTGGCTGTCCGACCCGAACCCTAGAAATGCCGGGAGGTTTCTTCGAACTTCGAAAGGTCGCCCCGCGTCATGGGCCGCCCGCCACCGCCCCGGAGCGATTCCGTGAGCAAAATGCCCCCAACAGGGGTGAACGAGCAAACGTATCGAGGCTATTCCGTTGTGTGATGATTCCGAACTGGCGGCTGCGCTCGCGGCTTCCTGTTCGGATTTTTTTTGCTTCAAGAGCGCAGAACCCAATCCACGCTATCCACGCAGTACTTTTTTCACGCCAGCGCTACTTTTGACATCCGGGGCAATAAAAAAGCGAGCGCGCCTGGTGCACCCTGCGGCGAATCACTCCTTTGCATCGATCACAAGTCTCCCCCGCCCGACCGTAGACCGCGCACCGTTCGCCGTACCGGCCAGCGTTGCCTTCCGGGTCGGAGAAGTCGCGAAGCGTCGTCCCTCCGCGCTCGATCGAGGTCTCGAGCACCGTGCGCAGCGAGTCCGCGAGCGCCCCATAGCGGAGCCGCGAGATCCGCCCGGCCGCGATCGTCGGTCGGATCCCCGCTCCGAACGCCGCTTCACTCGCGTAGATGTTGCCGACCCCGGCGATCACCCGACCGTCGAGAAGAAAGTCGCGCAGAGGAATCTTGCGACCGCGCGCCGCCCGCCAGAGGTGCTCCGCGATCTCCGCGACCGCCGGCCCCCCCCACGGCTCGGGCCCGATCTCGGCGAGTCGCACGTGGGCGAGGGGAGCCGCCCCGCCCCACAGGAGAGCTCCGAACCTGCGCGGATCGTGGTAGCGAGCGACGACCCCTCCCTCGAAGCTGACATCGACGTGGTCGTGCTTCTCGAGAGGGTGGTCCCACGGCACGACCCTCCACCTCCCCGACATCCCGAGATGCGAGATCGCCGCCCCTCGATCGGTCTCGAGGATGAGGTACTTGGCCCGGCGCCGGATGGCGGCGAGGCGACTCCCCGGCAGCCGGTCGGCGATCTCGCTGTCGACCGGCCAGCGCAACTGCCGACAGCGCACATCGACCGCGAGAATCTGCCTCCCGGCGAGTTTTTCTTCGAGGAGACGACGGGCGGTCTCGACTTCGGGAAGCTCGGGCACGAGGAGGCTCCTCTTCGACGGTTCGGCTCTTCCCCCAGGGCAGGTTATCGGAACATTCGACGGGGGGGTCGGAGGCATTCTAGCCTCCTCGAGCGACTCGGATCGTCCTCCACCGACAGTTCAGAACCGAGAATCTGCTCGAATTCCAATTCAGCTCCGACTCACCGCCAGCCGATGCCGTGGCGTGGGCGAGAGCAGGTTTCGAGCGCGTTCGCGCCGATAGCGGACATCTGCCAAAGGGAGTCCCTGAGGCAGAAATGTGGTCTCCGGGCCAGTCCGGGGCTTGCGTTCGCCCCACGCCTCCAGATAAAGCTGTCGGACTGAATCCCCCGCTCGCGACCACTGGGGGAAGGGAAGGATTGACCCCGGGAATGACTAAGCGCCTCGTCATCGTGGAGTCCCCCACCAAGGCAAAAACTCTCGGTAAGTTCCTGGGCAAGGAGTTTATCGTCGAGTCTTCCGTGGGTCACATCCGCGACCTCCCCGCCGGAGCCGCCGAGATTCCCGAAGAGTACAAAGGTGAGAAGTGGGCCCGCCTCGCGGTCAATATCGCGGAAGACTTCCAACCTCTGTACGTGATCAACCCCGATAAGAAAAAGGTCATCAGCGACCTCAAGAAGAAGCTGAAAGAGTGCGACGAGCTCCTGCTCGCGACCGATGAAGATCGCGAGGGCGAGGCGATCAGCTGGCACCTCCTCGAGGTACTGAAGCCGAAATGCCCCGTGAAGCGGATGGTCTTTCACGAAATCACCAAAGAGGCGGTCCAACACGCACTCGAGGACACGCGAGAACTCGACACCCACTTGGTGTCGGCTCAGGAGGCGCGGCGGATCATCGACCGTTTGTACGGGTACGAGATCTCCCCCCTCCTCTGGAAGAAGATCAAACCGAAACTCTCCGCGGGGCGCGTCCAGAGCGTCGCGATCCGGATCATCGTCGAGCGCGAGCTCGAACGGATGCGGTTCAAATCCGCCGAGTATTGGGACCTCGCTGGCATCTTTGCGACCGGCGGGGAAGAGAAGTTCCCTGCGAAACTCGCGTCGATCGACGGCCTGCGCCTCGCGAATGGTCGCGACTTCGATCCCGACAGCGGCGCACTGAAGGACCCTTCGAGCGCCGACAAGATCCGGCACCTCCGCGGAGACGAAGCGCGCGAGCTCGTCGAGAAACTGCGCTCGGGCACGTTCCAGGTGGTTTCGACCGAGGA
>CALEHF010000010.1 GCA_937876125.1 uncultured bacterium
AGTCAGCATTGCCCTTCAGTCAGCATTGCCCTTCAGTCAGCATTGCCCTTCAGTCAGCATTGCCCTTCAGTCGCCAGCATCCTTCAGGTCGTCTTCCGGGTGAACGGTAGGGCGAACCTCGGTCTCGATACGGAAAGCTTTGACGCGCCCGCCGAGGTAGTCCATCTCGATCTTGCCGTGCTCGAGCGCTTCGAGCATTTTGCGATTCGGCTCGAGGTATCTCAGGATGTTCTGGCGAGTCGGGCCCTTGAAACTGCGCTTGTGACGCAAATCTCCACTGGAGTGGTCGACATCGGCCTTCCACCCTCCGACACCTCCTCGCATCAAGGCTCCATCGCGGACACCGAAAAACACCGTATGGACTTCGGCCCGCATTCCCGCCTTCAAAACCAAGTTCGCCAGGAGGGCGGCCATGGGGATGAGGCGGTCCTTGCCATCCCCTGAGGGGGAGGGTGGTTTCTTCGTGCGCTCTTTTTCGCCCTCGCTCGGATCGCGAGGTGGGGGATCATCGCTTCCCTTGGGATTGTTCGTCGGCACCGTGATCTCCAATGTTTCGTGCGGCGTTCGGGTTTCGAGACTCGAGGAGAGGCTGCCTCCGGTAGCTCTCCCGTCGTGATCTTGGATCTGCATCGCGCGCCCAACCCTCGAGAGGGTGATGGGGCGACAGGCGATTGCGCGATCCACCTTTGAGCCGTCGACCGGTGGCTCCTCGAGTAGCCGGTCGTCTCACCGCGAGTTCCTCGATCGCAGAGGGTGCTGCGATCGTCCCCTCCCGCGTTTCCACTCCGTCAGCGCCCGAGACTTCTCGGGGGGAGCGATCGGGCTGCCGACTGCCCGACGGGAGCTCCTTTTTGCACCGATCTCCTTAACCGCGCGGGTCCCTGACGACTCGAGCGCGAACGCCTCTGTGGTGCGGCGCTCGTCACGCGCAGTTCGAACCTCCGACGTAGTCGGCGACGATCGCCGCGTCCGCCGGACCGACTACTCTGAGGGGATCTCGGAAATCCCAACAGAGTCTCTGGCCGATCTCCCTTCGATGGCCTACCGCTATTCATTTATCGACACTCATGACTTTCGCCGCGCTGCGCCCGAGGATAGCATGGACATCCGTGATCGTCGATCTACACGAAAATCGCATCGGGCCAAACATGAATGTTCCGACGGGTGTCTCTCCTCATCTGGTGAACTCACGTTGAGTTCAGGTCCTGAATCGGGTTCTTCCCTACGTTTCAGGCGCGAAACCCCGAGGAGCTGCTAGCCACGGGAGCTGTGGTCATGCCACTTCCCAGGCGAGAGCTCCGCGAGAGCTCCGCGAGAGTCGCGGCGGCGTAGGGGCGAAGAGCCCGACGGTCAAACGCGTTCATATAGGTGGGGTAGTGATAGACGGACGTCTACATAGATAGGGCGCAACGCGAAATAGTCCGACGAAACAGCTCGAGGGACGCGGCGCGGGGGATGACTGTACCACACGAATTGCGGCACGATCAGTCATGAGATCGAAACGGGTCGTTCGACTCGCGACGTGTGAACCGGGTGCGCGGTAGAGCCTCCAAAGTGACCGACGCTTCGGTCGGGCGCAACCGGCGAACGAAGTATCGGAACGATGAACGCGCGCCGGGCGCGGAACACTTTTCCACCGTCACCTTGGCAGTGGAGAGCACGCGACGCCGCGGCGATGACCAACTGCCGAGGTGACAGACAGGTGGAGGCTGGACGAGCGGTCATGCGGCGACGACGATCCTCCCCGTCGCCGCACTTGCGATGGAGCTCGGCTCGAGTGCCCGGATGGCAACTCGAGGAGTGACAAGGCCTGTTTTGAATGGCCGAGTGCGGGATCGGCGACCAGCGTTGGAGATGAAGGAGTTCGAGATGCCGGAGGAGAAGTTCGAAAGTGGTACGTATTATCCGCACCTCTCGAAGCGGATCGAGGAGGCGATGCAGAGGCTGGAGATGCGCCTCTCGGGCCTGCAACAGCGGACAGGGCTTTCCAGGCCGACCCTCCGGCGAATTCTCGAAGGGACCGGAAACCCGGTTCTCGAGAACCTCCATCAGGTTTCGACTGCCGTGCGGGAGCCACTCGATCGGCTTCTGGGCCCTGCCCGGGGGCGCTCCGGGGCAGCAGGCGCAAAGCCACGTCACTTTCTCTTGGGGGAACCCCCGAGCGGGGACCCCACGGCGCTCTGGATTTACGAGCAGCTTGTCGAAGGGCGAGATCAGAAGGACCTCGAGGCCGAGGTCTCTCAAGGGAGTTACCCCTTGCCGGGTGAAGATCCGGAGCAGTCGATCAATCGAGCCCTGCTTGACTGCTTTCACAACGGCCAGACGTGGATCCACGGTGTATTCGTGCCCCGGGTCAAGAAGCTCGAGAAAGCCGTGGCGAAGAAGTACTCCCTCGCCGACTGTCCCCAGCTCAACGATTCCACTCCGGTGCGCGTGGTCGACGTCTCGGAGACGATGCACCCGCTCTTGCGAGTGTTCACGGTGGCCGCGGTGGCCGCGGAGATCTCGCGGGAGTTGATGCAGACGTTCAAGACGCTCGGCGTTGGCGATGGGTTCGCGACCGCGGCGTGGCAGGTGTTCATGCGCCGAGGGGCTTTGAGCCGCTGCGCGCTCGTTCCGCTCGTCATCGCACCGGACTACACCCAGTATGAACTCAACGGAAATTCCATCGTGGCCTCCATGATGAGGACCCATCACGACTATAAAGTGGGCTCTGCGATCGAGTTGGACGACTTAAAGAGCCGTATCTCCGAGATCGATCATGCGGTCGTCAGCTGCGGACCGGGGCGCGGGGAAAAGAACGCCCGCTTGTCCCGTCTCATCCTTGAGTCCGACCTCGACTACGCCGAGTTCTTTGCCGACATGGAGAAGCGCGCGGTGGGTGATCTCCTCTATCACTTCCTCACCGCCAAGGGGACCGCCTTGGATCTCCCCTTGATCAACGGTGACCTCTCGACTCTCGACAAGAGGGAACTCAGGGGAACCAAGAAAAAACCCCTCGTCTACGTGACTCCGCTTCGCGAGCTCGCGGCGATCGCCAAGCGGGGGGTTTCGCTGGTGCAATCCCACCAGGCGGACCGAGCGCCGGTCCTGCGTGCGGCACTGTCGCGGGCACCGCGGCCGGTGAACTTCATGGTGATTACTCGTGCGCTCGCGGAGGGGTTGTTGCGCTGAGAGGGGGCGCGGGGCCGGGATCCACTTCTTTGGATCGCGCCCCGAGGGAGGCAACTGCGCCGGTCCTCTTTCGGCGGCGGTATCGCCAGCGGGCGAAGCGAACGTAGCCGACCTCGAGAATCGAGCGAACTCCGGGGAGGCGAGTGAGCGGAATGACCCAGCGGAGGCCGATTGCCGCGTACGCTCGCCGAAAGACCTCGACCCCTTCGATCCAGGTGCCGTCGACGAGACGTCCGTGGATCCGGGCCAGTAATGCTTCGGTCGTGATTCCAAGCGAGGCCGCCTCGAACTCTGGCGTCATGATGTCGGTGAATCGGATCCGCCCCCGACGCCGATCGAGCTTCACAAGGAGCCGAACCTCCCGGGTGCACAGGGAGCATCCACCGTCATAGAAAATCTCGACCTCGAATGTGTCACCGGCAAAGATCCCGAGCATGGACGGAGCGGGGAGTGGGTTCGTGGGCACAGGACTCCTTTCCGAGTAGAAGACGGCCGCCCGCTGGACGCCACCCCGGTGACCTACACACCCTGAGCCGACCGATCACCTATGAATTCGGTGCATGAACTCGTTCGGATGCAGATGGAACAGAGATCACCCAAGTAGTGAGCTGATCTCGAGTTGGCGAGTGTGGCGTTCGAGCAGAGTCCAGGGGACGGGTTGATCGCGTCTCCGGCCGGTTTCGCGGTCATGGTTTCGCGGTCATGGATTCGCGGCCATCGGGGGGCGGCCCTATTCAGATGCTGCGTTGAGGACGTTTCGGATCCGCTGCTCGAGCGGGCGGGTCGAGAAGATCTCGTAGCGCTGCTCCGGAGAGAGTTCGAGGTGCATTTGCAGCAGGTCGGCGAGCTGGAAGAGCGGCATCCCCGCGGGGGGTGGCGACTCCTTTTTCCAGCAGCTCTCGAGCGCGTGGCGCAGTTTGCCTTCGTAGCGAGCGCGCACGATCGGGTCGACGATCACTTCTTGCTCGAGGGGGAGGGGTTCCACCGCGCACATCGAATAGAGGATCTCTCCTGGGGTGTCGGCAACCGGGAGGGGCGTGACGAGAACTCGCTTCAATCCGAGAATGATGATCAGGAACCGGCCGTCGGGGAGAGCTCGATATTGTTCGAGCCGACCGAGCCCTGCGACGCGCTGGACCGGCGCGATATCGCCGAGCCGCTGCTTGTCTTTCCCGAGGACCGTTCCGAGGACCAACTCCCCAGAGGTATCGAGAAGGTCTCGCACCATCTGTCGGTAACGCGCCTCGAAGATGTGGAGGGGTTGAACCTGTCCGGGGAAGAGCACGACGTCGGCGAGAGGGAAGAGCGGCACGATCCGTGGGGGTCGAGACTCCCCACTCGCACCTGTCTCGTCTTCTCGTGAAGACTCAGGGCCGTCAGGGCCGTCGGGGTCGATGGGAAAGAGGTCGTCGTGCATGCCCCCCATGATAACGCGGATCGAGGCGAGGGGCGCGGACTGCTCCGATCTGTCAAAATCGCCCTTCTGACCCTAGCAGCCTGTTGAAAAAGTCATTCCGATCGAGAGGCCGACCTTCCTTCGCCCAGTACCCCCCCGGCCAAACTCGAAGTACGACCAGTACGACGTCGTTTGGCCGGGGGCACCGGGCTCGAAATCTCAACCTCTCGATTCGAAAGCACTTTTTCAACAGACTGCTAGGCCTGGAATCAGCGGATGATTGCGAGCGAGGCGCCGGCGATTCGTCGCAA
>CALEHF010000011.1 GCA_937876125.1 uncultured bacterium
CGGGCCTCCTTAGCCATTCGATGTGCAGCGTCGGGGGTGCGGTGCGCCGAACACACCCGCACCTCACACGGCACGTCGAACTCGCGCAGAATCTGCAGCGCCGATTTCATCACGTCAAAATCGCTATCGCTCCCCATCACGATGAGGATGCGCGTCTGGTCAGACGGGCCCGTCTTCGACATCAATCCTAGACCTTCCCGCTCCACGATTCACCGGTGATCCGATGGTAGAGCTCTTGGTAACGTTGAGACGTCCCATCGATCACAGCCGGGGGCAGATCGGGGGGTGAACCGGCTCCGCTCCACCCGCTCGAGGAGAGGAAGTCGCGCACGTATTGTTTGTCGAAACTCGGCGGGCTCCCTCCCGGCCGATAGAGATCAGCGGGCCAGTAACGGGAGGAATCCGCAGTGAGAACCTCGTCGGCGAGGATCGGTGTCCCGGTGCCGCCGACGCGCCCAAACTCGAACTTGGTGTCCGCAAGGATGAGCCCCCGCTCACGCGCCCATTCGCGACCGAACTCAAAGACTTGAATCGAACGCTGCTCGAGGTCGCGGACCAAGTCATCTCCGACGAGTCCCCCCGCAGCCTCCGAAGAGATGTTCTCGTCATGATCACCCACTTCCGCTTTCGTCGCGGGAGTGAAGATCGGGTGGTCGAGACGTGCAGCTTCTTCGAGGCCGGTGGGGAGTCCAATGCCGCAGACGGTGCCGCGATCCTGGTACTCCTTCCAACCGCTCCCCACGAGGTACCCTCGGACGACGCACTCGATCGGGACCATGGAGAGCTTCTTCACTTTCATGAAGCGCGGTCCCCAGCTGCGCGCGGCCGCCTGAAACGGTCCAGGGAGGTCGGCGGCGTCGGTCGAAAGCATGTGGTGTTCAATGCTTGTGGGAAGCTGCTCGAACCAGAACTTGGTGAGCTGGGTCAGGATGGCTCCCTTGTCGGGGATCGCCTGGGGGAGTACGACGTCGTAGGCGGAGATGCGATCGGTCGCGACGAGCAGCAGCGCGTCCCCGAGGTCGTAGATATCGCGAACCTTGCCGGAATAGACCGGTTCGATTCCGGGGATGTGGCAATCAGACATGAGATCCCTCTCCACACGGATCAGCTCTCACAGGGCAACAATTGTCCCGAGCGCGAGCATGATATCCGGCTCCGCCGACGGAGGCGATCGCATTCGACTCCCCGGAGACTGCATTTTTAGGCTCCAGCATCGGATACAGGGGGACGCGTGCGCCAGCGGCGATGGATCCAGAGCCAGTCGCTCGGTTTCTCGCGAATGGCGCCCTCGATCCGAGCGGTCGCAGCTCGAGTCCACGCGTGGATGCGCTCGTCTGGGGTTCCTCCCGGCGCGATTGTCAGAGGACCCTCAAAATCGACCGTGTACTGCTTCCCTGGGGTGAGTCGACGCAGGCGTTGGAAGTAGACAGCGCCTTGGCATCGCTCGGCGAGAACCCCCACCGTGGGGACCGTGCCCGCCGGGTGACCGAAGAAGTCGACGAAGATGCCGTTCCGCTCGTTCTGGTCGAGGAACATCGTCACCGCCGCCCCGTCTCGAAGAAGCCGTACCATCGGCCGGAGAGCCCCGCGCCGAGGAAACTGCTCGGGCCCCTCGATCGCGCGAGTGCGCACGATCCAATCCTGAAGAACTTCATTCTTCGTCGATCGGTAGGGCACGCCGATCCGCCAACCACGACGTTTGAAATGGCGAACGATCACTTCCCAGGGTCCGATGTGCCCTGCGAAGAAGATGATCGGCTCGCCTCGTCGGTGCCGCTCGAATGCCTCGGCGACTCCCGGACCCTCGCGGACAATTTCGGCGAGGTGCCCGGAGCGAATCCAGCCAGGGAGAAGGGTTCCTTCAACGATCGTCATCGCGAATCGCTGAACGCTCTCGCGACCGATGCGCGCGCGCTCTTTCGGGGAGTAGAGGTCACCGAACGCCCGCAGGAGGTTCTCGTTTGCGATCTTTCGGCGGCTCGGCAGGATCCACCAGAAGAAATCGCCGAGGCGGCGCGCGAAGAAGAGTGCCAAGGCGGGTGGAACTAGGCGGAAGGGGACGAAGGCGCCACGAATCAGCCAAGAGGCGACGTGAGCGAGCGGCCCCCGGCGCTGGCGCGCGCGGCGGCGCTCCCTGGCGGACTCTTCCTCTGGGGACCGAGCGGTCCGCGGGGGCTGCGCCGCTTCTGGCGAGGATTCTTCTGGAGGCGGTCCTCCGGGGTGATTTGGCGACGGTTCAGGGGGGGACGGCTCTTTGGCTTCGATCTTCAACCTCTTTACCCCTCTCAAGAGACAGCGATCATGCGGTCCCACCCCCGCCCCTCACCCCGCGACGGGGATTCTAGCGGGTCATGAAGAAAGTCGCAGAGCCTCCCGCCGAATCCCGCCGGTCCCGACGACATGACGCGGCGACCGCGTTACACTCTCGGCATGAGCACTCGAAGCACAGAACCCCACACGCAATTGCACGAGGAGCGGCTGGCCCTCTTGGCGCGACTCGAGGACGAGTTCGCCGACCTCCCTGCGGAAGCGATCCTCAAAGAGGACCTGCTGCGGACCGGCATCTCGTTCGATGACGAGGCGCTCCTCTTCTCTGGTGAGTTCAAGACGAAGTCGTACTTCATCTTCAGCTTCGACATGGTTCCGATCTCCGAAATGACGCGGGACGAGAACCTGCGCGCTCCGGAAGAGATGCGGTTCTCCGGCGGGGACCACGGCTATCGCCCCACCACCGTTTCGGTCCGGGTGAACCCGGCGAGCCCCTACCGCGGGTTTGTCCGCGATGGGCAACTGCGGATCGGCTGCGGAGCGCGAGAGCTCGCGGACGTCGAGCTGCTCCCCGTGCCGGAGTACTACCTGCGCACACTCGAAAACGGTCAGCCGGTCCACGAGGTCGCTCCGACGATCGAGTGGGGCTATCTCATGTACTTGACCGTCTACCGAAAGTGCCAGTACTTCGGATTCCAAGAAGAGTGCCGCTTCTGTGACATCAACGAGAACTACCGGCAACAAGTAAAGGCCGGTCGACCCTATCGCACGGTGAAGCCGGTCGATGAAGTTCTCGAAGCTCTCTCGATCATCGGTGAAACCAGCTCTGCCGCAAAGGCGTACACGCTCACCGGCGGAAGCATCACGCGGACTCTCAAGGGTGAGTCTGAAGCGGATTTCTACGCCGCCTACGCCCGAGCGATCGAGGAGAAGTTCCCCGGCCGCTGGATCGGCAAGGTGGTCGCGCAGGCGCTTCCCGAGGATGAGCAGAAGAAGTTCCGCGACGCAGGGATCCAGGTCTATCACCCGAACTACGAAGTGTGGGACGAGCGGCTCTTCGAGATCTTGTGCCCCGGGAAGACCAGCTACGTCGGCCGCAGCGAGTGGCACCGCCGCATCATTGCCGCGCGGGACATCTTCGGAGCCGAGAACGTGATCCCCAACTTCGTCGCCGGAATCGAAATGTCGAAACCGCACGGGTTCACAGACCCGAAAGAGGCGATCGCGAGCACGACCGAGGGTCTCGACTGGTTCATGTCCCAAGGGGTCTGCCCCCGCTTCACCGTGTGGTGCCCCGAGCCGCTCTCCCCCCTCGTGATGGAGCGAGAAGCCGCGGGAGAAGTGCAGGGCCCGGCCCCGCTCGAGTACCACGTGGGACTCTTGCGCGCCTGGCGCGACACCCACAAGAAACACGGCTTGCCGGTGCCGCCGGGATACGGCCCGCCGGGGGCGGGAAATGCCCTGTTCAGCGTGTCGAGCTTCATGGACGTCATCGAGGTGTGAGCTCGGATCTTCGTTTCGACCATCTCGCTCACTCCACCAAGACCCCCACCAGCCCATCCAGCCTTTCGAGCAATCCCAAAAGGGTCGCCCCCCGCGGGTGCTTGAGAGACTTGTTCAAATCGCGAAGTACGCAGCCAAGCTCGTTGACGACTTCGGGGTGCAATCGTCCCTCCGACAACACCTCGATCGCATCGGTGACCTCGGGGATCGCCGCCGCCACCTGAGCCTTGGCTTCTCTTCGAGATGGCGTCGCGAGCGCGGCCGCGCTCGCCGCTCGGGCGACACGGACGTTCTCGAGCACGTTCAAGACGCGCATGAACGCGGCGACCTCTTCGATCTCGGTCGCCTCGAGCACGATTCCGATCCCCGCCGAGTCCAGCCCTGCCATCGTTACGCCTGCCGGAGAAGCGGCGAACGCGGCGCTGTTGTAGAACGCGATCGCCCCCTCGAGGGACCCGACCGAGTGGTCGTGGAAGAAGGGCGGCGTGTCCGCAGCTTCCACCAAGGGCGGAGTGTTGAAGGTTCCATCTCCGAACGCTCCCGGAGTCGCTGGGAACGGAGCCACCCCGAAGCCGCCGTCGGGAGGATCATTCTCCGGATCGACCACCTGGGCTGGGCGATCGATGAGCGCCTCCACCCCGGTGTTGAAGTTGAAATTGAAGCCACCGGGCGCGCCACCGAGTGCCGCGCCGCCGTTTTCGTGGCAGAGCTGACACTTTCCTGCGCGCACAGTGCCACCCGCGGTATCGACCGCGAGAAACAGCGTGCGACCGCGTTCGGCGATCGGATCGCGGGGCACGATCAACGCGAGGTCCGGGTCCTCTTCGCGTCCCAGGGAGAGTTGAAAGGCTTCCAGGTCATCGAGCTCCGCCTCGGTGGGGAAACGGAAGTCGATTCCCGGTGTGGGCGAGAGGCTCTTCGTGAAGTGCTGCCGGACCGCGCCGATGGCGAATTCGCGCAGCGTCCCGCTCCCTGGAGCCCCATCGCCGGACCACCCGGTGCGCTGGTCGGGGGGAGTCGTGGTCCCATCCCCACCCTCCGCCGGAGACGTCAGGAGCGAGGTCCCGAGGGCGAGCGTGTGAGGCACCCCCCGCACAACGAAGCGGTTTTCGAGGTCGTCGAAACCGTCCAGGTTCTCGAGAATCAAACCGAGGCGACGCATCAGCTGTGGCTTCTCGAAGTTTTGAGCCAAGAGAGGATCAAACTCTGCGATGAAAAGCGGATCGTCGTCGGGAAGGGTCGCGATAAACCGAGGATCGATGGTCAGGTTGTTTTCGGCAGGGCACACGTACCACACGTCCGGCCATTGCCCCCAAAGGTCTCGGCAAAGAAGAGAGCTTCTCCCCGCTCGACCATGCTCGGAATCGAGGCCGCCACGCTGTCGAGGGAACTCCCCTCCCGACGCATGAGCGAATACAGCCGGCTGAAGAGAGGGGCTGAACCGAGCAGTACTCCGCCATCCGTCGGGTGGCCGCCGGGGCGGGTGACGACGACGAGATCCACTTCAAAGTCGCGAAGTTGCGCGAAGTCGAAAGCGCGCCCCGCTGCATCGGATCCCATGGCAAGTGTGCCGAGTGAGATCCAACGATCCCCAGCTTCGGGACGAACGGTTCGGCCCGGACCGAGCACGTTGTCGACGATCCACAAGCCACCCTCGAGAAGATCTGCTCCGCCATCGACCTCGACCCATACGGTTCCATCGACAAGATCCAGAGTGACTTCACCCTTCGCGCTCGAGAACTCTGTGGAGAGGCCCTTGGGCCAACCGAGACCGATGCGAATCAAGGCGTCTCCGCCATTGGCTTCGTGGTTCTCGACCCATTCGGCGAAGTGATCGGCGGCACGATGGGGGTCGGTGAAGGGGGAGAAGGCGAGAGCGAGGGGGGGTGCGAGACGACGGGCTCGTCACACACGAAAGGGTCAGGAGAAGAATCCCGAGAAGCATGCTTCCTGAGAGGGTGGCTGCATTGCGATCCATGATGCGTCCTTCGCTCGAAGAAGGACGCGCACCACCGGGGCCGTGGAAAGAATCTCAGGAGACTCGCGGCTCCGAGCGAAACGTGTCCTTCGCTCAGAGAAGAGAGGCAAGGACCGGGCCAGGGTTGGCGGGCGTGAGCGCCCCCCCCGAAGGGGCAGCTCTACGAGTCGAGAGTGGCGGAGCAGACCTCGCCGCTCACCCCTGGCTTCCGTCATTGCGGACCAAGGAACGGGCACGAATCGTCGCTGGGTGGAAACAAGGCCCGGGTCCGTCTGCCTGCGCGGGAGGATGGTTCGCATCAGAGTGCAGCCTCTACGCCGCGCGCGAACCCCCATCAGTCAGCGTTAACGGTCCGTGAACTTCGGTCCACCGGTCGTCGGATCGAGGTGCACGCTGACCTCTCCCTCGATGAAGCGCACGAGCTCTTTCCCGACCAGCTCCCGGCGCCACCCGGAGAGGAGCGCGCACTCGCTCTCTTCGCAACCACCTTGGAAGTGATCGCGGACCAGGTTTTCGACGTCCTTCGCGTTCGCCACGACCGGTGGAGCGACCTCGACCACGCGGCACAATGCGCGCAAGACCGCCTGCAGGAGATCGACCATCGCCTCGCCTTCCGGCGTCAGGCGCTCCTTCTTGCCCACCTTCGGTCGCTGGTCCTCCGCGACAGAAAGACCGACTTCGACCACACCGAGGATCGCCTTCGCGCTGCGATTTACCTCGCGAGGGTGGAGGCCACGCATCCGCGAAAGATCGTCGGCGGAGTGAGGGGCCGCGCGCGCAATCTCGACCAGGGTTTCATCGGCGATGATGCTTCGACGTGGCTTGTCACGGGTCTTCGCCTCATTCTCGCGCCAAACCGCGAGCTCCCGCAAGATCGCGAGAGCCTTGGGATCGAGCGTGCCGAAACGTTTCACTTTGCGGAACAGGGTCGCCGAAGGGGTATCGAAATAGGAGATGTCTTCATAGCGCACCATCTCCTCCATCGCCCACGCTAGTCGCCCAAATCCGGTGAGTCGTTCGCGGAGGACGTCGTATGCCTGGTGGAGGTACCGCACGTCGTCGAGTGCGTACTGCTCCTGCTTCTTGGAAAGCGGCCGCCGCAACCAGTCGGTGTAGCTCTCCCCCTTCTTGAGGAAGACCCCGGTCGTGCGTTCGATCATCGCCGCGTACGAACTTTGATGTCCGAGGCCACAGAGGGAACCGGCGAGCTGCGTGTCGAAGATATTGCGAGGAATCTTCCCCGTGCGGTAGTAGAAGATTTCGAGATCCTGGCTCGCCGCGTGGAGGATCTTGACCACGTCCGCGTCGAGGACAAGATCTTCGATCGCGGTCAGGTCCGCGCCTTCCACGGGATCGATGAGCACCGAGCGCTTCGTCGTTGCGACTTGGATCAGGGCGAGCTGCGGAAAGTAGGTGCGTTCGCGGATAAACTCGGCGTCGAGCGCGACGATCCCCTCTTTGCGCGCTTCATCGGCAAACTCCTCGATGTCGGCGGTGTCTCTCAGGTACGTGACGAGTCCGTTCTCTTCTGCCATCAAGCGCCGAACGCTTCGTCGAAAATGGCCTTCGCTTCGGCTTCGTGCGCTCCTTTGGAGCCGCTCGCAGGACTCGCGCTCCACGCACGACCCACATACCTCAGCGTTCGATTCTCGAGCCAAGGAACGAATCGTTCGAGGAGGAAGCTCCAACCGCCCATGTTGCGCGGCTCGTCTTGAACCCAGTGAATGTCTGCGCCCGCGGGGAGCGCCTTGACGATCTCGAGGAGAGCGTTGCGCGGGAAGGGATAGAACTGCTCGAGTCGCACAATCGCGACGTCGTCGATCCCCCGCTCCTCACGCTGGTGCACGAGGTCGAAATAGACCCGCCCGCTGGTGACGATCATCCGCCGTGTCTTGTCACTCCGGGTCGGATCGTCGATCACTTCTTGAAAGCGTCCCGACGTGAAGTCTTCCGGAGAGCTCGAGGCTGCCGGGAGTCGCAAAAGGCTCTTCGGCGTCAGGACCACGAGCGGCTTCTTCGAGTCTGTGAGCGCTTGACGGCGGAGCATGTGGAAGTTCTGGGCGGGGGTGCTCGGCTGACACACGCGCATGTTCCCCTCGGCGCAAAGCTGGAGGAAGCGTTCAAAGCGCGCGCTCGAGTGTTCGGGCCCTTGGCCTTCGTAACCGTGCGGGAGCAACATGACCAGCGACGAGCGCTGACCCCACTTTTCCTCCGCACTCGAAATGTACTGATCGATGATGACCTGGGCACCGTTGACGAAGTCCCCGAATTGGCCTTCCCAGAGGGTGAGTCCCTCGGGGCACAAGACGCTATAGCCGTACTCGAAGCCGAGTGCCGCGAACTCCGACAGAAGGCTATCGACCACCAGGAACGGGGCCTGGTCCTCGGTGAGATTCTGGAGGGGGACGTACTCTTCCGCGGTGGTGTGGTTCACCACCACTGCATGGCGATGGCTGAACGTGCCGCGCCCGCAATCTTCCCCGGCGAGACGCACCGGCACGCCGTCGGTCACGAGCGATCCGTAGGCGATGAGCTCGGCGAGCCCCCAGTCGACGCGTCCCGAATCGACCAGCTTGCTGCGCCGATCGAACTGCTTCTGGAGCTTCGGGTGCATCTCAAACCCTTCGGGGACCGAGAACACTCCGTCGACCAAGTGATCGAATTCATCGGCGCTGATGCCGGTGTCCATCGAAGTCTCTGCAACCCCTTCGGTCTCTTCGTGATCGGGGCGAATCTGTACGATCTTGTTCTCGGGAATCGCGGCTTTCGTCTCTTTCAGCGCGGTATCGAGAAGCTCTTGGAAGTCTTCGAGCATCCGCTCGACCGTCTGCGGTTCGACCTCTTGGCGCATCAGAAGGCGCTCGGCGGCGAGCTTCCGAGTGGAACGTTGCGCCTGGATTTTCTCGACGACCAACGGCTGGGTGAACGCGGGTTCATCCCCTTCGTTGTGACCCCACCGACGGTAGCAGACGAGGTCGATCACGACGTCCTTCTGGTACTGTTGACGGTAGGCGAGAGCGAGGCGCACCATGCGAACGGCGGCCTGCGGGTGATCGGCGTTGACGTGGAAGATCGGCGCGGCGACCGAGCGCGCGACCGAGGTGCAGTAATGTGAGCTGCGCGCGTCATCGGGCCCGGTGGTGAAGCCGATCTGGTTGTTGATGACGATATGGATCGTTCCGCCGGTGCGGTAACCGCGCAACTGCGACATTTGCAGAGTCTCGAACACGACCCCCTGTCCCGCGAACGCCGCATCGCCGTGGAGAAGCACGGGGAGAATCCGCTCGTGCCCCTCATCCCCCACCGAATCTTGACGCGCCCGGACCATCCCTTCGACCACCGGATCGACCGACTCGAGGTGGCTCGGGTTGGAGGCGAGGGTGAGCGCGAGCTCTTTGCCCCCTCGTCCCACGTGCGTGCCGTGGGCACCGAGGTGGTACTTCACGTCTCCCGAGCCTTGGGTCGATTCGGGGTCCATGTCTTCGAATTCGTGGAAGATCTGGCGGAGCGACTTGCCGAGGATGTTCGCGAGAACGTTCAGGCGCCCTCTGTGGGCCATCCCGATGATCGCCTCTTCGATGCCGAACTCGCACGCGTCGGTGAAGAGTGCCTCGAGGAGCGGGATCAGCGTCTCGCAACCTTCGAGGCTGAAGCGCTTCTGTCCGATGTATGTCGTGTGAAGGAACTTCTCGAAGGCCTCGGCGCGGTTCAACTCATGGAGAATTTCGAGCTTCTCCTCCGCCGTCATCGGCTCTTCGTTTCGGGTCGCCTCCATCTGCTCCTGCAGCCAGTGTCGTTCCCCAGGATCGCTGATGTGCATGAACTCGACCCCGACGTAGCGACAATAGGTTTGCCGCAGAGTGTCGAGGATGGTGCGCAGCTTCATCGGGCCGCGCTCACCCGCCACTCCTCCCGCGAGGAATGAGCGATCGAGATCCCAAATGCTCAGTTCGTAGTTGGAGAGGTCGAGCTCTGGATGGGGCTCGGGGGACGAGCCCAACGGATCGAGGTTCGCCATCAGGTGTCCGCGCACCCGGTAGGCGCGGATCAGCTCCATCACTCGAGCTTGGCGCGAGGCGTCGACCGCGCCGCCGATCACCGAGGTCGCACGCTCCCCGTTCGTCCAGATAAAGGGTTCGTGCGGGACTCCGAGAGTGCGAAAAATGTCATCGTAGAAGTTTTCGCCGCCGAGGAGCAACCCTTCGATCGTCGCGAGGAACGCACCGGATTCTGCACCCTGAATCACGCGGTGATCGTAGGTGCTCGTCAAGGTCATGATCTTGGACATGCCGAGTTCGGCGACCGTTTCGAGCGCCATGCCCGCGCACTGGGGCGGGTACGCGATCGAACCGACTCCGATGATCGTCCCCTGACCCGCCATCAGACGGGGGACCGACATCACCGTTCCGATCATGCCGGGGTTGGTGATCGTCACCGAGGTGTCGGCGAAGTCATCGAGAGTGATCTTGTTCTTCCGCGTCTTCGAGACCATTTCGTTGTAGGCCCCGTGGAACGAGGCAAAGTCGAAGCGGGCCGCATCCTTGATGTTCGGGACCACCAAGCTGCGTTGCCCGCGCTTCTCGACGTCGATGGCGAGACCCAGGTTGGTGTAGCCACGCACCACGCGATGAGGCTTCCCTTCCTTCGCCTGGTAGCCGTGGTTCATCGAAGGGTGCTTCTCGAGAGCGCGCACGACCGCGAAGGCGATGATGTGAGTGAAGCTGACCTTCCGTTGAGCGGAGGCTTGCTGGTGCTCGTTGATCAGCCGCCGGTTCTCTTCGAGGAGACGGACGGGGATCGTGCGCACCGTCGTCGCAGTCGGCACCCCGAGCGAGATCTCCATGTTGTCGACGATCGCGGCGCCGACTCCACGGATCGGTTCGAGGGCGGATGCCTTCTCGTCTTCGATCTCTGCTTCTTCCGCGGTGACGACCACTTGGGTCTTCTCCTCGGTCGCGATGGCGGTGGCGGTGGACGTCTGCGCGCTCGCCATCGGCTCCACGTGGGGCGTCGCGGCGGCGGGGCGGCTGCCCGCGGCGGGCGAAGTACCTGGGAAGTCCTCGAAGAACTCCCGCCAGGCGGGACTCACGCTCGCAGGGTCGTCGCAGAACTGTTGGTACAGGTCGTCGACATAGCCACTATTCGATCCGAAGCTGCTCATGTTCGCTCCTCGACGAGGGAAATCGAGTTCCGCCCGAGTCAGATCTATCGTTCACCCCACCGAGGCGGGGGAGGGGAATCCTACTTCGTCCATTTCGGCCGTTCCAGGCGCCAAGCAATACCCCAATCCGGGTTCAAGTCGGATTGCGGGTGATCTGCCGGGGCTTTATTCCCCGACCAGACCGGTAAGCGGCTCGATCGGAGCCTCCAGGCGCACCAACAAGAGACAGCCTTCATCGGAGCGTGGACGGTGCACTGAACCGGCGGGGTGGGAGATCCACGTGCCGGGGCCATGGCTGTTGCCGCCGTCGATGATCGATCCCTCGATCACCCAATACTCTTCTCCCGCCGGGTGCCGGTGCGCGCCATAGGACGCTCCGGGTTCGAATTCAAGGAGCACGACGGAGGTTCGCCCGTCGAATTGAAGCTTCTTCCACCGTACCCCAGCGTGAGGTGAGTCGCGCCACGGGATCGAGTTCGAGTCGAGGAAAAGACTCGAGGCTCGAGCTCCCGCGTTCGTGGAGGGTGGGTTCTCTGGTACGGAGTTCGTCATAAGGACAGGATACGGGGGGACCGGGGCGTGGGTACCGGTTCTTTGAATCTCGGGGAGAGGAGTCGAGAGTGCGACCAACGCTTGAGCTGATCGTTGAACCGGGGCGTTACGCCGTCGCGCGGGGTGCGCTGCCCGAGCCGCCGGCCGAGGAAGGAGCGGCGAGTACCCTCCGAGCTGAAATTCGCGCAGGGGGGGAGGTGAGCGCGATCTGCCCCGAACTCGAGCTCGCGGAAAGTACCGAAGCGGAGCGCGGCTGGCGTTGGCTTCGGGTCCGTGGGCCGCTTCCCTTCACCGAGGTGGGGATCCTCGCGGCGATCGCGACCCCCCTCGCCGAGGTGCGGGTACCGATCTTCGTCGTCTCTACCTTCGAGACAGACCATGTGCTCATCCCTGAAGTGCACCTCGAGACGGCGACGGCCGCCCTGCGATCCTCGGGAATCACGGTGACCATGCAGTGAGGCCGGAGTGCTTCTGCTTCACCGTGATGACGACCCTCCATCCACCGGCCAATCGTTCGAGAACCCCTCCTCCAGGATCTTCTCGAGCTCTGGCATCGAGAGATCGAAGTGCTTCTTCACCCACTCGAGGTGAGTGGCGTGCATCTCCTCGATGTGCTTCACGCGCCCTTCGCTGAACTTCGTTTTCTTCCCGGCCGCCCGGTCCTCAGCGACCCTCGCATCGGCTTTTTCCAGGTCGTCGACCAGCCAAGTCGCCTTCGAGAAGATTTTCCGTCGGAGAGTCTCGTCGGAGTGATCGAGGGTCTGGTCCTTCGAGACTCCTTTTGTGTGCCCAGCCGAAGTCGCCTGTGCGCTCCCGGAAGTGACAATGACGGCGAGCAGGATGAACCCTCCCCAGCATCCCATCGTCACCGTCGCCGCCTGCACGACGCGTTTGCGAACGCGGACACCCGCCTTCCGGGAAAGCTGGATGCACGCGACGCCTCCGCCGACCCCCAGTGCGCCGGGGATCGCACCTCCGAGCGCGGCGATGGGGATCGCAAAGCACAGAACGGCGAAGATCCAAGCCCACCACGGGATTGGGAGGGAGGGAACGGGCGGGGGGGAACCGGCCCCGGGGGAGCTGGCCTCATTGGGGGGTTCTTCTGGGTTCATTTCGTCCTGACGGTAGGTTGAGTCTCACCTGAATCGAAAGAGGGATCCGGCCCACGCGCGGGGTCCCCGATGTTCGATATCGGCCGCTCCGAAGGGAGATCTTTGGCCCCTTCCCCAGACTGCACCTAGTCGAGTCGACCCGCGTCATCGCAGGGTGCAACGCAAGAGGCCAAGCGCCGTTCGGGGACAGACTCAGAACGCGAAGAGCTTTTCCACCGCCGCGCCGTCCAGCGACTCCACCACCGCCACCACCAAATCGATCGCGTGCGCGTAATCGACCGGATCGATCATCGACACGTGCGTGTGGATGTAGCGTGCGGGTACCCCGATCACGATGGTCGGGACCCCAGCGCCATGGACGTGGATCGACTTTGCGTTGGTCCCACCACTCGAGCGGACCGCGATCTGGATCGGGATCTGATTCTCTTTCGCCACGCGTTCGACGTGGCGGACGAGGGTGCGGTTCGAGATCGCGGTCGGGTCGTAGAAGCGCAATTGCGGCCCCGCCCCGAGCACGGCTTGGCGATCGGGGGTTCCCGGGGTGTCGTCGGCGGGAGTGCCCTCGAGGATGATCGCGACGTCCGGTTTTGACAGCGCGCTCGCCGTTCCCGCCCCTCGGCAACCCACCTCTTCCTGCACCGCTGCGACGCCGATCACCGTCCCTTCGAGTGCCGTGTTGTTCGCGCCGAGACGCTGCATCGACTCCACCATCACGCCCACGCCCACCCGATCGTCGAACGCCTTGCAGCTGACGATGCCACCGGCGAGCTCGATCCATTCGCAGTGCGGGGCGATCGCATCGCCCACCCGGATCCCGAGCGCCTCGGTCTCCTCTTGGGTCGTCGTTCCGAGATCGATCAACATGCTGGTCGGAGTCAGGACGCTCTTGCGCTCGGCTTCGGTCAGGAAGTGCGGCGGCTTGCTCGCGATCACTCCCGGGACGAGCTGCCCCGACTCGGTGATGATGTCGACACGCTGGGCGAGAAGGACGTGCCCCCACCAGCCGCCCAAGGGCACGAACTTGATCCGCCCCGCGGCCGTGATCGCCTGTACCATGAACCCGACCTCGTCCATGTGGGCATCGAGAGCGATCCGGGGCCCGTTTTCCTTGCCCGGGCGTTCGCAGAGCAGGCTCCCCAGGCGGTCGTGGGTGATCGATCCGACCCCCTCGAGTGCTGCACGGACAATTTGGCGAACCGGCCCCTCAGAGCCGGGAGGGCCCGCCGCGAGCGCCAGGCGGGAGAGAAGTGAGAGATCGTGTTTCTGGGTCAATCGAGGTCTCCTTCCAGGAGAACGCCAGGTTGCCGGGTTCTGCCGTTCCTGTCGACCCAAAGGGGATTGGGCGGGGGGACGTGGTCGGTACAATGGAGGGACGCACGGTGGGCTCCATCCCTCTTTCCCTCACTCGCGCACAGGCTCGACCTTCCCCTCGATCCCAGGAGGACCCCGGTATGCTGACCGGTGCACGCCGACAACTCGGTTCACCGATTCACCGGGGCTCGCGCTCCGGCAGCCGGGAGGTACTCTTGTGGCTCGCGGTCTTCGCTCTCTCGAGCGGCGGGCTCGCCACGCGCAGCTCTGCGCAGAACGCGATCACGCTGACCGATGTGACGATCACCGACCTCGCCGGCACGCCGGGGACCGTTCTCATTTCGAGCGACGCGCCGGTGACCTCTGTGTTTCTCTCGATCCAGTTCGACTCGCAGCAACTCGCGGCGGGGTCGATCGAGGCAGCCGGAGCGGCGATCGATGCCGAAGGAGTCTTCCCGAACATATTCCAGAGCGCTGGAGGACTGATCGTCGGCCTCATCCTCGACGTCACCCCCCCGTTCGCTGGACAGACGATTCCCCCGGGGATCGACCTTCCCATCCTGACGATCGCATGGTCGATCTCAGGGGCGATCCCGACCTCGACGGTGACGACGCCGATCGGTTTCGTCGACGGCGTCTTCGATTCGCCTCCAGTGACGAATACGATCACTCAATCGGGCGTGGGTGCGATCACTGTGGCGAACGGACTCTCCCTCGTCGGGGGTACCGTGACCATCGAACCCCCCGTGCCGCCAACCTTTCGCGTCATGCCGACGGTGATCCCCGCAAGTGAAGCGGCAAACGTCGCCATTCGACTCGACAACCCCACCGGCCCGATCGAAGCGTTCTTTCTTGCTCTCGTCGTTCCACCCGAGCTCGAAGTGGCTGCGTTCGAAACTGCGGGGACCATTCTCGAAGCGGTCGGCGCTGAGTTTCTCCAAGGAGATCTGACGCAAGCCACGATCACCTACAACGGAATCGTCGACTCCGATGCCCCCTTCGATGGCCAGACGATCCCGCTCGGGAACGCCCTCGCGTTCGTGTTCCTCGCGACCGAGTGCCTCATGACGCCGCTCGAGCCGGAGCCGCCCCTGAGTGTCGTGCTCGACTGGCGCGCGACCCCGAACCCTAGCCAAATTGTTTCCAGTGGCGAAACGATCATCGCGATCACACAGCCCGGATTGATCACCTGTCTCCCCGCTCCTCTCGGGGCCGCAACGTTCCTCGGCGGGCAGTTGGATGGCACGGGCGACGTCGGGTCCATCTCCGCCGCTCCAGGGGACACGGTCGAGTACGGATTTTTCTACACCGACCCCTCCGATGGAATCGAAGGATTACAGATCGCCGCATGCCTCGAATGTGACCAAGCGTTCTTCGTCCCCGGAAGCTTCACCGCGATCGGCGACCGACTCGATGAGGCGGAATTCGTCCAGCCATCGTACGAGTCCGATCCTTTCGATGGCGATGGCTGCGAGTTCACTCTTGGGGCCCTCCTCGATGCGTCTCCCCCCTTCGACGGGGCGACCCTGCCCCTCTCCTCGACTCCTCTGCGTCTCGGGACTGTCGAGATCACCATCGACCCGTCGGTCGCACCTTCGACCTCGATCACCGTCGAATTCTGCAACGGGATCAACGGATCGGGGACTGCGCAGGTCAACAATTTGGTTATTGTCAGCGGAGCGAGCATCGAGAACTTCACGAAACTCGACGGCATGATCGTGCTCGACCTGGGGAATCTGTTCCGTCGCGGTGATGTGAACCACGATGGCTCACTCAACGTCGCCGACCCGGTCGCGACACTCCAGTATCTGTTCGCGTCAGGGGTCGCTCCCGAGTGCCTCGCCGCCGCGGACATCGACGCGAGTGGCGTCATTCTGCTCAACGATCCGATCCTCGCGCTCGACTACCTGTTCGTCGGAGGGCCACCCCCCGCGGCTCCGTTCCCAGATTGCGGAAGTTCCAGCGGCGAAGTGTGCGACACCCCCGGCTCCTGCCCCTGACCCTTCCCCCGAGCGAACCGCCTTGCACTCTCTCCTCGAACCGAACACTCTCTGCGCCAGGGGCACCCCGCCCCACCTCGAAATGGAGCGCGCATGTCGTTCGGATCACGATCCCATCTGTCGATTGTTTTTGCCCTCGGCCTGCTCTGCCTGCTGGTCGTTTGCCCGCCCGCTCCAGCCCAGGAAAAGGTGAGTGCCACCGCGAAAGACGCGCGGCTCGACTGGTGGCGCGACGCGCGCTTCGGGCTCTTCATCCATTGGGGGCTCTACTCCGTTCCCGCCGGGGAGTGGAAGGATCAGACAGGGCACGCCGAATGGATCCGCACCACTGCGCAGATCCCCCTCGCGACCTATGACCAGTTTCTCGAGCGGTTCAATCCCACCGAGTTCGATGCCAGCGCGTGGGCGCGCGCCGCCAAGGCCGCCGGGATGCGCTACATCGTGATCACGACCAAGCACCACGATGGGTTCTGTCTCTTCGACTCAAAAGAGACCGAGTTCGATGTGATGGCGACCCCGCACGGCCGCGACATCTTGCGGGAGATTGCCGACGCATTTCGCGCCGAGGGACTCAGGGTCGGTTGGTACCACTCCATCATGGATTGGCACCACCCCGACTATCTTCCGCGCCGCGGTTGGGAGAAGGAGCGCAGCACCGAAGGCGCCGACTTCGAGCGCTACCGCCGCTATCTCCACTCGCAGGTGACCGAGATTCTCTCGAACTACGGTCCGATCGACGTGATGTGGTTCGACGGCGAGTGGGAGCGCACCTGGAACCACGAGCATGGTCAGGAACTCTACGACCTGTGCCGCTCACTCCAGCCGAACGTGATCGTGAACAACCGCGTCGATGTCGGCCGCGGCGGGATGGCGGGACTGACCGAGGATGCGAAGTACTGCGGCGATTTCGGCACTCCCGAGCAGGAGGTTCCCGCAAACGGCCTCCCCGGCGTCGACTGGGAGAGCTGCATCACCATGAACCGCCACTGGGGCTACAACCGCGTCGATCAAGACTACAAATCAACGGAGGAGCTGATCCGGCTTCTCATCGATGTCGCGAGCAAGGGGGGCAACCTGCTCCTCAACGTCGGACCGAAGGCCGATGGCACCTTCCCCGCCAAAAGCTCAGAGCGGCTCGAAGGGATCGGGCGCTGGCTCGGTGAGTATGGTGAATCGATCTACGGCACGGAGGCCTCGCCGCTCCCCGAGACTCCGTGGGGACGCTGTACGATGAAGCGGGTCGAAAACCGCACCCGCCTGTACCTGCACGTGTTCGATTGGCCGTCCCCTGGTCTCGTCGTGAGGGGGCTCGGCAATCGGTCGATCCGTGCCTTCCTTCTCAACGATCCCGACACTGCTCTCAAACTCGGGCACGGGGTCGGGAGCGTTGCGATCGCCATGCCGAAGGCCGCCCCCCATCCGAACGCGTCGGTGGTGGTCCTCGAGTTCGAGGGCCCCCCCATCGTCTACGATCTACCCCGCTTCCTGGTGGCATCGGAGGTGTTCCTCGACGAGGTGACGATGGAAATCGACAGCGGGTCGAGCGCACTCGCCGTGCACTACACCGTCGACGGCAGTGAACCGACGGAACTGAGCCCCCGCTACCTTCGCCCCTTGCGCCTCGCGGAATCGACGGTCGTGCACGCGCGATCGGTCCACGACGGTAAGCCGGTCACGGAAGTGGCTCGCTTCGAGGTGAAGAAAGTCGCGCCGCTCCCCGCGCACGACGCGGGCGTGACCAGCAGAGGACTCGAGCGCCGGATCTACAAAGGAATCTGGGACCGACTCCCTGAATTCAGCAACCAGGAACCCGGTCAAACCGATGTCGTCGGAACGGTGACACTCAAGGGAGGCGCAGCTGCGGAACACTCGGGGGCTCGTTTCATCGGTTGGATCACTCTCCCCGCTGACGGGATCTACGACTTCGCGCTCGACTCCGACGATGGCTCTCGCCTGTGGATCGACAACAATCTCGTCGTCGACAATGACGGATTGCACGCGCCGACGATGGCGAAGGGGACCCTCCCCCTCGCGGCGGGAGCGCACCGGATCCAGGTCGACTACTTCAATAAGACCGGCGGTGCCGAGCTCACGTTGTACGCGGGGGTGGCCGGGAAGAAACTCGAGTCGGTCGCGGCCGCGTGGCTGTCACACTAGGACGTTCTTACTGCCCCTTGGAAATGCGCCTGAGAATCCCGAAATGAGACGAGGTGGGAGCCGATGCCGTCTTCGTCGAGGACAATGCCGACGGCGAGCTCGAGCCGCGCGCCCTCTTCCCCGACGAAAATGACGCCTTCGGCATCGACCTTCCTCGGCCCCTGCGCGCGCCTGCCGAAGATGGAGACGCCTTGATTTTGGTTCAATTCTCGGAAGGAGCGCCCTTAAGAAGCTCACAGCTCGACGGGACACTCCCCGGTCACTGTCAGGGAGAAGGAACCGTCGGCCTCGGCCTCGAGCGTGCCCTTCGCCGCGATGATCTCGACGCCGCGAGCCGCCGCCGCGCGGAGCGTCTCGGCGTAGGCGGGGTCGATCGCGTCCGCGACACCGACCCGATCGCAGTCGGTCCGACCGAGAAAGAAGAGTTGCACCGCCCGCTGGCCCGAATCGACGAGGGTCATCAACTCGCCCAAGTGCTTCCGCCCGCGTTCGGTGACCGCGTCGGGGAAATCGGCGCGGGGAGCACCGGCATCCGAAAGCATGGTGACGTTCTTCACCTCGATGAAACACGAGGGCGCGCTCGGGTCT
>CALEHF010000012.1 GCA_937876125.1 uncultured bacterium
CTCGCATTTCTCGCGACGGGGTATCTTGCGGCGTTGCTTCTCTACCTGACCACCGGTCTCTTCCTCCACATGGCCTACATCCGCTTCTTCTACCTGATCGTCGTGCTCGCCGGGGCGACGCTCGCAGTCGGCGCTGCCCTCGAGCGGAGCGAGGCGGGGCAGGATGACTCTGACTCTGATCTTTCCGAATCGGATGACGATCTTGAGGCAGGAGTGACTGCGCCGGGGGCATCGTGAAGCCCGCTCTCCTGCGCCGAGCGCTCGAGTCGCGCCCGGTTCGCGCAGGTTTGCGGCTTTTGGAGCGCTTCGATAGCCGGAACCCCGCTGTTCTGCGAGTGCTGACCTACCACGTCATCGAAGACTCGGTTGGCTTTCGGGAGCAAATGCAGCACCTCGCCGCGCGTTATCACCCGCTGACGGCGGCAGAAGTCGAAGGCGCCCTCGCGGAGCGGGGAGCGCTCCCCCCGCGTGCAGTGCTCGTGACCTTTGACGATGGGGATCGGAACTTCGGAGAAGTCGCCTGGCCGATCCTCCGAGAGGTTGGAGTCCCTGCTCATCTCTTCGTGGCAACAGACTATCCCGACCAGCCCGAGAGACGATTCTGGTGGGACGAGTTGATTCATGCGGTTCACCAGACCCAGGCCAGCACGGTGGCGTGCGAGGGAGGCTCCTTGAGTCTCGGATCGGCATCGGAGCGACAGCAAGCGATTCGGGTGCTGAAGCAGGAGGTACAGCGGCTCGAGCCCAGAGATGTGGGGCAGTGGATCGAAGTCTTGCGTCGGCAGCTCGATGTCGAGCCTTCCCCCCCGCGGGTTCTCTCCTGGACCGCTCTGCGCGCGCTCGTGGGGGAGGGACTCGGGATCGGGGCCCACACGCGCAGCCACCCTTTCCTCGATCGGCTCGACCCCGACACTCTGCGCGAAGAGATCGAGGGGAGCATCGACGATCTCGAGCGAGAGCTCGGCCAGCGACCGACGACCTTCGCTTATCCCAATGGACGATACAGCGAGGCGGTGGTCGAGGCGGTGCGACGGGCGGGGGTCTCCCTGGCGTTCACCACCGAGCGGGGGCCGAACGACCTTCGGTGCCTGGATCCGTTGCGGCTGCGCCGGATCAACATCGGACCCAGGGTCGGCGGGGGAATCCTGCAGGCGCGACTCCTCCAGTCCTCGACGCGCATTTCTCGCTCCAGCCTGCCTTCTGCGGCCTCCACAGGTCCTTCGGATCGACCCCCCGCCTGAGGCCCCTCACCATGCAGTGCGTTAATCTGTGTTTCGATCCAGGCCTCGGCAGCGCCTCGAAGTGATGGATTAACGATGACCCCGTCCGTGTCAATTATGACGCAAATTTTCTCACCTTTGAATCACGCTAACTAATGAAGGTCGATTGTCGGAATTGCGGACGAAACATCGTGTTTGCCAGGAACGGGACCATTGGCGGCGATGCTGGGAGTGTCGAAGCTACCTCCGGCGCGAGAATTTGTACATCTGGTCGTCGAGGCTGCATAGATCTGGAATAGTTCAATTCGAATTGTTTGACAGCTCTTCGTGATTGAGCTAGTAGTTACCTTATTGGTGTCTGGCCTTCTCTCGCATTTCCTATTCATCGAGCTGCCGCAACCGCCCTGCGCGTCCTCTAGAGGGTCGGTGCGGGCTATTGGTGTGGTCGCTCGTGGAAAGCTGCCTTCAATGGGCACATTCCCCCCCGTATCCCCCTTGCGTGCCGTTTCTTCCGAAAGCGTTTCATCCGCACATGTTTCATCCGCACGTGTTGCATCCGCACGTGTTGCATCCGCACGTGGTTCATCCGCACATGTCTCCTCCACACGTGTTTCATCCGTATCAACTACTCCGGGTCTGTGCCCGGACGAAGCGAGCCCCGAAGCCGCGCGAGTGCAGAAGGAGTTTCGAATCTTCGATCGCACCCTGGCAGCTCTTCTCTTGCTGCTCGGAGCCCCGCTGTTCGTTGCGGTGAGCCTCCTGATACTGCTCGCCGAGGGACGACCGATCTTCTATCGGGGCACTCGCCTCGGTCGAAATCGTTCTCGGTTCAACATCATCAAGTTTCGCACTCTGGGTGTCGGGGCTCAGACGAAGGTGGGCGGAAGATTACTGAGCGCAGAGGACCAGCTCGAAATTCCCTTCGGGAAGGCTCTCCGCGCATGCCGCCTCGATGAGCTCCCGCAGCTCTTCAATATCCTGACTGGGGACATGAACTTCTGGGGGCCGCGACCGGAGCGCCCCGAGGTTTACCTCGAACAGTGCGTCCAGCTCGATGGTTACGACCGTCGGTTTCGCGTCACACCGGGACTCATTGGTGTCTCTCAGCTCTTCACTCCTCACAAGACTCCGAAGCGGTTGCGCGTGCGCCTCGACAACGGAACGGTGACTGAGCCGCCCGGCACGATGCAACAGTTTCGTCTCATCACCTTCACGATGGTCTGCGCTCTCAGAACCGTGCTCGCCTCCGCCGCCTCGTGGATGGGAGAAGACTTGATCGCTCGCCGAATCCTGAGGCGCGAGCGCCATCGGCGGGTACTGAAGAGAGTCGCTCCCCGCGGTGCGACGCTTTCCCAAGATTTCGATCCGAGCGAAACTCCCCGCTCCCCGACCCCGGTGCAAATCGTGGATCTCAACGAGAACCACATGCGAGTTCGCTGCTCCGGCGCACTACCGTGGCCGAGAACTTGCAGAGCGCGACTCCGACTTCAAGTGCGACGCAAGGGTCGCCTGCGGCAGCAGAGTGCGCGGTGCGTGGTCTCGGTGAAAGAGATTCGCGCGGCGTCCACGGCCCGGGAGAATGAGTCGGGGCTGCACGACTACGTGCTCCAGTACTACTCCGAGGGAACCTACTCGGAGTACGTCTTGCACCAGTATTTCCTCAAGAACAGCCTCGCGACCCCCGCGCGTTTCGTGGGAAAGCGACTGCGGTGAAACCGGTGGGAAGGGGGAGGGCATGTCGAGCGAACTGACTCTGATTCTGTTCTGCTTCTTTGCCCTCGGCTCCGGCGCCGTGATTTTTCTCTATCCGCTTCTGGTGTGGCTGCGCGCCCCCCGGGGTCGTCTCCCTGAAACCGATTCCGATGCAGGTCCACTCCCCTCGGCGAGCCTTCTGATCACCACTCGAAACTCGGTGGCGCTCATTCCGGACAGGCTGGCGAACCGGCGTGAGATCTCGCTCCCGGGAGCTTCGCTCCAGGTGGTGTGGGTTTCGGATGGCTCCACCGATGGGACGGGAGACCTCCTCCGCAGCGAGGTCTCCGCGCCTGACCGCGCGGTCATACTGGAAGCTCACCAAGGGAAAGCAGAGGCTCTCAATCGCGGAGCCGCCCAGTGCGAAGGGGAAATCCTGGTCTTCTCCGACGTCGACGCGATCCTGGCCCCCGATGCCCTCGAGAAGCTTCTCCGGCCCTTCGCGGATCCGGCAGTCGGTGGGGTGTGCGGTCGGCGAACGCTCGATCGTGATCGGACCAACCTGACCTCGGCGCAGGCGACCTACGTCAGCTTCGATTCTCAAATCAAAATGCTGGAGAGTCGCGTGGGGAGCATCACCTCGAATGACGGAAAGCTCTACGCGATTCGGCGGAGCCTGTTTCGACCCGTCGTTGAAGCGGTCACCGATGACCTCTACCTCGCTCTGACTGTGATCGATCAAGGGGCGCGGTTTGTCTTCGAACCGAAAGCTCGCGCCTTCATTCCGACTCCGTCGCGGAGTGCTCGACACGAGCTCCGCCGACGCCGTCGAGTGGTGTGCCGAAGCTTGCGGGGGATCTTCCTCATGCGGCATCTGTTGAACCCACGTCGCACCGGTTTCTTCGCATTCGGGATGTTGATCAACAAAGTGCTCCGGCGCGGTCTGCCGTTCTTCTTGCTCGGGACCTGCGTCGCTACCCTGCTTCTCGCGAGATCGTCCGGGACGTTCCGAGTTCTCGCTGCGGCAGAGCTCGCTCTTTTGTCCGGAGCCGTCGTCTATCCTCTGATCCACAAGCTCCCCCTCGGACCACTGGTTCGAGTGAGCTCGCTCCTCTTCTACTTTTGTCTCGGGAACCTCGGAACCTTGCTCGGCGTCGCCGACTTCGTGAGCGGTCGCCGAGTGGTGCGGTGGGAACCGCAGAAGAGTGGGGGTGCCGCGTGACGGACGGGCACGAGCTCGAAACCCCTGAGCTAAATACCCCCGAACTCAAGATCCCCGCGAGCCACCTGTCTCAGGTCGTCGGGGGTCCAGAGAGAACCGCTCGCGAAAGTACCAAGGAACGCCTGTCGATCCCCCGGCGGGCCACGACCCCCTCCTCGGTCAAGGTGGCGTACGTGATGTCTCGCTTCCCGAAGATCACTGAGACCTTCGTTTTTCGCGAGATCCTCGAGATCCGCCGTCACGGCTTCGACGTCGAGTTGTTCCCCCTGATCTGCCTCGATGAAGTTGTCGAGCAACCCGAAGTTGCGACACTGCGCTCTTCCGTCCATGTGAGCGCGCTCTTCTCGCTCTGGATGCTCCCTGCGCACGCTCGACGGATCCTGCGTTCGCCGCTTCGTTACGCCCGGGCTCTCACCGGGGCACTATGGCACCATCGAGGCACGCGTCGGGCGTTCTTCGGCGCGGCGGCGACCTTCCCCAAGGCGGTCTACATCGCGGAGCAGATGGAGCGACGCGGCATTACGCGGATCCATGCGCACTTCGCGAACAACCCGGCACTCGCGGCTTCGGTCGTTTCCGCTCTGACCGGGATCCCCTTCAGCTTCACCGCGCACGGCTCGGACATCCACCGCGATCAGAGTGGACTGCGATCTAAGGTGGCGGCCTCTGAGTTCACGATCATGATCTCCGATTACAACCGCCGATTCGTGGCCGAGCGCTCGGGATCAGATCTCCTCCCGAAGATGCGTGTCGTTCATTGCGGAGTGGACACCGATGTGTTCACCCCGGGCGATCGCCGGTCGACGGGGACACTCCGCATCTTGTGCGTCGCTGCTCTCCGCGCGGTCAAGGGGCACCAGGTTCTTCTCGACGCGTGCGCGCTGCTTCGCGCGCAGGGAGTCGATTTCGAGTGTGAATTGGTGGGGGACGGTCCCTTGCGCGACACTCTGAAGCAGTCGACTCGTGCACTCGGTCTCGAGGGGCACGTGATCTTCAGTGGCCCGAAGCCGGGACCGGAGGTGCTGGAGCGCATGCGACAGGCGGACGTCGTGGTGCTCCCCAGCATTCTGGATGCACAAGGGCGGCGGGAGGGAATTCCGGTCACTTTGATGGAGGCGATGAGCTGCGAGACACCCGTTGCGGCGAGCCGCATTTCAGGGATTCCCGAGCTCGTCGACGACGGGTGCTCCGGTTTGCTCTTCGAACCGGGGAATGCGGCTGATCTCGCTCGGGTGCTGATCCAATTGCGCGACGATCCGGAGCTCGGAGTCCAACTGGGACGACGCGGACGCGAGAAGGTTCTCTCTGAGTTTCGGCTCGAAGCCTGCGTTGCGCAGCTCGCGGATCACTTCCGCGCGAGCCCCTCGGGTGGTCGATCGGAGACAGGTCTTCGTTCGACGGACCGTGAGTAGACTCCTGCCCTGACTTCCTCGGGGCTCGGCCTTCCTCGGGGCTCGGCCTTCCTCGGGGCTCGGCCTTCCTCGGAGCTCGGCCTTCCTCGGAGCTCGACGCCGCTTCTTCGATCCGGCCGACCCTACTCTCCGCGGGTCTCACCGCCGCGCATCATCTCCACTCCCACCGCAGCGGCGACGGCTGCAAATGCACCAGCGACGAGCCCGAGCGCGATCTTGAGCTTCGGGGAGAGCCCCGACGCCTGGATCGGCGGGGTGGCGCGTTCGAGGACGCGAACGCTGCTCCGTTTCTGGCGATCGAGATCCGCGGAGACATGCGCGTCTTCCCGCTTCTGCTCGTAGCTCGCGAGGTTCCGTTCGCAGGTCGCCAGCTCGCGCTCGAGTCTCTGCACTTTTTGGCTCACGCTGTCGAGATCCCGGATCTCCTGGCTCACCGCGCTGCGAAGTGTCTCGGTGGTCGTCGCCTGAGCCAGGATCGAGGCTTCGATTTCGTCGAGATCGAGGAGCTGGCGGAGGAGAATTGAGCGGTCGATTTCCTCGACGTTTCTCTCGAGCTCTGACAAGAGCGCTGTGCTCGTTGCATGGTCCGTCGCGAGGGCGCGGCCAGCGGTCATGATCAGGGACTCGTTCACTCCCGCGACTCTCATCGAGAGAAACTCTTCCACCGCGCGAATCTCCTGCTCGACCGAGCGCACGCGGCGACTGTTGCCGCGATAGCTGTGGAGAAGTCCTTCCCTCTCCACTTTCAACTCGAGGAGACGGGTGCGCGCTGGATCGAGGCCGCGGAACTCGGGACCCTCCGTGGCAGCCACTACAGCGGGATCGAGGTTGGCCTGTGAGACCAGGCGATTCTCGAGTTCCAGCACGCGAAGGAAGGTGATGTTCCATTGGGCGGAGAACGCGCTCCGTCGCTCTTCGAGGATCGCAACGGTGGCGGAGACATCCACGCCGCCGAGAAGTTTCGCGTTGCTCGGCTCGATCCGAACCTCGGAGAGCGGTTCGAGATGTTCGCGGCGACTGTGCACTTCGGCGAGAGCGGCTTCGTGAGCGATCCACGTCCTCTTGAGCTCTGCATCCTGAGCGAGAAGGTGGAGCGTCTGCTGGTGGAGATCCACGAAGCCGTGCGCTTCCTTGAGTGCGAGGAGCTGGGTCTCAGTCTCCGCGAGGCGCTCATTCCACAGCACCAACTTCTCGTCGACGAAACTCGCCGGGCTGCCGCGGAACAACTCGAGGTGCCTTTCGAGGAACGCATCCACCAGAAGGTTGACCGACTGGGAGGCGAGCTCGGCATCGACGTGAGTGAAGGAGACGGTGATGACACTCGATTCGAGAATCGGCAGAACCGAGACCGCGTCGCGAAACTCAAGCGTCGCTTTTCGATGCGCGATGGTGGCGTCCGGTTCCTCGAGGAAAATCTCTGGGTAGAGAGTCTCAGCGGAGAGAGTCTCAACGACATGCTCTGCGAGATCTCGACTCTCGAGGATTTGGACTTCTGTGTTGACGATCTCGCTGAGCTTGAGCGCTTCAGAGCGTTCGGGAGATCCGATCTCCGGTCGATAGATGAACTCGCGTCCGAACAGAACGAACACGC
The DNA here is from genome assembly GCA_937876125.1 of uncultured bacterium. Classification (GTDB taxonomy): domain Bacteria; phylum Planctomycetota; class UBA8108; order UBA1146; family UBA1146; genus JAFMMO01. The sequence goes on from CALEHF010000012.1 coordinate 7,138, forward strand.
TCGAGTCGGCAGTGAATGTCGCGACCGATTGCATCGCGAAGAACCCGACCGCCGCCGCACAGATCATGAAAACCGGGAGTGCCACAAAGATGTGACGAAAGACGGTTCGCCGCGTTTCTCCGATCAACTTTCTTTCTTTCACAACTTCTCGTCCACTCTTGGTCATACCCGCTGCTCTTCAAATTCCGGAGGGGCGGAAACCGACCCCAGCATCGATGGGAAGGTTCTGCCTGATGTAGTGATCCACCCAGGTGTTCACGTTGGCAATCGCCGTCGGAGGAACCAGGACGGCGTCGTAGGGGAGGAGCGCGAGGTTCTGCCCGGGGTCGACTCCGTTCATCACCTTCACGAGGTCGACCGGGATCACCACGTGTCCCCCGAGTGGTAGGCGTCGAATCACGAGAACTTCGGACATGCGTCCCCGAGTGAGTTGTCCCCCCGCTTGGATGATGGCCTCGAGAACTCTCAGTTCTCCAGTGAGTTGGAACATGCCGGGTTCCTTGACCTCGCCGCCGACATGAATCTGGTAGGCGGTGAACGAGCGCACGATCACCGCGACGTCGGGGTCGATCAGTTCGACCGCGTACAAGCGGCGGATCTCTTTGGAGAGCTCTTCCGGCGTGCGGCCCGCGGCTTCAACACCTTGGGCGAGCGGAAGGCCGATCTTTCCGTCGGGCCGCACCACGACAGTGGTGTTGAGCTCCGGGGTGTGGAAGAAGGCGATCTCGATCTCATCTCCCGGCGCGAGTCGGTAATCGCGGGGACCATTCAGAAGTCCAGGATTGAGGTCGGCGATCGCTGTCGGGTTCTTCACCGCGGAGCACCCTGGAAGGAAAGCCAGGAGCGCGGCGCAGAGAAGACCGATCGCGAGGAGAAGAGACCTGAGGGCCGTCAATTCGCGCTCGAGCGAAACAACGTCTCCCGTGGGAACCGTCTCGAAAGACTTGATCATCGGAAACTCCGAATCGAGTGCGATCCGCCGCGTGACCATTGGAAAGCTCGCAGCTCTCCGAGGGGATAACTCACAGAATGAGCGGCGGTAGCGAGGATTGCCAGAGGGGGGAACTGTCCGAGTCCGAAACGAGACTGCATCCGCTGCCGCAATTCTAGAGGGCTAGGTCGCGAGGGCCTAGCAGTCTGTTCGAGAAGTTCGTTAAATCACTTCGGAACCTCCGAGGCCAGCTAGCTTGACTCATGGTGGTCCTTCTTCGACGGACCGAGGAAGGCGCGGAGTCCCGGCACCCTCTTCAGCTCTGGAAAGGTCTCTGTGATGTCGAGAGCATCCCGGCTCCAGCGAATCAGGCAGCCGGAAATCACGACAATCAACAGCGCGATGATCCAAGGTTTTGAGGTCAGCGACCGCGCGGCGAGAAGGATCCCGATGCTCACTCCGACCGCACCATAGACCCGAAGTTGTGAGCCCCGGAATTGACCGACTCCGGCGAGGCGGATGAGCCCGGTTTGGTTGAGGGCGTTCTGAACAACGACTGTCGCGGTTGCTGCAATGCCGGCCCCCAGAGCCCCCCAACGGGGCACGAGGATGAACTGGAGTGCCACGGCGAAGATCGCAACCAGGCAGTTCACCGAGGCGATGAACCGAACCCGTGCGAAGGCATTGAGAGTCGAGAGGTTGACCCCGAGCGCAGCGTCGACGTACTGCCCCACCGCGAGAACGATGAGGATGGTTGAGGCGCTCGAGTAGCGGTCTCCGAAGAGGAGGGTGGTCACCGGCGCGGCGAGGAATACGCAGACGGCAAATATGGGAAACGAGATGACGGTGATCCACGCGGACGTGCGGGAGTACAGAGTGCCCACCGAGTCGAACTCGTTTCGGGCCAGGAGGCGCGAGGCGAGCGGCAGGTACAAGACTCGCACGTTGTGAAGGATGAGAACATTGAGCCCAGCGAGGGGAACGACCGCGCGAAACTCCGCGACCGCGTCGGTGCCCCGGATCGCTTCGAGAATGATCACGACGACGGTGGTCTTCAGGAACCAGAGAATGTCGGTCGTGACCAGAGGGAGACCGAAGCGGTACATCTCACCCGCAGGGACTCGGACCCCCGGGGGCGCTTCTCGGCCGATGATCCGAAGGCGCGCGAGCAAGCTCCGAAGGAGGACGAGGTACGCCCCGATGCCGAGTGCCCCCGCGACCAGATAACCGATGGCGAGGGCTCGAACGCTCCCCGCGGTGAGAATGATGGTGAGGACGGCGGCGAGTCGAAAGAGCGGCGAGAGGATGTGGCGTCGGAAGAAGATCGCCCGGGGCGAGGCGAGCACTGCGAAGAGCGCGTGGAGCAGGCTGTCGAGTCCCTGCATCGGAACGAGGACGACCAGAACCAAGAGGAGCCCGACCGACTTCTGGTTGGAGACCAAGGACTCCGTCAACCAGCCGCGCGCGGCGAAGGTCACGGCGATGATCACAAGACCCAAGGTCAGCGTCGAGCCGACGGCGAGCATGATCGCACCGCGTTGGGCGGGCAGATCCTTCTTCTCCATGTAGATGGGGAGAAACCGGGAGACGACTTTTTGCATCGAGAGCAAGCTGAGCGTGCTCCCCATTGTGACGACTGCGATCGCCCACGAAAACGCGCCGTAGTCCCCCTTGCTCAGGTAGCGAACGGTGAGCACCTGGGTCGCGAAGTTGAGGAAGATTGCGATGACGCGCCCGAACAGGAGAAGGCTCGATCCCCGAATGTGCTGACGCAGCTCCCCGTCGGCACCGGCTGGGGGGGCCTCCGTAGGGAGATCAGGTTGGTTCACGACGACCCGAGCTCCTGGCTCCGCCGGGGCGCGACCAACTTTCTCACCTGGGAGACCGTGCGGCAGACGCTCGGCCATGGATCGGTGATGGCGAAGACGGGGAATGTCTGCGGCCCCGCGATGTGTTTCAACCACTCCCCCGTTCGGAGTTCGCCGAGGCGACGTAGCTCGCGGAACGCTTTGAAGTCTCGCGGCGGGTCCCACAGCTTGACCCCCGAACGATATCGAGTCATGTCGGGGAGCGGGAGTCCCACGATTCGACAATACACGAACCAGGCGAGGTCGAGGCCGCACTTCGCGACGAGTGAGTTTGCCGCAGTGAACCGCGCATTGCACTCGATCAGCTTGAGCACACCATCCCGGGCATCGCGCTTGAACTCGACATTCGCGACTCCTCGGAGCCCGACATGTTGAAACAGCCGGAGGGAAGGTTCACGCAGCTCGGGGATCTCATCGGTGACATGGTGCGTCGCGAGACCCATGTTCTTCGGAAACCGGCGAATGATGCGCTTCGTGAAGTCGAACAGAGCCTCCCCGTTCTCATCGAGGTACGTGTAGTAGCTGCACAGATCTGAGTCCGGTCCCGGAATCTTCTCCATCAAGAGCGCCCCAGTCCCCGCAGACTGCACCAGCGCGAGCGCATCAGCCAAGCCATCGAAGTCGGCGACATCGAGGAACTTCTTACCGTACTTCGCCTCGAACAAGTAGGAACGATGGGGCTTGACGATGAGAGGGAACAGGATGGTTTCTCGGATCGCCTCAGCATCCTCGACGGTGCTCACGGTCCAGAAGTTTGGTGCGGGGACCCCCGCTTCTCGTGCGGCGTGGCAGGTGGCGAGCTTGTCGAGCATCTTGAGCTGCGCTTCGGGGTCGGAGAGATCGAGCTCGAAGCGCGCTTCGAGAGCGGGGCGGTGGGCAGCGACCAGTTGCAGCCCTTCGTCGCTCGCCACGAGCAGGACTGCGCCCCGCAAGTGATCCGATTCCTTGCCGAGCAGAAACTCAGCCGCCTCGAGGTGGAACGGGTTCTCTCCCCCGAGCGAAATCGTCCTTGCGAAGCGACTCCGGGTCACGTCGGTCCCCGCGTGATTGAGCGCGTGAACGGCGACGCCGCGCGCACCGAGCCGCCGTGCGATGGAGAGGGCGTTGTGCCCTCCGCCGAGCACGATCGCCGGAGGGAGCTCGCTCGTCTTCAGTGCGGGTACATTCATGGTGCGGGCTCAGGACTCTCGGTGCACGGCACGGGTGGCGAACACAGCCTCGAGGACATGCTCCGCCACGGGGAGAGGGTTCCCGCGCTTGTGGTAGTGGAAGTGGAATCCTGGGGTGGTGTTCACCTCGAGAATCACTCCCCCCGCGTCCTCGAGGGAGACGGTGAGATCGGGGGTGATGATGTCGACTCCGGCAAGACGGGACCCGACCACTCTGGCCGCCCGGGCTCCGGCCTCGACGATCTGAGGGGCGACGTCCGAGAGGACCGACTCGTTCTCCGCCGCGGTATTGCTGTTGATCGCGGTCTTCAGGATCACTTTTTTCCCAAGCGCGGGGACCTGATCGAGCTTCAGTCGCTGTCGCGCGAGGGTTTGTCTGAGGTCGCGGTCGATCTCAAGAACGGTCTGGGAGTGTTCGAAGCCTCTCTCGAGACGCGCGTCATTGGCGGCGCGCACTAGCTGACGAATCGAGGAGGTCCCGTTTCCGATTACTGCTGGAGCACTCCGGCGCACCGCGTCGAGAAGAATGCCGTCGAGGAACAGCAATCGATAGTTCTCCCCCGGAACCTCTCGCTCGATGAGAAGCGGCTGGTTCGGGAGTACGCCCGTACTCGTCGCGGCGAGGACGAGCTGTGATCGCTTCACGATTCCGGTGGTCACCCCCTGGCCGGCGCCGGTGCCACCCGCGGGCTTCACCACGCAGGGGCCCTCGGCGTGCTCGAGAAAGTCGAACGCAGTCTCGAGCGTCCGAACCCGAAACGAGAGATGTTCTGTGACGGGGAGCCCCGCCTCCTCGAGAAGCCTGAGCACCAAAACCTTATCCCCGGCCAGTCGCAGGGTGATCGGGTCGTCGAGCGGGGTGTAGTTGCGAAACACCCGGACCCGATGATCTCCGCGACGAATCTCGAGGAGATCGTCGGTCAATCGCTGGACCGAGGCGCCCTGGCGCTTCGCCGCGTCTTCCCAAGCTTCGCGGTAGAACTGCGCCCGCTGCGCCTTCGCTCTTCGCACGGAGGGGCGGGTCCTCCGCCAGAGGGAGCGCAGAACGCCGAACGCGGCGAGGCACTCGAGAAGGCGCAAGCGGGTGAGAACTTTCACGAACATCGGCACTCCGATAGCCAGCGAGCAGGCAGCGGGAGTACCGCTTCTAGTGAATGATGCATCGGTTCCTAGCCAAGAGCTCATCCACCCATGCGTTCGAGAACTCGCCGCGACGCACCGCGGCCATGTAAGTCTCTGTCTTCTCGCGCTTGGCTTCGAGGCGACCGAGCAGCTCCTCCGCGACGCGCGACGGTACGTTGACGATCCCCGCGGCATCCGCGACGACGAGGTCCCCCGGGTTGATTACGGTCCCGCCGCATGCGATCGGGAAGTTGACTTCGCCCGGGCCGCGGTGGAGAGGCCCCATCGGCGTCGTCCCCCGCGCGAACACGGGGAGACCCACCTCGTTGATCCCGGGCAAGTCGCGGATCAACCCGTCGATAATGAATCCGGCGATCCCCCGGTGCTTTGCCTTCGTGCAGATCGTGTCTCCAAGGACTGCGTTCGGGGACTGGGTGCCGTTGGCATCGACGACGACGATGTCACCCGGCTTCGCGATGTCGAGCGCCTTGTGAACCATCAAGTTGTCGCCGGGGAACACCTTGACCGTACAGGCGGGTCCGCAAAGGACACCGGCTCCGTCGGTCAGACAACGGATCCCAGGGTCGAGCGAGTACAGCCGGTTCAAAAGGTCGGAGATGGTCGGGGTATCAAACGCGAGGAAACGGTCCATCAGCTTGCGGTCGAGCCGTGGGGAGTCTTCGCGAATTTGGAAACCGGGACCAGGGTGCAGATCGGCAGAATCAGGGGTTTGGTGGACCATGAGGTCGCTCCTCTCGAGTACTCGAGCAGTGTGCAGAAATAGGGGAATCAGCAGATTCAGGAATCGATACGGGATCAGGTTTCAACAAGGAGAGTGTACCGAGGGCTGCGAGGAAATCGTCAAGTGACGTACCCTCGGCCTTGCAATCGAGCATCGCCTCATCCGAATCGTGTGCGGCGAGTCGCGCCACGAGCCGCTGCGCCTCCGCGATCAAGCCGGGGCGCAGCCCCAGCTCGCAAATTGTGCGCCCGATGTCGTTCAGTTCGGCCGCGCGGCGCCCCGAGTGACGGGCGTAGGTCGGGAGCATGGTTTCCATCGTTTGCATCAGTGCCGGATAGAAGTGACGGCAGTCATCGATCCACGCCTCGAGAACTCCTTGGCGGGCAGCGAACGAGGCAACCTCCATCAGAAGCGCGGATGCGCCTTTCGAAACCCCCGCGATCGTCATCTTGAAGCGCGAGGCGGCGCCCGGTTCGGAACCGAGGAGTCGGAGCCGCATCGCTCCTCCAAGAGTGGACGCAATTCGCTCCGTCTGGGTCCCACTCAGGTAGAGCACGCTGCGTTCGCGGAGACGACCGGAGTCCCCATGGATCGTCGCGTCGACGAAGTCGACGTGTTGCGTCGCCAGGCGCTCGGCGATCGATACAGCCACGGCGGGCGCGATCGAGTTGCCATCGATGTAGATCGGCCTGGAACCTACATGAGCAACAGCAGCGAGAACCTGCTCGGCGAGGTCGGAGGCTCCGTCGGGGTGAATGAACGACCAGACCATCGTGGACTCCGAGATCACTTCTGACAGGCTGCCGAGCACCGTGAACTCTGCACCTTGGCAACGCTCGATGGTCGCTCGACTGCGCCCTTCGAGTGTGGTCACGACCTCATGTCCCTCTGCGACCAGGAGGGCTCCGATCGCCGTCCCCATTTCACCAGGAAAGAGGATTCCAATGCGCTCACGCTCCATGGTTCACCTCTCTCGCTGCCGGCGATGAGGGCGCCCGCCGGTGGGGACCTGCCTCCAAGGGGCCGAGGAGCCACTCTGAATAGGCGCGGAAATGTCGACTTCGCGCGCTCAGCTGGATTCGTTTCCAGACGCGTCGCGCCCCCGTGTATGCCGCACAGCGGTGGCACCGTGAGGCCCACTTTCGGATCAAGACGCAGAGTTCGAAGACTCGGAGCGTTTCGATCGGAATCTCGGAGCCGGGGAAGTAACCGCGGAGGAACAGCAACTCTCTCTCCAGCGCACGCGGTGACGGGCGGAACTGCGAAGATTTTTGGAGAGCGCCCCCTTCGGTCTTGAGCTGGAAGACGAAGTAGGCGAGGTCCTCGAAGATCGGCGTGCGTGACGCCGCGAAGGTATCGATCACGGCGACCGCGCCGGTGGCGTCCACCAGCACGTTTCCGGTCCAAAAGTCTCCGTGGGTGAGCCCGATCGGAAGCGTCTCGGGGAGCGCGCGCTCGATGAGCCGCTGGGTGCGGCTCACGAGCTCACGGATCCCCTCGGACGGCGCGAAGCCGACGGGAAGCCCGGCGGAGAGTTCAGCGAGCGCGCCTAAGATCTGACCAGGAGTGTCGTGGTGCACCGGTGCCTCGGCTGCGGCTTGCATTTCGTGGAAGTGCCGGAGCCAGGCCCCGCAACTTTCGAGGGGCGGGGGGGCGAGGGGCGGATTCCCACGGGCGGGTTCATCCGCGAGACAGCGATCGAGAGGCACGGCGTCGATTTCCTCCATCGCGAACGCCGATGTGAGTTTTTGGAGCGCAATCGGCCGCACGGTCGCGAAACGAGGGTCGTTGAGTTCGCTGAAGTGCCGATGGATCTTCGCGAGCGCCTGGAACTCGACCGCGCTTCGATGCTCGAAGGCGGGGGGCGGAGGCCAGGATGGGCCCACAAACAGAGCCCAGTGCCCGGGTGGGGTCGGGAAGCGCCCAACGACAGCGGAGGGGCGTTCCTTGATCAGCACTGCCTGTGATCGAGCCTCGCTCGCGACTCGGTAGCTGTGGAGATGCGCAGATGGGCGGCGCACCACTCCAGTTTTCTCGATAGCGACTCGGTCGTCTGCGAATGCATCCGCACTCCCGCCGATCTCAGGGAGGTGACCACGAAGCCACTCGGCAAGCGAATCAGTCGTTGCACCGTGGGCTTGGTGGCGATCAGTGTTCACAGATCGAGCTCATTTTCAGTGTGAATTGAGTGGAGTGGCCTGCTGGCAGAAGTGGGCTCTCGTGCGCAAAGATCAAGAGGCTCAGCCGACGATAGGTTCAGTGCATAAGCTCCATAGGCTACAGCGCCAGAGTGGCGGCGAAAACCGATTGATCACGATCGGTTTGGATTGGCTGAGATGTGACGGAGTGGAGCGCAAGCGACGCAGGGTCCGTCGTTGGCATGAAGGGCAGTAACGACAGGACGCCGCGCCTCTGATCCTAAGCGCCGGGAGCGCCCCCTGGACTCCACCGAGGCTGGAGCGTTGGGCAGGTCACAATCCGCGAGCGTGATCCGAGGGGTCCGGTCGGCGACTGTCCCGCCTGTCCATCGAGATCGATGCCGCATCTCCGCAAAACTGGGAAAAGCGCTGTCGGCGAACCCACTATCGCGAGATCCACTCAATGCGCTTCGACACTCTTTGCATATTCAAATCCGTATGCCACGACGTCCACCCTTGGAACACTATTTCGCTCACTCAAAAAGAGCGAGCGCGGTCCGCTCACTGAGGTGTGCAGCGCGTTGGATCTCTGGTATTGAACGAGCAACGCAATCCGCAGGAAGGTGGTGAGCCATGGGAATGATCAAAGAGTTCAAGGAATTTGCGGTCAAGGGGAACGCCATGGATATGGCGATCGGCATCGTCATCGGCGCTGCCTTCACTCCGATCGTGAAGAGTTTGGTCGCGGATATCATCATGCCGCCGATCGGCCTGCTCACAGGTGGCATCGATTTTAGCGATAAGAAGTTCACGCTCCAGAAGGCCGTCGAGGCAATCGAGGGGGTCGGCGGCGTCGGGGGAGTGGATGGCGTGGCGGCCGTGACGATCAACTACGGCAGCTTCATCAACCTCGTGATCACGTTCTTGATCGTGTCGTTTGCTGTGTTCATGCTCGTCAAGGGGATGAACAAGTTGCGCCAAGAAGAGCCGGCGGCGGCTCCGAACACGAAGAAGTGCCCGGAGTGCGACATGAGTATTCCGATCGCCGCCAAGAAGTGTGGGCACTGCACTTCGACGGTCTGATCCACGCTTGTTCGGTGATTTCGAAGTGGGTACGGCCCTTTGCTCGCGCGAAGGGCCGTGCTTCGTTTTAGGAGATCACCATGCGGGTCGGATCGCCGATGCGATGCATGAACTGCCAGTGGAGGGTGACCGCGACGAGGACTGCGATGTGCCACAGCTCGTGGGCGCCGATCACCCCGGGGATCAACATCCAGCCGTCGAAGGCGAGAAAGATTGCGCCGACCGAGTAGGCGAGGCCGCCGAGGATGAGGGGTCGAACGAAGTTGAATCCGTGGCGTCTCCAAACGACCAGGCCGGAGGCTCCCGCGATCCAACCGAGAAGAAGAAACGTCCCCGTGCCGAGGCCGCGCGGGAGCTCATCCGCGAAAATCGAGAACAGGGTGACCCCCGCGGCGACGATCGACCACATCAGGAGGAGCACCCCCCAGCGCCACACCCCCCGAAAGAAGATCCCCTGCACGGGAGTGTGGGTTCCGGCGATGAGAATGAAGATGGCGGCGAGATCGAGTCGGCGCAGCACCGCGCGCGCGGCCCCTTCGGGCAGCAGATGATAGACCCCGCTCATCGAGAGGAGCAGGACGCAGCTGAACGCGTAGATCGCGAGGTACGCGGTGAGGTGGCGATGTCCGCGGCTCGATCGCAACAACCAGAAGTAACGAACCCCATAGACACCCGCTCCGATGAGATGGGAGAGGGAGGAGAACGGCTCGTGAAAGCCAGGGATCGGCGAGATCGGCATGGCGGGTTCCTCAGAAGGGGTGGGCTCGGGTGCCACAGCGCGGGCACTCTCACGCCGCAGCGACTTGCAACAAACCAGCCGATCCGGCTCGGTTCTCTCGGCCCCGCGACTACTCCGAGAGGCCGGTGACGCTCCGCAAGTGGGCGTGCCAGGCGGGTTCGAGCTGTGCGATCTCTCGTGCCGAGAAGAGCTCCGCCCGGACGAGAAGCCGCTGGAAGGTCCTCTGGAACACCTTTCGACCCCCCTTTGAGCTGAGCATGAAATCGATGAAGCTCTCGGCGAGCGCGTAGTGCCCCTTCGCTTGGGGCCCCATGTCATCAGGATTCCAAACTTTGACTGTGAAGAGGGTGTTCAAGGACGGCGGTTCCTTGAGATACGCCTCTTTGAGAACGGCCCGGTAGAACGAACGCGAGTAGCGTGACTTCAGGTTCGTCTTCCCTGGAGCGCTCAGATTCCAGAACTGAAAGTACGTGGCAACACCTTCATCGAACCACTGCGGGTTCGGCACTTGCCCGAGGTACGTCCGCGTCAAGAGGTGCGTGCCCTCGTGGATGAGGATCGGGTAGTAGAAGAACTTGAAGTCCCGCTCCTTCTCTTCATCGATGAAGCTGTACACGTGCAACTCCGACCAGTCATTTTGATACTGGTAGTAACCGCGGGAGCCGCCGGGGAACTTCTTTTTGTAGGCCTCCTCGCTCGCGTAGATGAAGACGGTCGGCTTACGCTCGACCTTCTTGCCGTCGTGGATCCCTTTCATGAGCCCCGCAAAGGCGGACTCGAAGCGCCCCATGAAAAGCGCGAGTTCCGCGGTGAAGCGCGGACTCACTTCGGTCACGACGATCCACTTCGCGGTCTCCACTCGGTGACCTTGCCCCTCGGCGGTGACGGTCCGTTCTATGGCGGCGATCTCCTTGAGATCCCGCTTCGACCAAACCCACGCTGTGGTTTGCCCGGACACCGTGGTCGTGATGAGGACGAGGAGCATCGGGGCGAGACAGCGGGGCATGCAGGACCTCCTCGGGAGTGGACTTTTGCGCTGGGGGCGGTGGGGATCTTCCGCCCCCGCCGGTCTCCCGGCAAGGCCGCGCGGTCCGCGAAGCGCCTCCATCGGGGGGCTGGGAGCTCCGTCGGAGGTCTCGACCGCGGGATTTCTGGAAAGAAAGTTCGGGTGGGGGCAGGAGGGGGCAACGGGGGATTCGGCCCCGAATCCCTGCCCTCCGGGGAGGTTCGTCAGATTCGAGAGGCCAGCGGGGATCAGAGATTCGTGAGATGAGTGTGCTCTAGGCTTGATTAATAGTAGCTTTGGATAGACACTCCCCCCCGGTGACCACTTCGGCTACCGACGGTTCGTCGTCTTAAAATCACCGGGTAAGTTCTTGGGGATTGATCAACGAGCCATTTTTGGTTCCGCAACATTGTGCGGGGCCCCACTCCATTCCAGAAGGAGGGCCACTGTGGCCCAAGGCACTATCAAGAAGCTTGTCTCGGACAAGGGTTTCGGTTTCATCGAGAGCAACGGCGAGGAGCTCTTTTTCCACAGCTCCGCGCTGCAGGATGCGCGCTTCGATGACCTCCGTGAAGGTCAGCAAGTCGAGTTCTCCGTCGGGCAAGGCCCGAAGGGTCCGCGCGCTGAGGATGTCGCTGTCCTCTAAGCTTGCATGAAAATTCGAGGATGTCGGGCGCTTGCGTCCGGCATCCTCTTTTTTTTTGGGCTCTTTTTTTTTGGGCTCTTTTTTT
>CALEHF010000013.1 GCA_937876125.1 uncultured bacterium
GATGCTCCGAAGACTGATGCTCCGAAAACGAGTGCTCCGAAGACGGTTGCCAAAGAGACCGGTGCTTCGAAGATTGAGTTCGCGGTTCGAGCGGTGCTCCTCGGCAGCGTGCTCCTCGGGCTGGGTTCGTTTCGTCTTTCACCCCTCGCGGCGCAGATTTCGACTCGCGGGGGTGGCTTCGCCGCGCTCGTCAACGGGAAGCCGATCACCTTCTTCGAACTCGAGCAGTCCGTCGATCGACGGATGCTTGCGCTGCGCGGTCGCAACCCCGATTCACTTCTGGAAGGCCAACGTCCACGGGTCCGCAGCGATGTCCTCTCCGAGTTGATCACGGAGCGGCTCCTCCTCGGTCGCTGCGATGGCTTGAAGATTGAAGTCCGGACCGACGAGGTCGATCAATGGGTCCAGATGCAGATCGACGATGCGCGCAGTCGCGGGGACGACTCGATCGGCGATGTCTCCGATTTTTTCGATCAATGGGAGGCGGACTTCGGGGAGAACGAAGAGCAGGCGCGACATCAGATCCGGAACCGGCTGCGCATCCGCCAACTCCTCAACTCGATCTACCTTCCTGAGTACATCTCCCCCGCGGAGTTGCGCGCGTACTACCGCAATCACCCCAAAGAGTTTTCGACCCCGACCGTTCATGAGTTCCGACAGATCGTGCTTCCGATGAACGATCCCGACAGACTCGCGGTCTTGGCTGCGATCGATGCTGATCGCGTGGCGGGGAAGCCGTTCGTGGAGATCATCAGGGAGCACTCGCGCGGCCCGCGAACGAACATTAAGGATGCGGAGGGTGAATGGGTGACGACCGACGAGGAACTCGACTCCTTCTACTCGCCCGTTCCCGAGACCGTGCGCGCGACACCGGTCGGAATGGTCACCGAGCCGCTCTACGCTGGCCAGATGATCCACATCATTGAGGTCATGAGACACACCCCGGGGCGCCAAAAAGGCTTCGACGAGTGCCAACTCGACATCCGGAGCAAATTGCGCTACATGCGCGAAGACCAGCAACGGCAGCGATTCGAGCGCGAACTGCACCGAAACGCTGAGATCCGGCAGTTCCTCACGGACTCGCCCCGAGGCTAGGCGGCTGTCGGCGATGCGCCACGAACAAAGAACGGCCGCCTTCCCCAACGAGGAAGGCGGCCGTTCTTCTTGAGGCGCCAGCCTCTCGGGCAGCTCGATCGATCCGTTGATTTACCCGCCGGTACCGGTCGGCTTCAGGGCTTCCTTCCCCGCGGGCTCAGGCTTGGGTTCCTTCCCTGCTTCCCGCTTGTCGATCAGCTTCTGGACCTCGAGCGGAAGTGCGAACCGAGCAGAGTCGATCTCGACATTTTGTTCGATGCTCGAGGTGCGGATCGTGACCTTCGAGATTCCCTGATCAATGAACGTGCGGTGCGCGATGAGGACTCCGTCGACTGCGCGATAGTCCGATTCCTCGAAGACCACTTTGATCTTCCCCATCATGGGCGCCTCAATCACCGACTCCGTGCGGAAACGAAGGCTTGAACTCTCATCGACGAACCAGATTTCGGATTGGTCGTCGTGGGAAATCATCTCGAGCTTGAGGTGCGGCTTGTCTCCAATCGTCTCGCGACCGATCGTTTTCAGAGACTTATAGTCTGTTTCGACGTGGAGCAGAGGGCTCAGATGCGAGCCGCGCTGGCTCATCGACTCTTCGACTCCCTCGAGAATCCGCGCGCCTTGCATCGGGTCGAGCGCCCACGTTACCTCGCCGAGGATTCCCTGCTCGAAAGAGCCGATCGGGTCCATGTTCATGGTCTCGCGGAGCTTTCCAGTGCCGGCGTTCCACCGCTCGAACGTTGCCTTCATCGCCGCCCCCATGACCTCGAGTTCGCCTGTCGCGACGCGCGAAGTGACTTTCTCCATCGCCTCGCGGCCGCCGACCGCGGTGATCATTTTGGCGATCACTGTTTTTGCGGCAGGGAGGGCTTCGGCGGGAGCTGAGGTCGGTCCGTCACCCTCCTGGGCGAGGAGTAGCGGGCTCGAGACGAACGCGAGAATCAGAGCGAGCAGCGTGGAGTGCTGGGTTCGCATATTGGGTGTTCCTTTCAGGGATCGATCGACGGCATCGGGGTGTCGCGACGTCGCCTACTTTTGCATCTTCATTTTCGGTTCTGCGCTCGTCCGCGCTGGAGGAGGCTGTCGGAAATGAGCGCAGCTGGCCGCTGATCGCCAGACTACTGCTCCAAGATCCAAGTCTGGGCCGCGTCATACACCGGATCCACCCCCCGAAGGAGTGCTTCTCGGCTGGGCTCCACGCGGTGGTCGGGGGCCACTCCGACCCCCTCGATCACATTCCCCCCCACAGAAACGTAGTTGGCGATCGCGTACTGGAACCCGTCGCCATTGGGCAGCCGAATGAACGTGGAAGGAAGGGCAGCCCCGGCGGTGGTGGTCCCGAACAGTCGCGCGCGCCCGAGATCCTTGAGGCCTGCGGCCATGATCTCTGAGGTCGAGGCGGATCCGCCATCGATCAGGAGGGCGAGCGGCCCGGTGAACGTCGTCGCCTGGGGATAGATTCCAAAGATCATCTCGCTGTCGCGGGTAATCATCGTCCCGAGGGTCTGGCCTGACTCTTCGATGAAGAGCGCGGAGAGGCCATTGGCCATGAATCCAATGCCCCCTGGGTTCCCCCGCAAATCGATGATGAATCCCTTGGCATCGAGGTTTTCATCGACGAACTGGAACAGCTCGCGCCGCACCGGACCCGGCTCGAAGAACGAACTCAGGCGGAAGTACCCGATATTCTCGCGTCGCTCGAGCTGCCACTCGACTTGAATCGCCGGCATGTGCCCGAGCTTCGACCGTTTCCCGCGGGGGGGGCCGAGAGTGAGAACCGACTCAATGGTCTGGTCTTTGCCGTCGAGAAGGGTGAGGTCGAGAACGTCCCCCGCCTCTCCTTTGAGTCCTCTTCGGATGACGTGATGGAGCATCATGCCGAGCTCCCCCTCGGTACTCACTGCGCTGAAACGTTCGATCGTGCGCGAGAGCGGGCGGCCGTCGATCTCTTCGAGAATCCAACCGAGCTGGACTCCCGCGTCCGCCCCCGGTGATCCAGCATCGACCCGCGAGATCACCGCCCTGCCATCGATGACGATGATGTCGAGACCGTGGTCACCATCTCCTGAGCGGTCTCGGGCCTTCTTTGGGGTCACTGTCACCGGTTGGCCAGAACGCACCGTCGTCGTCACCGTGCCGCTCGCAGTTTCGATCGGCGGCGCGATCACCGGGTCGTCATCCGCTTCTCCCGAGATCTCTTCGTAAATCACGCTCGGAAGCACGGCGAAGTGCGATTGCTCGAGCGATCCGATCAACGCCTCGAGCGCCGCTCGTACCTCTCCTTCGGTCTTCGCATTCTCGACCTGGGGGCGCAGCTCAGCGCGCATTTCATCCCACGATGCCCCGACCTGGTCCTCATCCCAGTGCGTGTCGCGGATGGTGGTCCAGACCGAATCGAACGACTCGAGGTGCGCCGCGCGTTCGAGAGGAGTGAGGAGCCGCACCGTGGGGAGCGCGTCGCTCTTCTTCGAGCCGGCGCTGCCGCAACCGGTGAGGGTCGCAGAAAGAACAATCACGAGGCCAGCCAGCGCTGAGGTCAGAGCAGGATGGGCGAGCGCGGCTCTCACCGGGAGCCCCGGCGTCGACGGAAGACGGTTCTGTGCGAGCGATGACAATGCAGCGCTGTCCTTTCCGGTGGGAGCGCACCTCTGCGACTGCTCATGGGCGGGTCGACGAGCGGTTCTGTGGGGGTGCGATGACCTGAGTCCACGGCCGGCATCGTACGCGTCTCCACCCCGAACGGCAACGAGAGGGGAGGCAAGGCGGGAGCGGGGCGCGAGCGCCCCGGGGCACGGCGGATCGCCGGGATCGGGAGCGGAATCGACCCAAGGCCGGTACACTCCACGACTCGAGATCTCGAGGAGGAGCGGGCGATGACGAACCCGAGACGCGCGATCACGGTCGAACTGTGCATCACCGGGCTCAAAGGAGCGCGCGCCGCCGCCGCCGGGGGAGCCGACAGGATCGAGGTTTGTGCTGGACTGCCCCTGGGAGGGCTCACCCCCAGCCTCGGCCTGGTCCGTCAGATCCTCGAAACCGTCGATCTTCCGGTGATCGCGCTGATCCGTCCGCGCGAGGGGGGATTTCGGTACCATATCGATGAGATCGTGACCCAGATCGCGGATGTCGCGGGGCTAGCCGCCGTCGTGGTGCCCGTTCACGGGACACCGCGTCGAGTCTCCGGTTTCGCGGTCGGCGCGTTGACCGCGGAAGGGGACCTCGATTGCAAAACACTCGAGCGACTCCGGGCGACCGCGCCCGACCTCGAGTGGTGCCTCCACCGCGCGTTCGATCACGTGCGCGATCCGGAGGCGGCGCTCGAGGCCGCGATCGACCTCGGGTTTGATCGGATCCTGACCTCGGGGCAGAGCCCGAGCGCGCCGGAGGGCATTCCCCGGCTCGCGGCTCTGGTCGAGCAGAGCGCGGGACGGATCGAACTGATGCCCGGAGGAGGGATCACCGCGGAGAACGTGGCGACCCTCTTAGCGAGCACAGGAGTGAGCAGTGTGCATCTCTCCGCCTCCCGGTGGGTGCCGGGAGGGATGACGTTCTGCCGAGAGGGGCTCTCTCTCGGCTCCGGCGCTGCCCCCGACGAGGCGCGCCACCTCGAAACCGATGGGGACCGCGTGGCGGCCCTCTTTCGCGCCCTGGACGCACCGCACACGGCAACGCCGGGTGCGGGGAACGAGGAGTGATG
This sequence comes from uncultured bacterium, assembly GCA_937876125.1. Taxonomy (GTDB): domain Bacteria; phylum Planctomycetota; class UBA8108; order UBA1146; family UBA1146; genus JAFMMO01. Next base: position 4,790 of record CALEHF010000013.1, read on the forward strand.
GCCGAAGAGTCGATCGAGCCGGTGAAGATCGAACCCGACACCCTCGCGGTGTCGATCGGGAGCTTCACGCGCCAAACTTGGAAACTCATCTGGGAGAAGAACCACCTGGTCTACGCCGTCTACGGCGAGGACTACGAGCCGAAGATCGAAGAGAAGGTCACCCCCGAACCCGAAGCCTGGCTCCGGTTTTGGAGCGTGCTCGACGGAACAGAGGCGTGGGACTGGGATCCGTACTACCACGCGACCGCCGAGGAGGGGGAAGGCACGATCTGGCAGATCGAGATCCTCCTCAAAGATGGGCGCCACCTCGACACCGGCGGATCGAACAGCTTCCCCGGGCTCGCCGAAATGCTCGCCCACACCGCGGCGAAATCGCGCGGGGCGCGCCGAGGGCGTGGACGCACGCGAGGGCGCACGGGCGGACGCGACGGCGGCGACGCGGAAAGCCCTCGGGATACCGCGACCCCGGAAGCGGCAGGCGCGGAGAAGGATGCCAGCGGTGACGAAGCTCCCTTCGACGCCTTCCTCTCCGCCCTCCGCGAGCTGATCGGCGGACGCGAATTCTTCCCCTTCGACCCCGCTGACGTACAGCAAGAGCTCGCGCGCGAAGAGGTCGATCGCCTGGTTCCCCCGCCGCCGAGGCGCGAGCCGGAGCCGCGACGCGCTCCGACGAACAGCACGAGCAACGAAGCGGCGAGCAGCGGCCGCGGTGCTGGCGGAGGACGCGGACGCGGCAGGGGTACTGGAGGCAGAGCCGCAGCCGCTGGCAGTAGCAGTAGCAGTAGCAGTGGTAGCAGTAGCAGTGGTAGCAGTAGCAGTGGTGGCAGTAGCAGTGAACGGGGCGCGAGCGGCGGACGCACTCGCGGAGGGCGTGGCCGGGGAACGCGCGGAGCCGCCGCCACCGCCGGAGCCGCAAGCTCTGGACCGGCTGCCAAGCCGCGTGATGGAGAAAGTCGTCGCGGCCGCGGACGCGGGCGCGGAGGCGCGGGCGTTGGCACCGAAAGCGGTGCCCCGACCGAAGGCGCGCCGCTGTCGCGAGCGCGGGGACGACGTCGAGGAGGTCGCCCGGGGGGTCCAGAAGGTGGAGCCGCCCCCGACGGTGGCAAAGGAACCCCCGCCCGCGCTCCCTCGGGAGCCGCCGGCGCCGGCGAGAAATCGGGCGGACCTCCGGGAGGTGCCGCGGCCGAGGGTTCGCCTTCGGGAGGTCGTCGCCGTGGACGTCGCGGAGGCCGGTCCCGGCGTGGCGGGAGTGGCGGAGGAGAAGGCGCGCCCAAGACGGGAACGTCGGGAACCGCCGGCGCACCGAAGAGTCCGCGCCCCCCTCGATCGGGTGGCGCACCCCCCCCCGGTGGAGCGAGTGGAGCGGGTGGATCGGGCGCACAGCCGAGCGGCGAGGGGGAAGGCGGACGTCGTCGTCGCGGTCGCCGTGGAGGTCGCCGTGGTGGCAAGCCCGAAGACGGTGGAGCTGGCGGCGGGAGTGGAGCTGGCGGCGGGAGTGGAGCTGGCGGCGGGAGTGGAGCTGGCGGCGGTGGCGCTTAGCGTGTCCCCGGGTGGGATCCAAGCCCGATTCCCATTCTTCGGATCCACGAACGAACCGCCGGAACTCTCCCTTCTGGATCTCCAGGGGGAACTCGAGATCCAGCGAACCGTTATCGCACGGCGCGAGGCATGGCCTCGCCTCACTCCGCCTCCCGCGTTCCGATCTCTTTGTGATAGTCTGGATGTATGAGTCGAATCCTCTCGTTCACGATCTTGATCGGCTGGCTCCTCGCCACCGCGGTCGCGCCCCTCACCTTCGGGTCGAGTGCGCTCGCGGGTGATGCGTGTGGGGCGTCTTTCCAGGGTGGGAGGGGTCTCCAGGGTGGGAGAGGATCAGAGAGCACATGCGAGTGCTGCTGCACGCCGAGCGATTGCCAGTGCTGCGAGCCGAATAGAGCCACTTCAAACAGAGCCACTTCAAACGGCGCCACTCCGCGACAGAAGTCTCCAACAGCAACGCTAGAGATCTCCGCCGGAGCCGCGTGCTCCTGTGCTTCCTCGGCGCCCAACGTTCCCCTGGCGCCGCTCCCGAGCTTCTCCTTCTCCCAGCCGCTCCCGACGACGCAGTTCAAAGATGAACCGATCGCCGAAGAGGCCGGTCTCCGCTCGGGTATCCGATGCCGCCCCGACACCGAACTGTGCGCCCCTCCGAAAAACACGGACCACCCTCCCCCCTTCGAACGCGGCCCTCCGCCGCGCTTCTAAGCGAAGAGCACGCCTCGAGCCGCCTCCGTTCGGTAGTGCGGTCAACCGGAAACCCGTGAACGGGTAGCGCGCTCTTCGAAGGACGACCCCACGATCCGCGCTCGCTCGCGCGGATCGTTCAGTCCACTCCCTCACCCATCACTTTGAACTTCTCTCCGCCTCGACCGACTTGCGAAGACCTCCGCGGCATTTCAAGTCGACCGTCGCGTCATCTCTAGGAGGCTGTCGGGAAACTGCTTCCGATTCTTCCTCCGAGCGAAAGGAGGCGCTGTGCGTTCCTACTGGCTTGTCACGACCCTTGTCATCTCCGGCTGCGCCCTAGAATCCGAGCCGCGGGCCACCGGACTCGAGCCGGCGCCTCCCTCGCAACACGCCGAAACGATGCTCGCACCTGGGGTCGATCAGGTCACCCCACTCGGCTCTCTCGCCGAGCTCGAGCAGCTCGCTCTCTCCCGCCACGGTGATCTCGCGCGCTTGCGTCTCGAGCAGCACGCACTCGAAGCGAGCGCCGCCGGTCAGAAGGCGTGGCCCAATCCACGCCTCACCTATCGCGAGTACTTGATCGAAGTGGAGACGCGGGTCGGTCCGCAGGAACGCGCCTTCGGCATCGAGCAACCGATCCCTTGGCCGGGCGCCCTCGACCACCGTTCCGATCGAGCGATGCGTCAGGCGGAAGGGGTCGGATTCCAACGGATCGAACGGAGTCGACAAATCCTCAGCCACGTGCGGGCGCTCTGGGCGGAGTACTTCTACCTCGGTCGTGCCATCGAAGTCCGCCGCGAGTCTCTCGAGCTCCTCGAGCGCCTCGAACAAGCGGCCAACGATCGACTCTCGGCGGGGCGCGGGACCACGAGCCAGGTCCTTCAAATTCAAGTCGAGAAGGCTCGCTTGGAGAACGACCTCCGATCGATGGTCGATCGGGTCCGTCCATTGGAGTCCGCGCTGCGCGCAGAAACCGGCGAGCCCGTCACGCGCTCGCTCCGCTTTCCCGATCGATTGGAGTCGCGGCCCCCCCACCCCGCAGATCCCGATGCCATCCGAGCCGCCTTCGTCTCCTCCGATGCGATGCTCGCGCGCGCCGATGCTGAGATCCGCGTCGCCGAGAGCGATCTCGATCTCGCAAGCTACGAGGGGTGGCCGAAACTCGGAGTGGGGATTCAGACCGTGATCACCGGCAACGCGATCCAACCGGGAGTCCGCGGGAGCGGCGACGACCCCTGGATCGTCGGAGTCACTCTCGAAGTTCCCCTCGATCGCCGGCGCCCCCGCGCAGCGAAGCGCGTCGCTCGCGATCGCCTCGCTGCGGCGCACGCTTCTCGCGGACAACTCGAGCGCGAACGGCTCGCCGCCCTCGATGAGGCACTCTTTCGGCGCGCGGACTCCCTCCGCCGCGTCGATCTCTACACCGAAACCCTGATCCCCAAGGGGGAAGAATCACTCGGAGCGCTCGAGGTCGCCTATACCGGCGGCACGGGCGACGTGAGCGATCTCCTAGACGCCGAACGCGTCCTCCTCGAGTTCCGACTCGGGCTCGCACGCGCAGAGTCCGATCGCCTGAGCGCCGAGGCGCGGTTGCGCGCGTTCCTCGGCGAAACCGCATCGACTCCGACCGAGGAACGAGGATCCCCATGAACGACACGCCGAAGACACCCCCCTCTTCTGACTCTGAGCCTGATTCTGCGCCCGATTCTGCGCCGGTCGCCGAAGGATCGCCGCCCGCGTCACCGCCACCACCCACGCCGCGGATCGGGAAGCTCATCGCAGTCGTCGGCCTTCTGGTTCTCGTTCTCGCGATCGGCATCGTCCTCGGCCCGAGCGTTCAGAGCTTCATGGAGTCCCGCTCGACCGCGACGGAGGGAGGCGAAGACTCCGATGACGCCGAGGGCACTTGGTACATCAGCCAGATGCACCCCTGGATCATCCAACCCGAACCGGGCCAGTGCCCGATCTGCGGGATGGATCTCACACCGATCGACCCCGACCGATTCGCGGGAGAGATCACCATCGACCCCGTGATCGTTCAGAACATCGGAGTGCGGATCGAGCCCGCCGATGTCGGACCGATCGAGCGTGAGATGCGAGTCGTCGGCACCGTGGTCCTCGCTGAGAATCGGGTCCACGACGTCGTCCAGCGCTTCGATGGCTGGGTCGAAGAAACGATGGTCGGTGCTCGCTTCGATCGCGTCGAAGAAGGAACCCCGCTCTTTCGGATCTATGCCCCCGACGTGTTCGTCGCCGAGCGAGAGTTCCTCGTGGTCAAGGAGAGCGCGAACGCCGGAGACTCCGCGCTCCTCGCCGCCGCGCGCCGGCGGCTCCAACTCATCGGGATCTCAGAGAAGGAGATCACTCGCCTCGAGACGACCGGCGTCGCGACCGACACCGTGACGGTCGAGAGCCCCGCCGCCGGTGTCGTGTGGCAGAAGTCAGTCAACCCCGGAAGCCAGATCGCCGCGCGGACCGTCGCCTACCAGATCGCCGATCTCTCGACCGTCTGGGTAGAAGCCACGGTGTACGAACACCAACTCAAGGGGGTCGAAGTGGGTCAAGATGCGATCGTTGACCTCGATCATGGAGGGGGCCCCCCCCTCACCGGAACGGTCGCCGCGATCTACCCCACAATCGACCCGATGACGCGCGGGGCGCTCACCCGCATCGTTCTCGCAAACCCCGATCGTCGACTGAAGCCGGGGATGTTCGCGACGGTGCGGATTCGCGATCACGGGTCCGAGGACGTCGTTCGCGTCCCGACCCGCGCCATCATCGGAACTGGCGATCGCACGGTGCTCTTCGTGAGCCTCGGCCGCGGTCGATTCGAACCGCGTACCGTGGAGATCGGCCCCCAAAGCCGAGACGGTCACACCGCGATCCTCGCCGGCGTGTCGGACGGCGAGGCGGTCGTCGTCTCCGGTCAGTTCCTTCTCGACTCGGAAAGTAAGATGCGCGAGGCGCTCGCGAAGGTGATGAAGGGAACGCTGGTCAGCGAGCAGGCTCCCCAGAGAGCCGTCTCGAGCCAGACGAGCGCGGCCCCCTCGGTCATCGGACTCGACGCTGCCTCGCGCGCGGCCTTCCAGAGCGCGCTCGCCGACTACTTGGGACTCCAAAAGAGTCTCTATCGCAATGACGCCAGCGCGGCGCTCCCCACCGCTTTGAAGGTCCGAACCTCCTTTGCCCACTTCATCGAGGTGGGAAAGAAGGGAGATCCCCACTTCCACCACAAGATCGCGGCGATCCCCGAGCTCACCACGACCGCCGCCGCGCTCGGGGGTCTCGACCTCGAGACGCTGCGTGTTTCGTTCGGAGAACTGAGTGTGGCGCTTCGCGAGGTGATCCTCGCCGTCGGAGCCCCCCCCGACCCCGCGGGCCCGTGGGTGGGGATGCGCTGCGGCATGGCGGATGGAATCCAGGACGATGGCGTCTGGCTGCAAATCGGCGATGACCCGCGCAATCCGTACTTCGGCGACGCGTCGGGAATGCGCTCGTGCGCGATGGAGAGCTGGGGAGTCCCCGACTTCGAGAAGACCCCCGCGGCGAAGAGTGAGCCCGGGCCGGACGATGCGCACCAAGATGACGAGGGGATGAGCGAGCCGAAATCGAGCCCGGGAGCCGAAGCCAAGGGTGCCATCTCTGACCAGGAGCTCGACCGGGTGCTGTCGCTCACCGCCGCGCTCTTTCGCGATGACCTGCCCGCCGCACAAGAGGAGGCGCGCCTGCTTGCGGCTGCAATCGAAACGGCAATGATCCCCGGGGCGCCGATCACCGATGCCCCCCCGCGATCGATCGTTCTCATGAAGGCTCACGCCTTGGTCAGCGCGCCCGACCTCGACAGCGCGCGCCAAGCTCTCGGAGAGATCGGAGTCGCCCTGCGCGACGCGGCGCGCGCCGGCCTCCTTCCGGAGGGTGACCTCCGCATCTACCGCTGCGGGATGGCGCGAGGGATCGCCGAGAAAGGGATCTGGCTGCAACGAGGATCGGGAGAACCGGCGAATCCATTCTTCGGCGTGGAGCACGGGATGTCGGATTGCGCGACGGGAACGTGGACCGTCACGGCGAGCGGCCTCGAGGAGGTCACCCGATGATCGAGGCGATCATCCGCGCGAGCATCACAAATCGGGGGATGGTCGGAATCCTCACCGTCGCCTTGGTCGTCGCAGGACTCTGGGCGGTCGGTTCGATGCGCGTGGATGCCATTCCCGATCTCTCCGACGTCCAGGTGATCATCCGCACCGAGTTCCCTGGTCAAGCTCCGCAACTGGTCGAGGACCAGGTGACCTATCCGCTGACGACCGCGATGCTGTCGGTACCCGCGGCGAAGAATGTTCGCGGGTTCAGCATGTTCGGGTCGAGCTTCATCTACATCATCTTCGAGGACGGAACCGACATCTATTGGGCCCGCTCCCGCGTCCTCGAGCAACTCAGCACGGTCAGTGCGATTCTCCCCGAGGGGCTGGCCCCCGAACTCGGACCGGATGCCACCGGCGTCGGCTGGGTATACTCCTACCTGCTGGTCACCGGTCGCAGTTGCCCCGACCATCCCGATGGCCTGTGGCACAACCCCGACAGCGATCGGTGGGCCGAGAACCTCGACGCGATGCCGACCGAAGAACGTGAGGCCTGGGTTCACCACCGCGCCTTCCACGATATCGAGCGTCGCTACGTCGATCCAGAAACCGAGAAGAGCTACGCGGCCCCGGACCTCGCGCCCCAGGGCAGTCGCGCGCGCCTCATCGAACTCTCGAGCGGTCATGCATTCGATCGCTGCCCACTCGACGGCACTCCCCTCGTCGAGCCCGATCTCTCCATCGCGGACCTCCGCAGTATCCAAGATTGGTATCTCCGCTTCGAACTCACCACCGTTCCCGGCGTCAGCGAAGTCGCAACTGTCGGCGGCATGGTGCGCCAGTATCAGATCATTCTCGATCCGGTTGCGTTGCGAGGTTTTGGCATCGGGATCGATCAGATCAAACGCGCGGTGAAGGAGAGCAATCAGGATGTCGGCGGGCGCCTGCTCGAGCGCGCCGAGACCGAGTTCATGGTCCGCGGGCTCGGCTACCTGGGATCTCGGGGCCCCACCGTCACTGACACCGCCCACTCCACCGCCACCGACCCGTGGCATGTGACCGCCGATCGCGTCATTCGTGACCTCGAGCGCGTCGTCCTCCGCGGCAACGAGGCGGGGGTGCCGGTCACCCTCGGAGATGTCGCGGAGATCGTCATCGGCCCAGAGATCCGACGCGGGATCGCGGAGTGGGGAGGACGCGGGGAAACAACCGGCGGGATCGTGGTCATGCGGTTCGGAGAGAACGCTCTCGAGACGATCCAAAAGGTGCGCACGCGTCTCGCCGAACTCGAAACCGGTCTCCCCCCCGGTGTCGCCATCGTCACGACCTATGATCGCAGCGACCTGATCGAACGGGCGATCGAAACGCTGACTCGAACCTTGATCGAGGAGATCTTGGTCGTCTCATTGGTCGTGCTGCTGTTCTTGCTCCACGCCCGCAGCGCCCTCGTCGCTGTGGTGGTGCTCCCGACCGGCGTCCTCGGCGCTCTCGTCCTCATGCGCCTCTTCGACATTCACGCAAACGTCATGAGCTTGGGCGGGATCGCCATCGCGATCGGAGTCATGGTCGACTCGGCGATCATCATGGTCGAGAACGCCCACAAGGCCCTCGAGCAAGAGCGACAAAGCATCGCAGACGGCGCTCCTCCGCGGGGGCGGACGGCGGTCATCGCAGAGGCAGCGAGCGAGGTCGGCCCGAGCCTCTTTTTCAGCTTGCTGATCATCACCGTCAGCTTCGTGCCCGTGTTCGTCCTCACCGGACAGAGCGGGCGCATGTTCTCCCCCTTGGCGTACACGAAGAGCTTTGCGATGGGGGTCGCGGCGATCCTCTCGATAACCCTGATTCCCGCCGCGATGGTGTTGTTCGTTCGTGAACGCATCCTGCCCGCCCGCTGGAGCCGACCGAGGTCGACAGCCGCCATCGCCGCCCTGATCACGATTCCGGCGACGGTGCTGCTGTTCGCGCCGCTCGAAACTCTCGCACCGTATCGTCTCTGGCTCGTGGGCGGGTGGATCGTTCTGGCGAGCCTCATCGCCGTGCCGCAAAGATTGATCCGCGAAGAGCGAAACCCCCTCTCGCGTTTCTTGCAGAGGCTGTACGACCCGGTGTTCACGTTCGCCATGCGCTTTCGCATCTTGGTCGTGCTCGCATCGCTCGCCCTCTTCGCCGCTACCCTCTACCCCGCGTCAAAGATCGGAACCGAGTTCATGCCCCCCTTGGAGGAGGGGGACTTCCTGTACATGCCGAATACCGATCCCGGCCTCAGCGTGACCAAAGCGCGGGAGCTGCTCCAACAGACCGACAGCCTCATCGCGCAATTCCCCGAGGTGAAGAGCGTATTCGGGAAGATCGGCCGGGCCGACACGGCCACGGATCCCGCCCCGCTCACCATGATCGAGACCACGATCATGCTCGAGCGCGACAAAGCGAAGTGGCGTCAGGTCGATGAGAAGCGCTTCTTCGGCCTTTGGAATCGGCGGCGCCCGATCACTCTCGAGGAGCTCACCGATGGCTATGCGCTCCCGAACGGCGCCTGGGTGACGGGGATCAACGGGGTCCTCGCCATCCCGGGGCTGACCGGCGCCATCACCCGCGGCGCGATGCCGATTCGCACGCGGATCGATATGCTCGCGACCGGCATTAAGACCCCCGTGGGGATCAAGATCCTCGGACCGGATCTCGAAGTGCTGAGCGACTTGACCAGCGAGATCGAGTCAGTTCTGCGCACCGACCCCGAGATCTCGACTTGGACCGCGAGCGTCGCAGCGGACCGCGCCGTCGGCGGAAACTACGTCGACATCGCCATCGATCGCGACGCCATCGCACGCTACGGACTGCGCGTCGCCGCGGTGCAAGATGTGATCATGACCGCGCTCGGCGGCATGACGATCACCCGCACCGTCGAAGGCCTCGAACGGTATCCCGTCAACCTTCGCTACGCGCGAGAACTGCGCGAAGACATCGATGGCCTGCGCGAAGTCTTGGTGCAAACTCCGAGCGGCGCGCAGGTCCCCCTCGCCCAGCTCGCGCGAATCGAAGAGCACACCGGGCCGCCGATGATCAAGAGCGAGAACGCCCGCCCCACTTCGTGGCTCTACGTCACTCCTCACGTCAGCGATGTGTCGGGGTACGTCGCGCGAGCGAAGCAAGTGGTCGAGCGCCGCGTCACCTTGCCCCCCGGATACAGCATGTTGTGGTCCGGTCAGTTCGAGTCGATCGAAGAGGCGAACGAGCGCCTGAAGGTCGCGATCCCTCTCGTCGGGCTCGTCATCATTCTGCTGCTCTACCTCGCAACGAAGAGTTGGATCCAAACCGGCATCGTGCTCCTCGCGGTGCCGTTCAGTTTGATCGGTGCGATCTGGCTGGTCCACGCGCTCGACTACAACTTCTCGGTGGCGGTCTGGGTCGGTCTCATCGCCCTCGCGGGGCTCGATGCAGAAACCGGGCTCGTCATGCTCCATTACCTGAAAAGCTCGTGTGATCGGTTCCTGCGAGAGGGTCGGCTCCGGAATCGCGACGACTTGTGGTGGGCGATTCACGATGGTGCGGTGCAAAGAATTCGGCCGAAGACGATGACGGTGTGCACGACCTTCATCGGGCTCTTGCCGCTGATGTTCGCGGTCGGCGCGGGTGCCGACACGATGCGACGCCTCGCGGCCCCGATGATCGGCGGGCTCGCGACCAGCTTCATCGCGGAACTCGTCCTGTACCCGGTTCTTTGGTACCTCGTGATGCGGCGCATGATTCCGAAGGCCTGATTTCGAAGACACATATTCCGAAGACCCCGAGCTGACCTGCGTCAAAGGCCAAGGTCGCGTCGTGAGTCCTCGATACAAACAACGAGCCGACTCCCTCACGGGAGTCGGCTCGCTTCAGTCTCTGAACAGTTCAAGATTGCGGTCTTGAGTGTTTGGGGTCTCCCTACACGAGGGAGACTCCGAAGTCGTCGCTCGTCGTCCGTCAGTCAAAGACTGACTAGGACGCCGGCGCCGCCTTCGGGTACTTCACCGGTCAGCCATACGGCTTGTTGCTCGAATTCGTCACCGCTTTGCCCGCGACGAGCTCGTCGAGAGCCGCGCGGACGAAGTTCACGGGCTTCTCTTTGGTGCCGCGCTTGTTGTCGTCAATCGCACCCTTGTAGACTATCTTGCCCGCCTTGACGATGAACATGTGCGGCGTGTTGGTCGCGCCGAACGCACGACCGACGTCGCCGGTCTCGTCCATCAGGATCGGGTACTGGATGCCCTTCTCCTTTGCGAACGCAGCCATCGACTTGGTGTCGGTCAGGCTGCTGGTGCAGATGCCGATGAAGACGACATCCTTCTTCGCGTAGTCCTTGGCGATGGACTTCATGGTTCCCGCGTCGGCGTGACGCTTGATGTACGGGCAGCCGGGCTCGGTCCACTCGATGACGAGAATCTTATCCTTGAAGTCACTGCTCTTGTGGGTCTTGCCGGCGAGGTCCTTCAGCTCGAAGGACGGGGCGTCCTTCTGAGTGGCCTTCTCATCGTTTGCTTGCAGCGCCACGATCGGCAGTGCAAGAACGATGGCCAGAGCGAGAAGTCGACGCATGGTCACCATCCTTTCTGATCGAGAGGAGACCGCACCCCCTCGAGTGTTGTTAACCGCTTGAGCTTCAGTTTTTCTGCGCTTCAGTTTTTCTGCGCTTCAGTCTTTCTGCGCTTCAGTCTTTCTGTGGGTCCCTCTTCGCGGGTCCCCGCTCGGCTTTTCCAAGCTGGCCCTGTCCCAGCTTGCTCTGGCCGTGAACCACGCGCAAGGCGCGATCACCACCGACCACCCGCTCGTTCGCGGGGCGACTGGTCGGGGGTGCGGCGGTGGACTCGGTCCACCCGATCACAGCACCGATACCCGTCGGAAGGAACTCCGATGCGTCGTAGATGTCGAGAGCGAAGGTAAACACCGTCCGACGCCCCTGGGTCTCGAAAGATCCGGTCTCGAAAGATCCGGTCTCGAAAGATCCGGTCTCGAAAGATCCCTCATCCAGAGTCGCACCGGGGAGATCGAAGGGGAAGAGTCGGAATTCAGTCGGAACTGGAGACTTTCCGGGCCAGTCGATCGTGATCTGCCACTTCTCGGGCACCGATCCGCTGCTGCCACCCTTCAGAAGCTGCTCGCGCACCGGAATGTGGGCGTCATGGGGGCTCTGGGGGATCTTCTGGCGCCATGCGTCGAATTTGAGTCGATTCACCGTGTCGACTCGCTTCTGCTTCGCGAAGGGAAGCTCGAGCGTCGGTTTTGCCCGCCCCGGCACGCACACCTGCCTGCAGACGAGCCACGACAGCTCAGCCCCGACCGTGACGGTTTCTGTCGGAGTGAAGTCGGCTGGGATGGTGATCTCAGAGACCAAGAGGACCGAGTGGTCGTATCCGAAGGCGAGCAACGGGCCGGGAAGCTCGTAGCGACGGGGAACCGGCCATTCGACCGGACCCGCGATCCACCCCTCGGGGAGCTTCCAAAGGACCTCGGTCCCCAAGCCTCCCTCGCGGGCACTGTGCCAGTAGATATGCCAGTGATCGACCATGCTGAACTGGACCCCGAGCCGAAAGGTCATGCCCGGCTCGAGAGCCGCGGCATCGGCGATCAGTACGGCTCGCGCGGGCTCAGCGGGGATCTCGTCGTCGGCGAAGAGAGCAGCGCTGGGGAGAAGGAAGAGGGCCAACCAGACTGCGAGACGGAGTCGATCCTGGGCCAACTTCCGGCTCCATCCGCTCGAGACGGGTCCGCTCGAAGCGGAAGAGCGTGCGGCTCGAATCATTCTCGGTCCTCCCATATCTGTCCCGGTAGGCACTGTTTGTCGCCAGTAGACCCGTGGGCACACCCCGCCCGACAGGCACGCTCCGCCCGACCGACACAGGCGCATCCGAACGGACCGTCGCGTGCCGGAGTTCCGAGAGGACGCACGATTGGAGCTCCGACCGCCTCTAGAGCTTCCTGGATCGGGGGAGGGGGGGCAAGATGAGAGCCCCCCCATTTCCTTCTGCTCGAGCGAGCGGGGGGAAACGGGGGGTGAACCGGAGTCAGGAGATCTCCGTGGAGCCTCAGGCGAGGCTCGAGGGACTTACTTCTTGCGACCGAACATCGCCCGCAGCTTGACCTTACGTACAGGTTCGACGGTCGCATCGGTCTCGATGATCAGCTCACCGTTCAGGTAGCTCTCCGTGCGGTAGGCGGGCAGAGTGACGGCGACCGAGTAGTGACTACCCACTTCGAGGGCGGTCACCTTCGATTGGAACGCCCCCTCGGGCACCCCCTCGATCTTCACACTGAGCACCTGGAAGTTTTGCTTCGGGTCGCGCGCACGCAGAGTCACCATTTTTGTGACCGGCTTCGCGCCCTCGACCAGGAGCGGGTCGGTGTCGCGGTTCCCAAACAAGAGCGCATTGGCGGGGATCACCGTAATCGGGTTCCAGTGTTCGAGGTCCACCCACTGCCCGACTTCGATCTTCCGGCCGTCTGCGACCGTGATGACCAGGTCGAGGGGATCGCGGGTCGTCGTCGGTGCGGGGGCTGCGGACGTGGACAGAGTGAGCTCGTAGACCCCGTTTGAGATCCAATAGAACTCATCAATCACGAAGAGGCCGCCCCGAGACTCCGCCGATTCCAGCTCGAAGCCGTACTTGCTCGAAGCGATCAAACGGATCGTTGCGCGCTTCTTCTCATCGAAGAGCCCGGCGATCTTCAGATTGGCGGGCTCACTGCGGTAGAGCGCGACGACGTTCACGGTGAAGTAGTAGCCCGCCTTCGGCTGCAACGGGTCGTTGGTATCGAGATTGATCCGTTTGCGCCCTGGGCCCGGCTTGATCTTCTTACTGTTCACCTCGAAGCGCAGTACCCCTTGTCCGCCGGCTGGAATCGACGGGGGATACGAGATGACCGTCGTGCAGCCGCAAGACGGGGTCGCGTTGGAGAGCAGGAGCGGCTCTTTGCCGTCGTTGTGGATCACGACCTCGCGCTCGACGATTTCGCCTTGCAGCAAGTCCCCCTGATCGACCTCGTTCTCGGCGTAGCGAAGAGACGCGCCCTCGGGGGCGACCGGCGGTTCGTCGAGGATCACCATCGGGGACGCTGCAAGCCCAGGGCTCACCTCTGGAAGCTCCCCGCTGGAGACCTGCGGGACGCCGATGATGAGAATCATGAAGAGGAGCGCCGCCATAGGGAATCCTTCCCGGATGATCGAAACTGAGGACTCGTCGCAAGGGGGCCGACGGGGAGAGTCGGTCGGGCACACCGAGGAGCGACCCAAAAGTATCCCTCGATCGGCCCAACTCGGAAAGGAAGAGCCCCGAAACCCGCGCAAATCGGCGTCACGACTCTGTTTCGACGACCGGCGGCATCTCTTTGAGGTGCGTATCCAGACCCGGCAGGGAGCCGAGCCGCTGCTTGTCCTCCAAGATATCGCCGAGCTCCTCGATCTTCCGACCCTGAGGGAGCACCCGCGCGCCGTACGACCCCACCGCCTGATTGTACCCCTCGACCGCGGTGGCGAGGCCCTTGCGCACCCGCCCCAGGTGGTCGGAGAAGGTCGCCAAGCGCCGATGCAGCTCGCGCGCCTCGCGCCAGACCTCTTTCGCGTTCTGCGCCATCCGCTCTTGCTGCCAATACACCCCAACGGTGCGCAGAAGAGCGATCAGCGTCACCGGCGTCGCGGGGAGGACCT
>CALEHF010000014.1 GCA_937876125.1 uncultured bacterium
CTCCGTCGTAGCGTGACAAGTTCGCGCTCGCCTCGGCGGTCGACACCACTTGGTAGCACGCATTCGCGTGCGCGGTCATCGGCAGATCCAGTTCAACAATCTTCGCCCCATCCGCCCGAAGCACTTCGATGGCCGCCTCGACCGCAGCGCGAGTTTCCGGTTCGATGGCCTCGGGGAAGTAGTCTCGGGGGATCCCGATACGCCGCGGAATCTCGCCGGCGAGGAAGTCGCCGTTCAGCTCGGTGCGCGTAGTGCCGTCGCGAGGATCGGGGCCCGCCATCACTTCAAGGAATGCACTCGCGTCCTTCGCGTCGCGCGCGATCGGTCCGATCTGGTCGAGGGACGATCCAAACGCCACGAGCCCCGACCGCGAAACGGTGCCATAGGTCGGCTTCACTCCCGTGACCCCGCAGTACGCGGCCGGCTGGCGAATCGAACCGCCGGTGTCCGAGCCGAGGTGGACGCTCCCCCCGACGGCCGCGGCGAGAACCGACGCCCCCCCCGACGACCCGCCTGGCACGCGATCGAGCTGCCAAGGGTTTCGCACCACCCCGAAGGCCGAGTTCTCGTTCGAGGATCCCATCGCAAACTCGTCGCAGTGGGTCTTCCCCACCAGAATCGCCCCTGCTTCACGCAGTCGCCGCACCGCAGTCGCTTCTTCGACTGCGCGATGAGTCTCGAGGAATCGGCTTCCCGCATGGGTGATCCCTTCGAGCGTTGCGATGTTTCCTTTGGCGGTGAAGGGAATCCCTTCGAGTGCGCGAGGCGCCTCCCCCGCCGCGAGGCGGGCATCGACCGCGGCGGCCGCGGCGAGTGCACTGGTCTCGAAACACTCGGAAACGGCACCGGTGGCCCGACCCACCGCTTCGATGCGCGCGAGAACCGAAGCGCATGCGGCGCGGGCGGTCGTCTCGCCGGAGAGGATCGCGCCCCTCAGTTCGAGGGCTGTGCGCTCGCTGGGAGGACGAGTCATTTCGAATCCTCCGAGCCGACCACCCGGGGCACCGTGAAATAGGGCCCATCGGTCGCGGGGGCATTCCGTTGCCACGCTTCGAGCGAGACCGGGCTCCCCGGTTCGCCCGGGTTGATCGGGGTGTCGGGGCGCAATGCGGCGACGGTTCGCGGCTCGAGACGAAACGGCTCGCAATCGGGGTCGTCCGCGTCCGCCAGGTGCTCGACGAAGTGCATCATTTTCGAGAAGTGTTCGACGAGACCGTCGATTTCCTCCTCGGCAACGCGCAGCCGCGCCAGCGCTGCGATCTTCCGGACGTCGTCCGGCCCGATCTGTGGAGTGTCGAGGGGAGGGGTGTCCGGCATTGCGCTTCCTTCCGCGGAGTTCGCCGAAGGATGGCGGATCGGCGACAAGAGGTCACGACCTTGGCAAAAAAAGTGCGGAGGTCGAGGGTGATCGAGTCGCGAGTGAGCGCGCCGCTCCTGCGGAGGACGGGCGGAGAGGCGGAGGGGCCCCGCAGAGAGTAGACCCAGCGAAAGGGGTGTCGAGAGGACGTTCGTCCCTGGCAGTCCGGACCGCCGAAAAGGGACTCTTGAGGCGGGGAAGAATTGAATCAAGACAACGAAGCAAACGGGTACCACCCGCGCAGGGAAGTACCCGTTTCACTCCGTCATCCGAAACCGTACTCGGATGCGGCCATCTCAGATCAGCAGCCTCAGACGAGTCTACGCGACAGGCTTGGTCACCTTGCCGGCGCGGATGCAGCTGGTGCAGACCTTCATCCGACGGACGGTGCCATTGACCTGGGCGCGAACCCGCTGGAGGTTCGGCTTGAAGGTGCGGCGCACCTTGCCGGTGATCTTGGTACCGACTCCGCCGAGGTACTTGGCCTTACCGCGCAGGCTGACCTTGTTCCCGAACTGTGTCGATTTTCCACAGAGTTCGCATACGCGAGCCATGGGTGCCTCGTTCCAGAGCGCCGGCCGATCGTCCCTGCAGCGCTCCCGCGAGAGAGCAGCACAGAAGAGAGCGACGCGCATGAGTATCGTGATCTCTGACGAAGAGAGACCCGTAAACCGCGGTCGAATGGCAGGACCCAGTGGCCAGCCACCCACCAGAAATGAAGAAGAGCAGACCAGCCTAGCGGAATTTCCGCGCCGAACCACGCTCTCCTCAAACTCCGTATCAAGACCTGCGGTCTCAACAGGGTCTCAACCGCGCCAGCGGTTGAACCTAAAGAATAGCGGCGCACGGACTCGAACCGCGGACCTAGGGATTATGATTCCCGCGCTCTACCAACTGAGCTACGCCGCCATGAGGGCGAGAAGTCTAGCGAATGTCGAGGGGGGCATCCACCGCGGATTGGGTGGTTTCTGGCCGGTTTTCACCCCCCCGGCCCCGGACCCTGGGCCAGGTCAGCTCCGCCGCTCCGGGGATCTCGCATGAACCGATTCGAGCCACCAGAGCCTCTGCCCTCCCACCCCTGGACCCTTCTCCGCTCCTCCATGGCCATCATCCGCGATGTAGCCCTTCCGCCTCGCTGCCTCGGCTGCACGCAGATGATTCCGATGGAATCGTCCCCTGCCCTCCGAAGAGTGAGCAGAGACCCTCTCTGCCCACAGTGCCTCCCCAAGGGGGTTTGGCCCCCTCCCGCTTGCCGCCGGTGTCTCCTCGAACTGGACCGGGAAACCGCGGACAGCCCCCATCACGCCTGCGACTTTTGCCGCGATGTTCCTCCCCCTCGGCCCCTCATCCGCATCGGTGCTCACACGGCGCCGCTTCGTGAAATGCTCCTCGCGGCAAAGTGGGGTGGCGGCGATGACCGGGTCCCGGCGCTCGCGGGCTGGCTCGCGAAGGCGGTGTGCACCGCACTGGGCTCGCCACCGCCAATCGACGCCGTGATGGGAGTTCCGCGGAGCCTCGGGCGCCGGATCCGCCACGGTCGGCCGCTGTCGGAGTCGCTCGCCGGGGAGCTTGCGCGCACTCTCCGGAGGCGGTGCCTCGCTCCGATCGGGCGTCGCGGCGGTCCCCCTCAAACGTCGCTCGATGGCGCCGCTCGCCGGAATGCTCCCCAAGGCGCGTTCCGAGTCTCCGACCGCCGGGCACGGCGGGTGAAGGGGGTTGTGATCTTGCTCGTCGACGATGTCGTGACCACTGGAGCCACGCTGGATGCGTGCGCGGTCGCGCTCGAAGCGGCGGGAGCACGACGCGTCATCGGCGCGGTGATCACGTCGGTCCCGCCCCCGCGGTGACGATCTACTTCGGACTGTCCTTGGCGGCGACGACGTAGGCGATCCACGCCTCCGAGTTGTCCGCTTTCTCACGAAGAGTGAACACGCCGTTCCCCTCCCCCTTTTTGTCGGTGCCCTCCCAGTACACTTCCGATCGAGCGAACCCGGCGTCGGCGAGCACATCGCGCATTTCGGCCATACCCCACAGGCGCCACTCATAGGAGAACGCGCGTTTCATCTCGCTGCCATCGGGGAATCGAAAGTGGATGTGACAGACCGCCCGGTTGCCGATTCCGTCGAACTCGTCCTGGTCCCAGACGTAGTCGAACCCATCCACCTCACGCTCTTCTTCGAGCAGGTTCTGCGCCTCCGGTCCCCCCTCGATGTCGAGGATGAACAAACCGTCCTCAGAGAGGTTGGCATACGCGGCGCGGCAGTAAGCAAGGAGTTGCTCGCGGGTGACAAAACAGAACCACGAGAAATTCAGAGCGCAGATGATGTCGGCCTTGCGGTCGAGGACATCCAGGGCGTTCCCCTCGATGAGCTCGACGCGGCTCTTCACATCTTCGGAGAGGGGGGCGCGGTTGTGCGTCTCTCCCCACTGGAGCGGATCGGGATCGATATCGATGCCGAACGCTGAGAGTTCGGGGGAGGCAGCAGCCCAAGTGCAGGAGAGGTAACCGGTGCCACAGAAGTCCTCTCGCATCACGAGAGCGGGGCGCCCCCGAAGCTTCTGGAACACGCGGCGCATGAAGCGCACGTCGGCCTCTGGCTCCTGCACCGACGCCTGGTAGAGCTGGTGACGATCGGCGGTCTTCGCCATCTTCACCTTCTTCTTTCCAGACTTGCTCTTCTCTGCCTTCTTCGTCGGCTTCTTTCCGCCCTTCTCTTTCTTGGCCTGCTCCTTCTCGGCCCGCTCGATCGCGGCTTTCGTCCTCGCGGACTTCTCTTTGACCGGTTTCTTCTTCGTCGCGTCCTTGTCGCGCGAGCCCTTCTTCGCCGCCCCGCCCGAGGTGGAGCGGCCCTTCTTCTCGCGCGCCATTGCGCCTTCCTTCCTGATCACTTTTGAGTGCCCGCAGAAGCGCGGACGCGGAATCATCCTCGATACGTTCTCTTGTGCAAGGCAACCCAACCTACGCCTCGACTTCAGCCTCTGTTGAGCTCAGGGAGAGTCCGGCGGATCGACGTGGCCATCTTCTCGCAGGAACCCGCCAAGCTCCGCCGCGAGTTCGCGGATTGGGCGCAATCGATCGATGCGCAGCGCGAGCCGCCCCTCGATCTCGACGGCGGTTCCCTCCCCGATTTCCACATTGCCTGCGACGAGACGCACCGGCTCCCCACGAGGAAGGAGGAGCAGGTCACTGCCCACACTGGTCCCCGAAAGATCTCCGAGGGGAACTCGTTTCTCGCCGAGCACCGCTTCGAGTTCGATCTCGAGGTCGAGGAGGCGTGCGAGGTCAGCCGCGGAGGCTTTCGGCGTGTGAAGCTCTTCCGGAGTCTCGGGTCGGAGGCGTTCGATCACCGTGGCTCCTTTCGGGGGACTTCCACGAGGCCAGTTCGCACCGAAAGTGGAACCGGATCTCCGGGAGAAGCCGGAAGGACCGCGTCTCGGAACGCGAGCTCTGGCTCGAGACCATCCGCCGTGCTCCAAACGATGGCGTTCGCCACCCGCTCTCCGACCGCGAACGAAGTCGTGACCCCGTGCCCGCCAAGTCCCACCGCCCAGTGCCAACCGGCGACACGCGGGTCGGGCCCGAGCAGGAAGCGGCGATCGGGACAGAAGGTGCGGTGTCCCGCCCAGTGACGCACGGGGTTCCAGCCGCGAACCGCCGGGAGGTGCCGCGCAGCAACCTCTGCGAGTCGATCGGGAGCCAGGGGATCGGGACGGGCGTCCCCAGGAGTGTCGCTGAGTTCTTCCCCCGCGCACCAGAGCATCCCCCCCGCTTCAAAGCGGAAGTACCACCCTTCGTCGAGGTGCCACACCCAAGGGCCGTCATCCGGTCGCTCCGGCTGCGTCGTCCGAACATCGGTCGCAGGAGGATCACCGTTCCGCTCATCACAAGTCGTCTGAATCAAGCTCCGGCGGGTCGGAGTGAGAGCGATCGGCGCTCCGCCGCGTTCCCCCCACTCCGCCCCCCAGGCGCCCGTCGCGATGACGAGAGCCTCGACCGCGAGCTCGTCGCGAGTCGTCAACACCCCGACCACGGCACCCGAGTCGATAAGGGGACGCAGCGCAGGTTCCCCAAAGCGGATCTCACCGCCGTGATCTCTGACTTCCGCGAGGTACGCCTCGAGCAACGCGTGCACTTCGACAATGCCATCGTCTCGGGTCTCGATCGCATTCTCGAGCGCGCACCCGGCGAGCCAGGGCAGGCGAGCGATCACTGCGTCGGGGGAGACTTCTCTCGAATCGAGGGGCGCCCACACTTCGGGAGGGATCGAGCCGATCGGATCGATGAGAATGGAACCGCTCGGGCGGAATGGGATCTCCACCCCTCCGATCAACCGCGCGCGGATCGCCCGCGCACCCTCTAGACAGAGCCGCGCGGTCACGGGATCTTCGACCGCTTGCCGCACGAGCCCAGCATTTCGACCTGAGGAGTGGCGCCCCGCGGTGCTCTCCGCCTCGAGGAGGACCACAGCCTCACCCCGCCGCGCGAGAGCTGCAGCGCACGCCGCACCGGCGAGGCCCGCCCCGACAATGGCAACTCTCCCTCGAAGAGTTTTTCTCTTCGCCACACCCCTCGACATTTCCGGCGCGCCTCCCCATCGACTCGTCAGGCTACTCTACCGATTGGGGTGGCTCCCCATCCGGCCGCCGACTATCCTCCACCGTCACTCCAAGTCCCACCACTCGCAATTGGCGCGGCAGCGACACCCACTGTGACACCAACCCACTGTGACACCAACACGCGGTGACACCAACACGCGGTGACACAGAGACTCGGTGACACAGAGACTCGGTGACACGGCGACGCAGAGACACGGCGAGAGAGTGTAGCCCGAACCGCGGCCGAGGGCTGGCATTCGGCGAATGGGAGCTGAGGATGGAACTCGACGCACTTCCTGTCTCGGTTCCGATGTTCTCAAACTCCAGAGGCGAGGGCCCCCCATGATCGAGATCCTCTCCCTCGCCGCCCAAGAGCCCCCCACCCTCGATGCTCCCATTCTCACCGTCCTCGGCCTCCTCGTCGCCTCCCTCGTCTTGTTCGTCACCGAGTGGGTCTCGGTCGACGTCGTCGCGGTACTTGTGGTGCTCGCTCTGATTCTGACCGGGATTCTCGAGACAGAACCCGCACTTGCCGGTTTCGGCCACCCCGCCGTGATCGGGGTCGGAGCGCTCTTTGTCGTCAGCGAGGGACTGCTCAGAACCGGCGCACTCGGCGTCGTCGCCAACCGGATCGAGCGCTGGAGCTCTGGGGATGAAACCCGGTTCCTGGTGTTTACGCTCGCCATTGTCCTGGTCAGCTCGGCGTTTCTCAACAACACGCCGGTGGTCGCGATGTTCATCCCGATCGTGCTCGGCATTTCGCGACGCCTCGGAGTGAACCCCTCACACATGCTGATTCCGCTCTCCTACGCGGCCATCCTCGGCGGGACCTGCTCACTGATCGGAACCTCGACCAACATTCTCGTCGCTTCGATCGTCGCCCAAGAAGAAGGACTCGAACCCCTCGGCATGTTCGAGTTCACGGCGCTCGGATCGATCCTCAGCTTCGCCGGCTTGATCTACCTCATCTTCTTCGCCCGCAAGTTGATCCCCGAGCGGAGCACCATCACGAGCCTCACTTCTCAGGGGGGGGGTGGCCGCCTCCGTGAATACGCGACCGAGCTCGAGGTGCGGGCAGGGGGCTCCCTCGTCGGACAGCGTTTCGGTGATACCCCCCTCTCCGATGCGACCGGCATCCGAGTTCTACAGGTGATTCGCGGGGAGGAAATTATCTGGCCCCCGCTCGAGAACACGATCCTCGAAGAAGAGGATGCGCTGGTGATCGCCGGCTCTGTCGAAGATTTGGTCGCGGTTCGGGAAGAGCGAGGACTCGCGAACCTCGATGAGATTCTCTCTGACGAAGAGTCGCACCTCACCAACCGCGAAACCGAACTCGCCGAAGTCTTGGTGCAGTCGAACTCGATCTACGCGGGGCAAAAGCTCGGCGAGGTGCAGTTCCGTCGCCGATTCGGGGTGCACGTCCTCGCGATCTTGCGCCACGGGATGCACTTGCGTCAGAAGCTGTCGGAGCATCCTCTTCGAGTCGGAGACGTGCTCTTGGTCCAAGGAGTTTCAGACGGACTCGAGCGCGTCGGTTCAGAGGAGGGGCTAGTTCTTCTGAGCGGGATCGAAGACGTTCTGATTCGGAAGTCGAAGGCTCCGATCGCTCTCGGCATTCTGATCGCCGTGATCGGACTCCTCGCGTTGCAATGGCTGCAGATGGCGACGGTCGCGCTGATCGGCGCCGTCGCCATGATCCTCTCAGGGTGTCTTCCGGCGGGAAAAGTCTACGAAGCGGTGCACTGGCGCATCCTGGTCCTCATCGCGGGGATGCTCGCGCTCGGCGTGGCGATGGGAGAGACGCACGCCGCGGATTGGGTCGCGCACCACATCGTCACTGCACTCGATTTCATCGGCCCCCACGGGATGGTGGTCGTGGTCCTGATTTTGTCGGCCCTCTTGACGGAGGTCGTTTCGAACAACGCAGTCGCTGCTCTGATGGTCCCGGTTGCGCTGAGTCTTTCGCGCGAGTTGACCATCGACGAGGTGACTGTCTCGCCGTACCCGTTCATCTTCGCGGTCGCGTACGGAGCCAGTTGCAGCTTCCTCACGCCGATCGGTTACCAGACCAACACGCTAGTCTACGGCGCGGGAGGGTATCGGTTCAGCGACTTCTTCAAGGCGGGATTCCCCCTCGTGCTCATCGTCTGGACGCTCGGGGGGATTCTGATCCCGGTGTTCTGGCCACTAATTCCCTAAGGTCGCGCTTCCCTAAAGCCGCGCTTCAGTAAGGCGGCTCTTCCCTACGGTCTCGTCACGCGGGTCTCACCCGAAAGATTGCCGGGGAATTCTCCCTGGAGGAGACAGGGGCCGGAGACGATGAACACCCGGCCCGTATCGGGGCCGCGGATCGAGGAGTTTGCCGCCGAGATCAGGAAGTCGAGCGCCCCATCCCCGTCGACATCGCCGAGGCCCGTCGCATCGAACCCGACGTGATCGCCGACGGTGCGGCCGCTCCACGTCGCGAACACTTCGCCGGTCGCCCCCGAGATCAGGAACACCGCTCCCCCGCCGCTCGCACTGCGTGAACTGAGCCAAGAACCGATCACCAGATCGGCGTGGCCGTCGAGATCGACGTCCCCTGCGATCCCGTCGCCGGTGCCGAATCCACTTCCATACCCGCCGGTGAAAACTCGCAGCCGCTCACCGTTCGCGCCCGAGTGGATGACGACGCGCCCGGTCATCTTGCCTCGCGCACGGTTCTGCCAGTCGGAGATCGAGAAGTCAGGGACGCCATCCGCGTCGACATCGCCGACCAGTGAGACGCACGAACTCCCCAGACTCACTCCGCTCCGATCCGCTTCGATCACCTCGAGCAGTCGCGCGCTCTCCCCTCGATAGAGACGCACTTCGCCGCGCCCCTCGGGCCCGCCGCCGCCGGCTCCCAGAGCCAAGAAGTGACCGTCGTGACGAGCGGCACCCCAGGCCGCACGACCGAGTCCCTCCCCCTCACGCTCCCCGTCAAAGGTCATGAGAAGCGAGAGATCGCGCCCCGACAACAGTTCGACTCGACCGGCATCGACTCCGGCGGGACCATCGGCGCCCGGCGCGCCCACGAGCAGATCGGGGACGCCGTCTCCGTTCCAGTCGCCGATCCCACGCGCTTCCATCCCGAACAGATCACCCGCCTCGGTGGAGGTGCGTTCGAGAATCGTGGACCCGTCGGCTCCCGAGTGAACGCTGATGCGTCCGGCGCTCTCCGAATCTCCCGGTGCGCCAACGATGATGTCGCCGACCCCATCGCCATTGAGATCCCCCGCCTTGCCGAGAGCGGTGCCAAATCGCCCACCGGGCACGACCCCCCAAAACTCGTGAATCAGCTTCCCCGAACGGCCGGAGCGAAGCTCCACGCGCCCCAACTCCGCGCTACCTGCGTGCTGCTCGCCCTGATCCTTCCGGGCGAAGGGAGCGCTCACGGCGGCATCGTTCGCGCCATCCCCATCGATATCGCCCGCCTCGATCGCCGCCCACCCGAACTGCTCGTGGGCGACCCGACCTTCGAAGGAGTGAAAGACTTCCACTTCGTCGCGGAACGGCGTCAGCGAATCTTGGAATCGTTCGATGAGGAAGAGGAAGTGCGGGTCATCTTGTAGCGACACGAGATCGGGTTCGTCCCGCACGCGATCGAGATCGCGGAAGCCACCCTGCCAAGCGCGATCGATCGAACGCACTGCCGCACGAATGTCGCCGGAGAGGGCGTGAGCTCGGGCCGAGAGAAACTCGGCATCCGAGAGAACGCTCGGGTCGCGCGCGGCAATTTCGAGGACCGAAATGGCTTCTGAGTGGCGGCCGGTCCCGTGAAGCGCCTCCCCGTAGCGAAGAGCGACGATCGGGTCATCGGGTACTCGGTGAGAGAGCGGTTCGAGGATCTCGAGGGCCAAGGCGGGCGCCGCGGATGCGAGATGCGCTTCCGCCACCAGGAGAGCGGCGAGGAGACGCTCGGCCGGAATCGCCGGTTGTGCCTCGGGGTCAGCGGCGAGCGTAGGCGAGGCGAGAGGGGTCAGTGGGAGAAGACCCGTGAAAAGCAGGCCCAGCAGAAGAGAGGTGTGGTGGAGTCGGACACGCATGGCGCTCCTCTCGGGTCGAGGCTCTCACCCTGCAGGCCCGAAGGACGGCACTGCCCGCACGGTTGTGAAACGGCAGTGTGCCCCTTCCTGACGCGCGATGCGAGGGGCGAATGAGTCCGCGCGATGGCGGCGCCTTCGTTCCTCTGCAGCCCCCGCTCACCGTGGCACGAGCAACAACTCTCCAAACTGAGACGAGTCTTTGGTCCCCGTCATCCCGCCGGTCCACTCGGTCGCCCCACGATACCCATTCCCGTCGTCGTCATTTGCGATGTAGGAGAACCCGAGGACTCCGCCAGGTTCGAGGTTGATCCCGGGGAGGCGAGTGCGCGGGATGCGGAACTCGTAACGAATCCCCCCGGCGTACGGCACGATGACGACTTCGGCTTCGTCGACGCGTCCCGTTTTCCCATCCGGCCCTGCGTACCAGCACCAGACGAGCGGGCCGTTCGGAGTCTTCGCCGCACCGAATTCGAGATCGGAACTCGAGTAGCCGATATCGGTTCCGGGGGCGGCGGTGAGTGCGAACTGCACCGAGTCCCCTTCCCAGATCGTCGCGGCGGCCTGGGTCTGACGGAACGTGGCATCGGCGACATCCATCGCAAGGGTGAGTCCCCCCGAATCGAAGCGCACCGCGGTCTGTACCGATCCAAGTGTCCCGCTCGCCGACGTGAACTCACTCGCTTCCCACTCGTCGAACTCCCCGTCGATCGTGACCGAGTCCCCCGCCGGCAGCGCTCGTTGAGCGGGCGCCACGGTGGTATCGACTGCGGCGTGCGAGCGCCCCGGCCCGGTCGCGACGAGCGGTCCACCACGCCCCCCGGCCGAAGCGCCGATCGCGAAACTGAGTACAAGCCGGTGCACCGGATTCTGCTCGTTGGCTGCGGTGAAGTCTCGCGCGACCTCGGTCGCGGTCCAGCCATCGGGAATGTCGAGCAGGACCTGGCTCCGCTCGGTGAGGCCGCGGCGCGCGCGAGCGGTCACATTGGCGATGCCCACCCCGCTCTCCGCGATCCGTACCCGATCGACATCAAAGGAGAGAAGGACCTGGTCGCGGGATTCGAGGAGCGCGATCGACTCGCCGTACGCGATCTCTCCTGCGGCGGTAAATCGAGGGATCACGAAGCTGTCGATCGGCACCGAGAGGCGGGAGCGGAACTCGACTTCGCCGTTCGGGGGCAGATCGAGTTCCTCACGCCAGTCCATGACCGCGCGCCACGCCGGCTGAGGAGAGATCCACGAAGCGACGCCGCGGAGCGGTCCATCGGTCAAATTGCGAACGCGGGCGCGAAGCTCACCTCGGGGAACTGCGAGCCGCTCGTCGATCAACCACTCCACCACCGGGGCATCCGCGGCGGTATCGGGATCGTGAACCCAGACCGCCGCGAGGTGGCTCCCTTCCTCTAGCACCCCAGAAATTTCGATCGCTGAGCGCCCCGTCCACGGCTCCCGCGGAATGATCGTCATCTGGACAACCGCTTCTCCCCCCGGCGGTATCTCAACCTGAGGAGGATCGAGGACCACCTCCAGAGCTGCGGGACCGCGACTCGTGAGGGGAACCGTCAAGGTTCGGGAGCGATGACCATTGAAGAGGTGGAGGGACGTCGCGCCTCCCTCGGAAGTGATCACGATCGATCGCGCGCGCGGCGTGATCGAGAAGACTCCATTTCCTTCGACCCCTTCCCCGCGGTTCTCGAGCCACGGTGAGCTCACGATCACTTTTTCGTGCGGGAGCAGCAAGCGCTCCGGAGTCTCGGTGCGGTTCTCGATCACCATCAGCAGGGTCGCCATCGCGTAGGGCGCGAGTTGGACCTCGATCTCTCCACTGGGATCGACGGAAAGTTCATCGCCGTTCCCCTCGAAGAAGTCGCATTCGGTCACGCGGATCACGCGAAAGCCGGGGCGCACACGAGCGGTCGTCGGAATGCCGCTCCCGTTCCAAATACGAGCCACCACGTGGCGAACCGGCGCATGCACCGACTCCTCCGCCCAACTCGCACTTTCGAAGCCCGCCGGCTTCAGCGCGGTCAAAAGAACCGACGCCGGTTCGACCGAGAGCCAGCTCTTCCCGTCGGGGATGGAGCCATCCCCTTCGCGATAGAGTTGTCGCAAAGGCGGGTACTGCACCTCCTGACCGCGGGCGGCGATCTCAGCGTCGCGATGATCTCCGAGGTAGGGAATGACCGTGTACTC
Organism: uncultured bacterium; assembly: GCA_937876125.1. Classification (GTDB taxonomy): domain Bacteria; phylum Planctomycetota; class UBA8108; order UBA1146; family UBA1146; genus JAFMMO01. Next base: position 12,211 of record CALEHF010000014.1, read on the forward strand.
GAAGCGATGCGTCCCGTGCATCGCGCCGAGTGGAGAGCCGTCGGGGTGGGCACGTTCGGGGGGATCAATCCAAAGCCCGGCGGGCCAACTCGTGCAACTGCGCAGGAGATGGACCGCGAGCTTTCCGCTCGGTTCGACGCGGCACGAGATCGCCCCCCGGTTCACGACGGCGATCCCCCTATCTGCGACAGATGGAAGACCCTCGGTGAGACGGCTCGCCTCGCTCGGGATCACGATCGCGCGGTCACGGGTGAGAGACGTGAGCAAGAGCCGGCGCGATTCGGCGTCGGCGCGCACCCAAAGCGTCGGCAGCGCGATGTCGAGCGGAGTCCCATCGGCGGTGAACTGCGGTTCCGCGTAGCGAATCGGCTCGCCCAAAGGGGGCGCTCCACCGACCAAGGTTTGGGTGCCGCGCAGTTCTTCCTCGCTTCCGAGGAAAATGCGGAAGTCGGGCACGTTCGAGTCATCGTCGAGGTCGCCGTATCGGCGCTCTTCACTGCGAGTGATCGTGGTCGTGACCCCCAGGCTGACGAGAGCCAGAGCGAGCTCATTCGCCTGGCGCAGGCGATCGTTCCCCGACCCACTGTCGATGACGATCTCTCCGACTCCGATCGCGCGACGAATCGGGGGCCCGTCCGACGGAACGATCTCGATCGTCGCGACCGCACCGAGCCCGACCCACTGCCCGGTGGTCTGGTCGAGGGTCCAAGGATCCACGGCGGTATCTACGTCTCGAGCGAAGGGGCGGCCGATGGTCGCCGCCGCAGTCTGGAAAATCGGTCTCGCCCCCGGGTGTCGGAACGGAAACTCGACCCGCAACAGCTGATTGCGACCCTGCCAGCGGGAGATCGTCGTCACGCAATCGATCCGGGATTCTCCGGGCAGGAGTTCGACGGTTTGGAGCTTGGTGAACTCCGGGTATCGAGCCTCGATTTCAATCCGGTGTGGACGCGCCGGATCTCTCCGCATGCGGGCGGTGACTCCGATGCCACTGCGTCGCTTCCCGGTGGGCGAGAGGTGCCAAGGCCCCTCTCCGTGCCCCGGGAGAACCGCGTACTCTTCGCAGAGGACGACATCGTTCCCCGGACCGTCGAGAAGCTCCTCGCCGGTCGCCCGATCGATCACGCTCACCATCGCCCCACCGAGAGTCAGATCGAACTCGACGCGGAGGTGTTCGTTCACCAGGACCGGCCGCTTCGAGTCGAACGCCGGAGTCTCTGACGGGAGCGGTTCCGCCTCGAGGCGTCGTACCCCGAGCGCGGGAAGATCGGCGTGGTGCAACGCGCCCCGCCCTTCCTGGACATCTTCACTCACCCACCAACCGCTGCGCATGTGAGCGACGGAGTTCCAAAGAAGCGGACCCACCCCATCCACGCGGTTCGCGAGAAAGCACTGGGCGGCGAAGCGCACGTCGTGCGCAATCTCGAGCGCGTCGCGCATCCCCCACAAGAGATCGATGTACACCTGGTCTGAGCTCGAGCCGGTGACCGCGTCATGGTGAGCATGGAAGATCAGCTGACGCCACGCGCGATCGAGAGATCGTTGGGGATACTCTGCGCCTTCGATCGCCGCAATCGTGGCGAAGATCTCCGCCTCCCGAAGCGCGGCCTCGACCTCTCGTTCGGCAATCTTCAAATCGGCGAACGAGACTCCGCAGCCGGTGTAGATCGGATTCATGTCGCGGGTGATCACTGTCAGGACCAAGTCCCGCTCCTCGATCTCCGCCTCGACCGCATCGAAGAACCCCTTCGAATTGTCGATCACCGCCCGCGGCGCAAGATAGGTCTCGTTCCAATCGCGGATCAGGTCTCCGAGATTCTCGAGCGGGCGGATGAAATCCATGTGCATCGGCAACAGCACGTGGTGCGTGAGAGCGGGCTGTTTCAGATCTTCGAACATCGACGCAATAATCGCGCGAGTGTGCGTCGGGTCGTCGGATGCACGGTTCGATCCGCTCGCGAACTTTGCGTACGCGTAACCGTAGTGGCCGGTGAGGTAGTGCGTGAGGATTTGCTGACCATCGGGAGCCGCCCACATGAACTCGCTCGGGAAGTTCACTCGGTCGCGATCGGTCCCCCACTGGTGAAACGGCCCGCGACCGAACACGCCCGCCCGGTGGCCGCTCTGCGCCATCAAGCTCGGAAAACTCGGATCGTGCCCGAACACGTCGCACTGCCAGAAGACCTCCCCGCTCGTCCCGAGGACGGATCTCTGCCAGAGCGTTCCGTACGCGGCGTTGCGGATCACCGCCTCGGCTCCGATCAGGGTGCTCGCGAGTTCGTTGTAGGTCCCCCCCACGATCCCGACCCGCCCGCTCGCGACCTCGGCGAGCAATTCTTCGCGCCGCCACGGTCGCGCTTCGAGAAAGCTCTTCAAGTACGGCAGCTGGTGGAAGGCGACGCGGTAGTCGGGATCGAGAGCCAAAATGTCGAGATACTCCCCGACCAGCTCGATCCCCGGCCCGACGTGGGCATCCATATACTTGCCCGTCTCGGTGTAGTGCTCCTGAGTGCTCCACCACACC
>CALEHF010000015.1 GCA_937876125.1 uncultured bacterium
CCACGTTCGGGGAGTGGTCCACGTTCGGGGAGTGGTCCACGTTCGGGGAGAGGTCCACGCTCGGGGGGAGGTCGTTTTGAGAAGCGGCGTCCCCCTCCTCGCTCGCGGGATCGTTCAACGTTGGCTACTTCACGCCTGCGCGGCGGGAAGGAGCGGGACGCGCTGGAGCGGATCGCGGCCCACGACCTGCGCGCGCCGGAGCCATGTCCGCCGGGTCCTGAGACGCCACCGCAGCGGTGGAAGCGAGCTTCTCCTTGCGGATCAGGATGAGGTTGCGTGTGTAGATGACGAAACCGAGGGACTGCCCGAAAATGAACACCGGGTCCTGTTTCTGAATCGCATAGACCAGAAGTCCCGAGGCCCCGCCAATGCTGAACCACCAGAAGGCGACGGGGACGACCGATCGACCTTCACGTTCGCTTGCGATCCACTGGACGAGGAACCGCATGAAGAAGAGCGCCTGGGCGGCGAAGCCGAAGATGACCCACGGGTTCTGCAGAGCCTGGAGCAGGTTGTTCCAAAAATCCGCCATCAAGTCGCCTTCCGTACGGGCGCGATTGTTCGTTCAGCAGCGCACTCGAGAAGATCGGTCTTCTCCGAAGTCGCCGCTTTCTCCAGAACCGCGCTCTTCTCGCGAGCGACCGGATTCTCGACGGAGTCATAGCGGAGCGCGCGCTGCATCATACGGCGGACCATCAACAAGTCCCAGAACGCAGGCCAACCTCGTCCGAATGCTCGATATTTGCTCGTGCCCCGCTCGCGGGCGCGGTGCGAGACATCGATCTCGACGCCGCGTCGCCCGCGCATCTCCACGAGGTAGGGGAAGAACCGGTGGAGGCCGTTGTAGAGGGTCACGTCGGCGATCACCTCTCGCCGGAATGCTTTCAGCGAACAGCCGACGTCTTGGTAGGTGCTCCCGAGAGCCAGATTTCGAACGCCGTTCGCGATCCGCTGCGCGATTTTTCGCACCTTGGGGTCGGCGCGATGCGCGCGCACTCCGAAGACAGCGACCTGCCCCGCGAGAGCGGCGAGCACTTGGGGGATATCGGCGGGGTCGTTTTGACCGTCGCCGTCGAGGGTGACGAAGACGTCTCCGCGCGCGGCGCGGAACCCGGCTTCGAACGCTGCGCTCTGACCAGAGTTGGGTACGAGAGTCAGGATGCGAAGGCAGGGTGTGGTTTCGGCGCGGCGGCGCAGGATCTGAGGGGTGCTGTCGGTCGAGCCATCATCGACGACGATCACCTCGTGGGGTGTGCCGCCCAAAGCGGGCTCGAGGGCATCGAGAACCGGCAGCAACTCATCGAGGAGCGGTTCGATCGATTCCTGCTCGTTGTACACGGGGATGACCACTGAGACCGCCGGTGCGGGGTCGCGGACTTCAGACTGCCGATTCAATGCGTCCTCACGATCCCCCCCGGGTTCAACTGTCGTGAAGGATTGGCCCTCCGCGGCAAAGGTACGGTACCGAACCGACCCAGCTGATCGCAACCGATCCCAGCAACCTCGCCGAGTTTGCAAGGGGAACCCAGGTGGCTCCGCGGAGGCCTGAAGCCGATTTGTAACCCTTACCCGCCCCGGAGCGCGTCGACTGGCCTCAATCGCGAAGCACGCCAGGCGGGGATCGCGCCCCCGACGATTCCGAGGAGGAAGGCGATCACGAACGCGCCGACTGCGATCTCCGGCGACAGGCGAAAGGAAAAGGAGACGTCCGTGAATGTGTTCCAGTTGGTGGCACCGGTCTGAACCCCGTGGAACGGCGCGACGATGAGGAGCCCTAGACCCCCGCCCACGAGTCCGACAAATGCGCTCTCGATGACGAACGCGAGCCAGATCGAGCCGGGCCGGTAGCCGATCGCCTTCAGAACGCCGACCTCATGGGTTCGGGCGGAAACCGACGAGAGCATGGTGTTCATCGCGCCGAGTACCGCAGCGAAACCCATGATCACTGTGAGGGCGACCGCGAGAACCAACAGTCCCGCCGAGAGAAACGAAGTCTGCTTTGCGAGGTACTCGCGCTCGGAGAGGATCTGCAGGGGAGTCCGGGGGTCGTCTTCGAGTTCGTCCTTGAGCGTTTGAGGACCACGGCGGGGGACCTCCTCGCCCGACGCTTCTGCCGGCCCGGGTGAGCTCCCCGACGGTTCTTTGGCTCGCTTCTTGGCGAGCGCTTTCGACTCGAGATCCCGCTCCTTCTGGACCTCGAGCGCGGTCTGGAGTCGCGCCGCCCCTTCGGGGTTCAAGCGTGCGATCACCCGCTGGAAGGCGGGACGTTCGAGGGCGGTCATCATCCGCTCGACATCGCCCCAAACCTCGCCCCGGTACGCACCCGGTGCATCGAAGACGCCGACCACTTTGAACGCAGTGAGATTGAGCATCAGCGTTTCGCCCAGCTGGCACCCCACGATGCGCTCGGTGAGGGGCATCCCGACGATGATTTCGTCGGCGCCCCACTGAAGCATGCGCCCGTCGACGATATCCGGGCGGCGGGGGAGCACCTCGAAGGTCATCGGTTGCACTCCACGCAAGGGGACGTTGGTCTGCCCGCCCCCGATCTTGTCCATGTAGACGGCGAGGTAAGACTCTGCGGCGGCGATCGGGTCACCGGCGTCGTTCCGCGCGATCTCCGGGCGCTCCTTCAAGATGATGTTCGCCTGCTCCCTGGCGATGAGCGATTCACCCTCTGAGTTCGCGCCCGGCCGCAAGTAGATAGCGACGTCTTCCGATCCCCGCGGTGCATAGAGCTGTTGGAAACCGTTCCGGAGGGCGAATACGCCGCAAAAAACTGCGACGGTGAGGCCGATCCCGAGGGCCGTGAACAGGGTCGACGTGCGGCGGACGACCAGGTTTCGCCACGAGTAGCCGATGGGGAGTGCCATCTATTCGACTCCTTTCCGTGCGCTCATCCGTCGCTCCTCAGCGCCTCGGTGGGGCGCAGTCGCATGAGCGTGAGGCTGGGGGCGATTCCTGCGATGACGCCGATACCGAGGGCGATGGCAGCTCCGAGCAGGATCGCTCTCGGCTCTACCCCGAAGTTCGGGAACATTCCTTGGATCGCGGGACCCGCGGCGCGTTCGAGACCGAGTGTGAGAGCGATACCCAAGAGGCCGCCGAGACCGGTCAGGAGCAGCGACTCGAACACGATCAATGTACCGATGGCGCTGTTCGAGAATCCGAGTGCTTTCATAATGCCGGATTCGCGGATGCGCTGACGTCCGGCGATGAGCATCGCATTGACCACGGAGAAGAACACCGCGAACACGACCGCGCCACCGATCGTGCCGAGGAACAGCGGAAGGTTGCCGAGCATCGAGACGAAGCCCTGCATGAACGCACCCTCGGTTGTCGTCTTGGTTCGTTGAGGCCCATTGTGGAAGAGCGCATCGATGTCGTCGATCGCTTTCGCGCTGGCGCCCGGAGCGACTTGGACGAAGAAGGTGCCGGTTCCGACGCTGTCCATGGTCCCTTGGCCGAGGACCGTGTCCTCGAAGTAGTCGAATCGAAAAAACAGAGTCTGATCGTCGATGCTCTGTTTCTTCTTGCCGTAGATCCCGAGCACTTTGAAGTCCCACGGGGTTCCGTCGGTCTTCGGGAAGATGGTGCAGATCAACGGGATTGTGTCTCCGACCTTCCACCCGAACTTGTTCGCGATCGTGGCCCCGACCAATGCGCCGCGCTTCTCCGATCGCATCGCGTCTCGGACCGCAATTCGAAGGTCACCGGTGGCACCGGCGGGCGCCTCCAAGATCTCGATGTCGTTCTCGTACATTTCGAAGAACGGATCGACGTCGACCGCGAACTGCGCGAAGAACCCGGTGTTGGGGTCCTGGTAGTAGCCTCCGAACCACTGCCACTTCGTGAGGAGTTCGACTCCGGGCACGTTCGCGATCTTGGTCTGGTAGTCGAGCGGGAGGTCGACGAAGAGGGAAACCGCCGATTTGACGACAAGACGATCGACGGAGGCCTCTTCCACCTGCGCATCGAGCGTGACGATCAAAGAGACCAAGAAACAGAACAGAAACACCGCAACCGAGACCGCGCCGATGGTGAGCATGTTGCGGAACCAGTGGGTTCTGACGTGTCTGAGTGCGAGACCCCAGGGAACCTTCATGCTGCCCCGCTCCCGCCGGTCCCGGCTCCCATCGGCCCGCCCTCGACCAGAGTGCCCTTGTCGAGGTGCAAGATGCGTTTGCACTGCTCCGCGGCAACGTGGTCGTGGGTCACCATGACGATCGTCTTCTGGAGCTCGGTGTTCAGGCGGCCGAGCAGTTCCATGACCGAGTTCGCGGTGTCGCGGTCGAGGTCACCGGTGGGTTCGTCGGCGACGATGACGTCCGGGTCGGTGGCGATGGCGCGCGCGATCGCGACGCGCTGCTCCTGTCCCCCCGAGAGTTGGCTCGGTCGGTGGGTCATGCGGTCGGAGAGGCCCACGACCTCGAGCGCGAACTCCGCCTGCTTCTTCCGCTCCGCTCGGGAGAGCGGGGTGAGAAGAAGAGGGAGCATCACGTTCTCTATCGCGGTCAAGACGGGTACCAAGTTGAAGCTCTGGAACACGAATCCGACGTGGCGTGCGCGCCACCCGGGAAGTTGCGACTCGGAGAGGCTGCTCACCGTCTCGTTCGCGACCGTGACTTCCCCACTGTCCGGCCGGTCGAGTCCACCGACGATGTTGAGAATGGTGGTCTTCCCCGAACCACTCGGTCCCATCAGCGCCACGAAGTCGGTGTGCGGGATGGTGAGATCGAGTGCGTCGAGGACGCGGAGAGTCTCGCCCCCGCGCGTGTACGTCTTCGTCACCTGTTTCAGTTCGATGAATTCGCTCACGGGGCGATTTCCTTCCGCTGTACCTGGTCACCGTCGATGAGCCCCACCGACGGCGTCTCGATCACAAATTCTCCGCCGCGGAGTCCGTCGATCACGCGCACCATCCCCGGCTCCTCTGCAGGCTCGATCACGACGGTGCGTCTCCGCACCTTGCCGTCCTCGAAGATGAAGACCGCGGATTCGGGCCCCACGATGAGCGCCGCCGCCGGCATGAGGACTCGAGACGCGGCTCCGGTCATCTCTTCTTCGCCGACGAAGGTCACGCGGACGCCGAGCTCGGGAAGGATGCGCTCGTCTCGTTCGAGAAACTCGGCACGCAACTCGACGGTGGCCTTCTGACGATCCGCCGTGGGCCAGATTTGACGGACCCGCCCGGTGTAGGAGCGATCCTTGTACGCATCGAGTTCGATCCGCACCGGTGCGCCGATCTGGGCAGCGGAGAGAGAAGTTTGCGCGAGCTCGATCTGCACCTCGAGGGAATTGAAGTCGACCAGCGTCACGACGGCGCCGCGCGAATTCGCGCCAGAACTCACCGAGCTGACCACTTCGCCGACCTCCGCGTTCTTCTCGACCACGATCCCGTCGAACGGGGCGAACACGGAGGACTTGTCGATGCGCACATCGATCTCGGCGATGGTCGCTCGAATCCCCGCCTGGCGCGCGATTCCGATATCGAGATCGGCTTGCGCCTGGTCGCGGGCGGAGACGCTCGCATCTCCGGACTCGACCAGCGGGGTGACCCGCTCTAGTTCGAGCTGTGCGAGTCGAGTGCTCGCCTCCGCTTGCCTGAGCTCGGCGGCTGCGCGGTCGCGGCCTGCTTCGAGCTCACGGGTATCGAGGCGTGCGACCAACTCGCCCTTCTGGACCCGAGAGCCCTCCTCGACGCGCAGCTCCACGAGACGGCCAGGGATGTCGGTCGAGAGTGCCGCACGGACGCGCGCGACCACGTAACCGTTCGCCGAAATCCCGCTGCGAGGCAGGGCGCCCCCCACGCGCGAGACGCGCGAAACGGTGACTTCGGGAAGCGCGGGTCCGGTCGAGCCGCGCCCGAACTCGTTCCACGCGATGTACCCGAGGAGGAGCAAAAGTACGATCACTCCGAGGCGCGATCCGCCCCGGCGGCCGCCGCCTCCATCATCGCGAGCGATGCGCAGTTGTTGAAGGTTGGGGGTGTTCATGGAAGTCCTTCGAGATCGAGGGACAGAGACGGTAACCCTCGCGGGTCCGGGGGGGAAGAGAGCTTGTGCGGACGGTCACCAGCCGAGGCGGCGTGCGCTCGCTTGGATCCTCTCATGGAGCCCCGGAACGCTTCGGTCCGCGGGCTCTGCCCCCGGGGCGAGACGGGGGGCACGTTGTCTGGGGTACGCTTCTGGGCGCAGGTGAGCGGGCATCGCATGCCCGACTCTTCGCGCCCGCTCTGCGCGCAGATTCGCAATTCCCAAAGGACCGACGACGATCGCCTCCCCCGGGCCGCTCGAGGCCTGCGAGAGGATGCGCCCATCGAGATCGACAATCATGCTGGAACCCGGCCACGAGAAGGGCGGGTAGTTGCTGGCGCTCGCCCCTTGGTTGCAGGCGACCACCGTTGCCAAGTTTTCGAGCGCGCGGCATCGATTGACGGTGGTCCACCAGTCGGTCGGCTCGGTTGCGCCCCACGGATCCATGTAAGCGCTGATACGAATCAACACCTCCGCTCCGCCGAGCGCGAGCTCGCGAGTGACTTCGGGAAACACCCAGTCGTAGCACGTCGCGACCCCGAGTCGCCCGATCTCGGTTTCGGTGACCGGGAACAGCTCTTCGTCGTACCCGGGGATGTCGCAGGGACTCGCGTGGACCTCCCAGGGGATCCACGGATTCACCTTGCGGTACTTGGAGACGATGCCGTGAGGAGTGCTCGCTTCCGGTGAGATCAACACCGTCGTGTTGAACACCGCGTCCGGGTACTTCGGGTCGACCTCAAGGAAGCTCGCGGATTGTATATACACGCCGTGCTTCTGCGCGGCGGCGTAGAGACGCTCGGTGTGGGAATTGGGAATCTCGACTGCCAACTTCTCGGCGATCTCTTCCGCAGTCTCGTACACCGGAGCCGCATGGCCGAATTCGGGGAACACCACCAACTTCACATCGTGGAAGGGGCGGTAGCCGACGACGGCGCGCTCGAGCATCGCGAGCATGTTTTGCGTGTTCCGAGCCATCTCCTCGCGGCGCAGGGGATTTGGCTGGTCGACTTGGCAGCAGGCGGCGTAGGGGATCGCGAGGGGGTTCACAGCTCTCTGTCCTTCCATGGGGCGGAGCATGATACATCGCGAAAGGCGGTGGGCGCGCAACCCTCGCCGAGATCCGGAGTTTGGTCCAGGCAGGCTCGCAGAGGACGAGGGACTCGTCTGGGAACAGGGTGACTCATGATGGAAGAATCGGGCACCGGCGGAGCTGCTCTCGGGGAGGCTCTCGACAGGGAAAGTCCCGAGAGTGGGGTTTCCAGAGACGCGGCCTCGCCTGGTGTTGCTTCCCCAGGGCCCATCGGGGGGTTGGGACTCGGGGGGTTGGGATTCGGGGGGTTGGGATCGAACCTGCGGCGGTCGTCGGTCGGCGCGCCCGACCTCGCCCGCGAGGCGATGGTCTCGCTCCACCGCGTGGCGACGCTCTCGAGAGAAGCTGGAAAGAAGGTGTTCGCGAGCCACGGTGTCGCTCCAGCAGCCGGTGAAGCGCTCATCACCCTGCGCACCTTCGAGCCTCCCCATCGCCGGACTCCATCGGAACTCGCCGCGGCGATCCGCATCTCACCTGGGGGTCTCTCGAAACTTCTCCCGGGTCTCGAAGAGCGAGCCCTCGTGGTTCGAACGCAGAACCCGAACGATCGTCGCAGTTTCTCGATCGAGCTGACCGAGAGCGGCATCGAAGTCGCGGATTCGATTCTCGCGGGGCTCATCGCCAACGACCGGGGCATGCTCTTCGGTGCTCTCTCGCGGGATGAGATCGAAACATTCACTCGCCTCTTGAGTGCGATTCTTCAACACGACGAGTGATGGCGCCGGCGCCATCAGCGCGTCAGCGAGCTACACCGCAGCACCAATCCGTGCCGGTCCCTCTGCATTCCTTCCGCGAACTTCAGCGCACCGCCGTTCAGGACCGCACCGTGCCCGTGGCGGTCGCGGATCTTGTCGAGGCTGCCGAGGAGGCGAGCCCAGCGCTCGCGGTCGATCACCGGAGCCCGGTCGACGATCTCCGCGGTGACGAGCGATTCCGTCTCGAGAGTCGGAAACAGGTCGCTGTCCCCGAACAACTCCGGTTGCACCACCAAGGGGGTCTTCCGAATCCGGTCGAAGGTGACGCTCAGGTAGCGGAGCGCCACCCTTCGATCGACCAACGCCCGCCGGAGTGAGATCGCCACCGCGACCAACTCGGGGTCCAAGGACGATGGCGCGGGGAGACGACGCGAGCGACCGTCGCGGCGCCGGTCGGAGTAGGCGACCGCGACGTGGACCCCGCCCGCCTCGAGCCCACGCTCTCTCAAATGCCGCCCCGCGCGTTCGGTGAGGTACTCGAGCATCCCGTCGATTTGAACCGGATCGTCGACGTCCTCCTCGAACGAAGTACTCCGCTGGAGAGAGTGGGGGACCTCGCGAGGTCCGATGGCGCGGTGATCCTCACCGCGGGCTCGCTCGAACAGAGTGGCGCCGTCGAGCCCGAAGAGCGCGACCAGTGCGGGGCGCGAGAGTTTGCGAAGAGCGCCGATGGTCGGCAGGTTGAGCCGCTCGAAGATCGCGGCGCGCTTCGGGCCGATGCCGGGGAGGTCGCCGACCGGGAGCACCGTCAGGAACGCGTCCTCTTGGTCGGGAGTGAGGTGTCGGAGCCCGTCCGGTTTTGCGCGGGCCCCGATCATCCGTGCGAACATGCGGTTCCGCCCCATTCCGACCGTCACCCGCAGCCCGAGCTCGTCGCTGACCGACCCCCTGAGGGCGCGGCCGACCGCGATCGGATCGGGGTAGAGGCGCGAGGTCCCCGCGAGATCGCAATACGCCTCATCGAGGTGGCTCTCGACCACCGGCGACCACCCCGTGCACATTTCGAAGACGCGCGCGGCGTAGGAGCGGTAGATCGCGTAGTGCCCCCGGACGATCGACAGTCGCGGGCAGAGGCGCTCGGCGCGCGCGAGCGGCATCCCGTTCGACAGCCCGAACTTACGCGCCTCGTAGGAGCACGATGCGATCACCCCGCTCCCGACCGCGACCGGCTGCCCGCGGAGCGCCGGGTTGCGCAGCTGCTCGACCGAGGCGAAGAAGGCGTCGATGTCCAAATGCAACGTCAGCGGGTGCGGGTGCAGCGTTAAAGGGTGCAGCGTTAAAGGGTGCAGCGTTAAAGGGTGCAGCGAGCCGGCCTTCGGGTCGTTCAGAGGTGAGAGTGGGGGCATCGGGGTGGTCCTTCCTGGATGAGGGACAGTAGCGAACTAATGTTCGCCACGCAACCGGCGAGGTGAAGGGAATCCCATTGCCCGGGCGGGGCCACGGTTCATCGCCGCGGTGAGCGCATTCCGACAAAGAAGTTTTTCAAAAAGAGCGTGAGTGATCGGTGAGGGAGGGGGCGTCATTACGGTCCGCTCCTTGAGTTGGGTGTGCGGAGCGGTTCCAGCTCCATCCATCTCTCAGCAGTCTCCCTCACGGAAGAACCGTCATGACCCGTTGGCCATCCCTCGAGCGCGAAAGGAGCATCCTGCATGCGTTTCGAACAGTCGATCACTCGGCTCCCTCTGACCCTGACTCGCTTTGCGATCAGTCTTGACCCCGTGTCAGCCCAGCTGCGTCCCCAATCAGGGGCCGATAGGTGCAGCGAGCACTTCGTCACCCCACGAGTCGCAGCAAGAAACATCATCGATCGCCTGCCGGGAGGGTCCCCGCGGGCCCCACTCCTGGAGGGATTATGGCAACGACACGTCGGGGGCGCGCCGTCGCACGCGAGCGCGCAGAAACCCGGCAATACGAGCGCCGCACCGTGCAAATGCGGATGGTCAGCGCCCGGCAGCGCGCGGCGCGAGCACTCGCGGTGCGGGTCGCGGAGCAGCGTCTCCGCCTCCGTTCTCGCGAATGGGCCTGGCGTCGAGAGATCGAGCAGGGGCGCTCTCGCGATCTGATCGCGCATCTCAACCGCGTCGCACCTCAAATTCTGAAATCAAAGACCTTGTGGGCCGACGGTCTGCCCCTTCTCCACCTCTTGGTGAGTGTTGAAAAGAGATGGGGATGGGTGCGCCCGCTGGAGACATGGACTCCCCGAGCCCGGTCCGTTCGTCGGCAGCGCGAGTCTCTGACCCGCCACCTGCTCCTCGAGTACCCGGTCCCGGAGTTCCTGAAGCCGGCGCTCTATCGGTTCGACCCGACGTGGACCCGAGTGGCGATCGTGATCGGTCGGGGGAATTCGCTTCTGAAGCAGGGACCCGCGATCGAGGGGCTTCCTCCACTGAACCGGGCGATCGTGCGCGCCTTCGTCCAGTCCTCCAGGGAATTTTCTCCGTGGCAGGCTCTGCGTCGGGCGCAGGTTCTGTCGCTCGGGGGAAGCGAACTGTTGGCGCGCAGAGCCGCGGGCTCATCTCTCGCCGGGAGCGCCGGCAATGAGGTGCGTTGGGTCGGCGCCCTCGCTTGGTATGTCCGAGTGAGCGATCGTTTTCCGCGGTATCTCTTCGAGCGCTGGGTCAGCTTTGTCGCCAGCAAGTTCGATGACGACGACGGTTGGTCGCTCGCGGGTCGAGATCCGCGAGAGGTCGCCTCGCAAATCTGCCGCTTCGAAGCCGAGCTCCGGAAGCGGGAAGCTCGCTCGGACTTCCCGATGGTATTCCCGGAGAGTGAACTTCACGCGTGGCGGGTCGAGACGGTCGATCCCGATGGCCGGGCGAGCCGCTGGTGGTTCCGCCAGATCCGCACCGGTCGCGATCTCTTCTACGAGGGAGAGCGGATGGGGCACTGCATCTTCAGTTACCGCGACTGCGCGAGACGGGGTGCGGTGTCGATTTGGTCCTTGAGCCTAGACGGCAAACCGATCCTGACGATCGAGGTGACCGATGGTCAGGTGAATGAGGTGCGCGGGCGGTTCAACCGGACCGCCGAGAGAGCGGAGCGCTCGATCATCGGACAGTGGGCGAGCGGCAATCAGCTGCGCGTCAGCCGAGAGGCCCACGTGGACTAGACTGCCAAACTCGACTAAATCAGAGGGCACGATTCGGAGTGCTTTTTCCTCTCGCGCCACAGAGCAATGGACCTGAGTCTGTCCATTGCGGAAACACCTAAATCAGCGGTCACGGCAGACAGCGCCGATTGCTGGGGCACTCCGAATCGTGACCTCTGATTTAGGAAGTGGCGCGGGAGGGGATCTCCTCTCTCGCGCCACATCTTCACACGCGGGTGGCGTAGAAGTCGGCTCTCAGCGCATTCCTTCGAGCACCACCCGAACCTCAGCGGGCAAAGGCGCCTTGCCGCCTCGCCGGTAGTCGATGACGACGATCCGCGCATCCCCTTCCGCGACGACGATCCCTTGAGTCTCCGAGACGAGTCGGTGCTCCATCGTGAAGCGATCCTCCCCGATGTCGGTGACGCGTACTCCGGCGAAGATCGTATCGGGATAGGTGACCGGCGCTTTGAACACACAGCTGGTGCGGGCGAGGATGGGGCCGAGCCCGGTGCGCTCTTGGACCTCTTGCATCTTCGCGATCGTGAACGCGGCGAAGCGCACGTCTTCGAACCAGCGGAAATAGCGGGTGTTGTTCACGTGCCCGTAGGCATCCATGTCCCCGAAGGAGACGGGAATGTTGAGCTGGATGGGGTGGGCGGAGAGTTCGGGGTGGAGCGAGGCTCGCGGCGTCTGGTCATTTGTCATGGGGAGAGCGTAACGATGGGCGCGGTCAGTCGGAAGCGAACCGAGCGCGGCAGATGAAAGCGGGCTCCCTTCCGTTCCCGGAAAGGAGCCCGCTCAGCGAGTCATCAGGTCAAGAGCAGTCAAAGGGGGCGGACCGCGGTCAGCTCGCTCCGACGGTCACCCCTGGCGGAAACGCATCCACCGTCACCGCGCGCTGCTGCGCGGCGCGGGCGGTTTGCACCAACTCCAATTGAACGGTGTCGATGATCCCTTCCTTCTCCGCACGCTCGTAGAGGTTCGCGGCGGGGCGCTTTTCGAGACGCTTCTCCTTCACGGCGCGCTTGACCGCCTCCTCGATCGGGCGAATCTCCTTCACCTTCTGAAGAGCATCCTCGAGCTCCCACAACCCCGGACCCTCTTCGGTGGGGAGTGCGACATCGGCGGTCAGCCCTTCGTACAGCTCGCCCCCGTCGAGGAGACCGCGCACGATCCGCTCGCCGAGACGATCGCTCGGCGGCGCGTAGCGCGCACCGAGGGGGAAGACGACCGGGCGCAGCGCGATCGCGACCATCCGGTTCGGAAGGTTCTGGAGGAAGCCGATCAACCCCTTCTGCGCTTCGTAGTTCGCGTGTTCGCAAACCCACGTGACGACGGCGCGGTCGCGCTCGGGGCGACCCTCCTCGTCGAAGCGCTTCAGGGCGGCACTCGCGATGTACATCCAGCTCAGGGTGTCGGCGAGTCGGCCGGTCAGGCGTTCTTTCCGCTTCAGTGAGCCGCCGAGCGTGCCCATCGCCGCGTCGGCGCAGAGGGTGAACGCGGCGCTCATCCGGCTGATGCGACGATGCGCTTTTCCGAGCGGTCCGTCGAAGGTGCTGCCGGCGAGACGCCCGTCGGTGAGACCGAGGAGCAGCGATCGCGCGGTGTTGCTCGCGACAAAACCGACGTGGCCGAAGAACGCCTTGTCGAACTTCTTCCGGTTCTTCTCGGCGATTCCCGCCATCTCGGCTTGGACGAACGGATGGCAGCGGATCGCTCCCTGGCCGAAGATGATCATCGTGCGGGTGAGGATGTTCGCACCCTCGACCGTCACTCCGATCGGCGCGGCTTCATAAGCACTCGACAGGTTGTTGCGCGGGCCGCGGCAGATCGCGCCGCCGGCGACGATGTCCATCGCGTCGTTGATGACAGTGCGGAGAGATTCGGTCGTGTAGCACTTCGCGATCGCCGAGACGACACTCGGCTTCTCACCCGCGTCGACCGCGCTCGCGGTGACGGTGCGCACTGCGGTCATCGCGTAGCCGAGGCCCGCAATCCGCACGAGCGGCTCCTGCACTCCTTCGAACTTCCCGATCGGCATACCGAACTGTTCGCGGACCGAGGCGTGCGCTCCAGCGACCCGCAGGCACATCTGCGCCGCGCCCGCCGACATCGACGGGAGCGAGATGCCGCGGCCGACCGACAGCGTCTGCATCAGCATCATCCACCCCTTGCCCGCCATCTCGCGGCCGCCGATGATCGCATCGAGCGGGACGAAGACGTCGTGCCCCACGGTCGGGCCGTTCTGGAACGGCACGCCGAGGGGGTCGTGGCGGAGACCGGTCTCGACCCCTTCGAGGTCGGTCGGGATCAGGGCGCACGTGATGCCGAGGTTCTCGGTTTCACCGAGGAGCTTGTCAGGGTCGAACAGCTTGAACGCGAGCCCGAGGAGGGTCGCGATGGGGGAGAGCGTGATGTAGCGCTTGTCCCAGTTGAGGCGAATCCCGAGGGTTTCTTTCCCCTCCCAGGTGCCGCGGCAGACGACCCCGCTGCTCGTCATCGCACCGGCATCGCTACCGGCGTTCGGCTCGGTCAGCGCGAAGCAGGGGATCTCCTCCCCCCGTGCGAGGCGGGGGAGGTAGTGGTTCTTCTGCTCTTCGGTTCCGTAGTGAGCGAGCAGCTCGCCGGGGCCGAGGGAGTTGGGAACCATCGCGGTGACGGTGAAGGCGGAGCTGCGCGTGGCAAGCTTCGCGACCACCGCCGAGTGCGCCTGGGCGGAGAACTCGAGCCCGCCGTACGCCTTCGGGATGATCATCCCAAAGAAGCCCTTGTCCTTGAGGAACTGCCACGCGGCTTCGGGGAGATCGTTGCGCTCCTGGTCCTCCCAGTTATCGGCGAGACCGCACAGTTCGGTGACGGGGCCATCGACGAACGCCTGCTCTTCGGCGGTGAGCTTGGAGGTCGGGGTCGCGAACCACTGCTTCCAGTTGGGGCGACCGGAGAAGAGCTCGCCATCCCACCAGACGGTTCCCGCGTCGAGCGCGATGCGCTCGGTCTCGCTCATCGGGGGGAGAATTTTCGCGACGAAGCGTTGGATCGGACCGGTGATCACCAGTCGACGCACGGGCGCAAATCCGAGCAAGAGAAGCGCGGTTCCGAACACGGAAGCGCAGACGATGAAGGGCGGTGTCATGGTCTCGTCGATGATCCACCAGCGCGCGAAGATCGCGACGCCGGGGACGACCCAGGCGAGTTTGGTGCGCCCGGCGTACAGGAGGCCGAGGGCGACGATGAGGACACCGGCGACGAAGAGCCAAAACATGGCGACTCCTCCAGGGCGCGCGATCGCGGCGCCCGTTGCGTGGGGGAAGTACCCAAGAGGGTAACAACCGAGGGAGATTCCGAGGCTTCCATCGGCGATCCCGCCCCTCCAACTGAAGTCATTCGGGAGGGGGAGGGTCGGGAGCGGGCGTATCGAACGAAGGGAGTGGCGGCTCCGCGGGCAAAGAACGGCGATCATCCCCGAGCAGATCCCAGCCGAAGATTCCGACCAAGAAATCGACGATCTCGAGCGGGTTGACCCCGAAATCTACCTGAATCACCCCTGCTGTACCACTCAGAGCGAACCAGCTCTGACGGACGAGGCGTGCCTCGAGGGTCTCTTCGGGCTCGGTTCCGAGGAGCGGATTGGGGAACCAGCGGTGGAGACCGAGGAGCGAATTCGAGCGACCTTCGACGTGCTGATTCCCGGCGAGGATGAACGGTGAGACGAACCCGCGCCACCCCGCGGCGGACCCGCTGTATCCCATCGACTTCAGTTCGTGTCGGTAGACCGGCCACCCGATGAGCAGGGTTGGGAATGCGGCGGTGCGCACGCGCCCGGGGGGGAGGGGGCGCGGATCCCAGCGGAGCGTTTG
>CALEHF010000016.1 GCA_937876125.1 uncultured bacterium
GCTCTGAATGGAGTGGCTCTGAATGGAGTGGCTCTGAATGGAGTGGCTTTAGGAATACTGCTAGGGATACAGAATCGGACCGGCGCATGTGGACCCGAAAAGGGGGGGTTATGCGAGGCGACGGGGAAAGATAGTCCGCCTGGAGTGCCCCGCAGCGACAGGTCCAACGTAGCGCCGATCCGGAAGGTGTGTGCCTGACGATCTTAGTCGGTCGATGGGTGAGAAACCATGCGCAGAGTCGCGACGGTGACTTCGATCACAGACGGGGGCGCAAAAGGGCATTTCTGCCGCGGAACGCCCTTTCTTTCAAAAGCACCGCCTTGCCAAGACACCGCCAGAGAGTGCCCCGTGCTATGTCGGCGTCGACTCCGAATAGACCCCGCGCACGAATCCTCGCAGACCCGGTACATCGATCACTTCGATGTATTTTCTGCCCAAGCGGACCCAACCCGCGTCTTCGAACGACTTCAAGAGCCGGCTGACGATCTCGCGCACGCTGCCGAGCTCCTTCGCAATCTCCTCGTGGGTCGCCTCGATCTCGGCTCCGCGCTCGATGAGCAGCTTGGCCAAGCGACGATCGAGCTTCCGAAATGCGACCTCCTCGAGCAACTGCAAGATCGTCGTCAATCGATCCGCGAAGCTCTGGAAGATGAACGCGCTGAACTCGGGAGAGGAGCGCAAGAGGTCGGAGAAGAGCCCCTTGTCAATCAAGACTCCGCGCACCGCTTCATCCGCGGCGGCGCGCACCGGGTAGTCGTTGCCGCCGATCAAGCAGCAAGTCGTCGCGATACAGCTGTCACCGGGAAAGAGCCGGTAGAGAAGAATCTCGCGATTGTTGTCGGCGACCGACGTCACGCGCAGCACTCCTTCGAGGAGCAGAAGGTAGGCTTCGCACGCAGAGCTCAACTCGATGATGACCGTCCCCGCAGGGAACGAGACCGCTTGCCCCTCAGAGAGCAGACGATCGGCGAACTCCGGCGCGAGGGAGCGCAGGACGGGATACCGATCGAGGAGTGAATCGTGGGCGGTGACTTCCAGCATGGCTTCAGTGTACCGGCCCACGAACGCGGAGATACCGGCGACCGGTCGTCAGAGTAAAAAGGCCACAAGCATGTCGCTCAGACGCTCTCAGCGACCTTTTGGGCGAGAACGGTCGTGGCTCTTGCGGGCTCGCTCGGCGACATCGCGGAACTGGGGGGCTCGGGCGGCGAGGCGCCGGAAGATCCGGCCGGCGCGCACCGAGTTACCATGCGCTTCGAGGGCGATGGCATCGGCGTAGTCCGCCTCGAGAACGAGGGTTTCGACCCGGATTTCGAGATCGCGATACGGGCGACAGCGCGTGCGGATCCCGAGTGCAAGCCCGAGCGCCTTTCGGTACTCGCCAGCGGCTTCTGCTTGCTGCATCGATTGAAAACTGGCCGCAATCTCACCGAGCCGCTGATCGAGCTCCTTCAGGCGTCGGTTCGCCCCCTGGTGACAGCTGAAGCGAGCGGTGACTTTGAGATAGAGTTGCCGCGCCGCCACCAGCTCGAGACGCCCTTCGAACCGTGCCGCCCGGTTCAGCATTCTGATGTAAGCCTGGATGTCATCCAAGCGTTCGCGGGCGTCGCGGAAGGGATGACAAAGTTCGAGGCACTCGGCCAGACTCGCACGCGCACTTTCGAGATCGCACCGAGATTCCGCCTTCACCCCGCGGGTGTAGAGCACTTGGGCGCGGGCGACGGTCGATCGCAAGTCTTCGAGGCGCGTCGAGACATCTTCTGCGCCAGGGCGCTCGATCTCGCACTCGTCGAAGCAGCGCACGGCGCGAACGAAGTCACGCTCTGCTTGCGCCCGACACCCTTCATCGTAGCGACCGGGCAGGCCAGGATTCGCGAAGACTTCCGATCGCGTGGCCGCCAAGCGCTCGTCGACGTCACGGAAAGGACGCGTCACGCCGATACACTCTTCGAAGAGGATCCGCGCCCTGCGCAGTTTTCCATCGGCCTGCGCGAGGCACGCGCGCTCGTAGAGCCCCTCGGCGAGCGCGAGAGCGCCAGCGATCTCAGAGAGACGCGCGGGAACATCGCGAAAGCCAGAGATCGAGTCGAGGCAGCGCTCGAACTCGTCTCGCGCCGAAAAGAGATCTCCCTCTTCGAACGATGCTTGGCCGAGGAGGAACGACTCCTCCGCGTCTTCGAAGCGTTGCTCGAGATTCGTACACAGCTCGCCGACGGTGGGGTGATCGGGGTGAATCGCGAGGATCCCACGGTAGGCGACGATCGCCCCTTCGATCCGGCCTGCGGACTCTTCGCGTTTCGCCTGGGCGAGGAGCAACGCAGTTTGACCGTCGCGCGCCTCCAAGAAGCGCCCTTCGATCTCTTCGGGCGCGGTCGTGAGGTGCATGGCGCGCTCGAAGCAGGTGTGCGCTCGCTCGAAGTCGTTGTGAGCCAATGCGTCTTCACCAGAGGCGACCCATTCGGCAGCCTCGACTTCCTGTCGCGCGATGCGCACGCGCGCTCCGAGGCCAGGGTGGCGTGGATTCGTTTCGAGGGCGCGCTCGAAGTGGGTGAGAGCTTGAGTCCATTCCCCTCGCTCCGCTGCGCGTGAACCCTCTGCGATGTACGATTCGACGAGCACGGTTCCCGTGGCCACCGACTCGAGCGCGGCTCCCGGATGGTCGGAATCGAGGAGGAGCGCGGCGTCGAAACGGCGCAGGGCCAGAGCGAGATCACCGCTATCGCGTGCAGCCAATCCCTCTCGGTACGCGAGTTCGGCACGATCGCGTCGTTCCGCGACCTCACGCTCGGCGCGAACGATCGAATCCGCCGCTCGGGGGTGCGCGGGGTGATGCGCCAGCGCCTGCTCGAACTCGTGGATGGCACCAGTGGGATTCCCCTGGGCCATCGCCCTCTGACCCCGATCGAAGAACCAGTTACCGTGGGCGATCGCGAGGCTGTTCAGCCGTCCCGCAAGATTCACGTGGTTGGGGTCGAGACGACGAATCTCTCCGTAGGCGCGCTCGGCATCGTGCCAGCGGAACGCGTCCGTCGCGCGATCTCCTTGCTCGAAGTAGATCGCGATCTGCGCCCCACGGATCTTGCGATCGATATCGAACAGCCCGGGGTTCTTCCGCCGCGCCACTTGGTACTCACGCAGAGCGAGTGCGTGCTGTCCCTGGCTCATGTGGTCATCTCCGTTGAGCGCCCGCGTCTCGGCACTCGAGCAGCCTCCAAGAAGAAAAGCGGTCACGAGCGAGATGGCGACGAGGGTCAAGGGCGAGAACAGGCGCAGCATTGCAAGTCCTTTCGGGGGAGAGCGTCTGGAGATGTCGGAATACTCAAGCGACAGACTCCGCGGGGACAGGCCCCAGCCATTCATCGGTCGCTCCGGGGGTCGATCTTGACCTCGGTGCTGGGAGTTCAGGCTCTCTCCTGCTCAGGAGGGTCCGTGCATTTGAGCGCAGCCCTTGCGGCCACCTCCTGGTTTCGTTCTCATCACTCTCCTACAGCCTCCAAACGAGAGATCGCCCCCGATCGAAACCGGAGCTTCCATGCCAGAGAAACTCACCCCCGCGCCCGCCAGCTCCACCACGGATCCCTCTCGAACGGAGAACGGGGCCGATCTTGCGCGCGCTCTCATTCGCCGGGTGGCCATCGGGCTCTGCCTCTCGGTCGCGATCGGGCTCTTCACGGAAGATTTCTCCACTGCTCCGATGAGGCGAGCCTACGCCCAAACGAGCGCTGCGGCCGAAATCGAAGCCCGGATCCAAAAAAACGATCTGAAGGGCGCCATCGAGGTCGGCAAAACTCTGCTACCGAACCACGGCACGGATCCCGATTTCCTCGAGCAGTATGGGCGCGTGTTCTACGTGTTGGCCGAGCGGCTGGAAGCCTCGAAGCAGCCGGAGCCCGTGATCAACCGCGCGCGGCAGGAGTCGCTCGGGCATCTGCGGGCCGCAAGAGAGATGTGGATCGGAACACCGCCTCCGCGCATTCCTCTGGCGATTTCTCTTCTCGAGCTCGAGTTGGGAGACGCGCGCGGGTCGGCACGAACCTCGACCGCGGGACTCGCGGATCACCCCGAGCACGGTGATCTCCATCGAGCACGCGCCCATGCGCGCGCGAAACTCGGCGAGTGGGAGCCCGCGATCGAGGACTGGCGCGCGACGCTCAAGGCGCACCCGGGCGATGTCAACGCTGCCCTCGGCTACGCACAAGTGCTCGAGAAAACCGGTCGCAGATGCGATGCCGCCGATACGATCGCGTTCTATTGCCTCGAGCCGGGAACCGCCGCATCGCGCGGGGACTGGAAGACGCACTATGAGTACGCTCGCGCTCTTATCTTGTGCGGCCGCTTCGAGGAATCGCTCGCACCGCTCAGAGAGGCAGCCAGGCTCGCTCCCGAAGAAGCGATCGTCGCCGTCGAGCGCGCGGAGATGCTTTACCGCATGGGCGATCGCGACGGAGCGAAGACGATCGTCCACGCCTGGCTCGCCAAACCGAATGCGCTCGACCGCCAACAACGAATTCAAGCACTCTATCGCAGAGGTCGCATCGCGCTTGCCGAAGGAGACTCCGCGAGCGCGCGCGCCGACTTCGAGGCTGTTCTCGCGCTCGACCCGAGCCATGAAGGATCCCTCCAGAGCCTCGGGTCCATCCTTCGGCGGGCGGGAGAGACGGAGCGCGCGCGCGAGCTGTTCGAGAGGTTCCGTCGCATCGCGCCGGTCGCCCTCGACATCCGCATTTCCCGCGCCGCGGTCCGACAACACCCGCGGTCGGGACAGCCGCGGATCGACTTGATCGGGCATCTGCTGAAGATTCCAGACCTGAAAGCGGCGCGTCTCGAGTTCGCCGAGTTCGAAATGCAGTTCCCCGGCCATCGGGCGCTCCCCGAGCTGCGCAGACAAATCCAACAAGTCGAAGCGGCGGAGAAGAGCGCAAAGGGCTCGAAACCTGCGAGCGGGGAGAATCGATGAAGGCAGAGCACTCCTGGGTGAAACCTCTCGGCTGGTTGTTGCTCCTTTGTGCCTCGCTCTCGCTGCCATCGTGCGGGGATGAGAAACGGAGCGGGGGAGAGTCCACTGCCGAGGGTTCCGCGGCTGGAGGTTCCGGCGCCGCGGGCGAAGGAACCGAAGCGGGTGAAAGCGGCGCGGATCACGCAATTTTTCGCGATCACACGAGCGCCGCGGGACTCGACTTCGTTCACAATAACGGTGCGCGGGGCGAGCGCTACATCGTCGAGACGATGGGGGGCGGAGGCGGCTTCGTCGATGTCGATCTCGATGGCGATCTCGACATCGTCTTGATCGACGGAGGGGGACTCACCGCGGGTGCGCCGCCGCCGAAACACCGGCTCTTTCTCAACGAAGGCACCGGTATGTTCCGCGATGCCACAGAAGGCTCGGGAATCGTCGGTGGTGCACCGGGGATGGGACTTGCGGTGGGGGACATCGACAACGACGGCGATCCCGATCTCTACATCACCTGCTTCGGCGCGAACGAGCTCTATCTCAACCGCGGTGACGGTCACTTTGATCGAAGCGACAAGCCCCAGGCGCAGAGCGACATCGACACTTGGTCCACGAGTGCGAACTTCTTCGATGCCGATCGCGACGGCGCGCTCGATCTCTACGTGGCGAGTTATGTCGTGTTCTCGATCGCGACCCACAAGCGCTGCGAGAGGCGCGGCGTCCACGCCTATTGCGTGCCCCGCGACTATCCCGGCGCGCTCGACCACTTGCTCGTGGGGGACGGAAAGGGGGGCTTTTCCGATGTTTCGGTCGCGCAGTCGATTCGCACCCCCGGAACCCCGGGGCGCGGACTCGGCGTGGTCGCCTCCGATTTCGATGACGATGGCGACGACGATCTCTACGTCGCGAATGACATGGACCTCAACTTTCTCCTTCGAAACACGCTCGACGAAGGCACTCCGGGCTTCCGGGAGGAGGCCGTGTTCTTTGGAGCTTCCGCGAGTGAGGATGGTCGCCCCGAGGCGGGAATGGGGGTCGATGCGGGGGACGCGGATGGCGACGGCGACTTCGATCTCATCGTGACGAACTTCGAAAATCAGACCAACGCGTTCTACCGCAACGATCAAGGGGAGTACTTCGTCGAAATGAGCTCCCCGGTCGGCATGGGGGTGAGCACGCTCCGGCGGCTGGCGTTTGGTTGTCGATTCCTCGATCACGACCTCGATGGCGATCTCGATCTGTTCGTCGTCAACGGTCATGTCGATGACAACGCGCCGAAACTCAACCAAGGCTCGCTCTACGCCCAACCGGACCAACTGTTCGAGAATCGCGGCCAGAAGTTCGTCGAGGTGCTCGAAGCGGCCTACGCGGATGGGAAGATCCCGACCTTGGTCAGCCGCGCGCTCGCGAGCGGGGACATCGATGGGGACGGGGATCTCGATCTCTTGATCGTGAGCAACGGGGGCCCGGTGACGCTGCTCGAGAACCTCGCGCCGCGCGATCGCCCGCGGCTCGGACTCGACCTCGAGGGGGTCGCGCCATCGAACCGTGATGCCTACGGGGCGAAGGTGACGGTGACGGCGGCGGGAGTGAGTCGGGTGTTCGAGGTGCGCGCGGGCTCGTCGTACCTCGCGAGCCACGACCCGCGGATCTTCGTCGCCACCCCGCGGGCATCGGAGGCGACGGTGACCGTGCGCTGGCCGAGTGGTCGGGTCGAGACGTGGGAGGGGATCGCGACCGGCAGCCTCTACACCATCGTCGAGGGTGAGGGGCCCCGCGCCGGAACGCCGTTCGTGCGATAGATTGCGAGCGGCCGAGCGGCAAAGGAGAGTCGGCGGAGAGTGGGCCGCACACGAAACGAGGCCGCTCCGGAGTTTCCGGGGCGACCTCGTTTCTCATGCCGCAAGTCCCCGAGGGTCTTACACGCGCGTGTAGGTGATCTCCATACACTTCCAGTACTCGCTGGCTCCGTCTTCGCAGAAGTGCATCGACATGGTGTGCTCTTTGGAGCTTGCGATGCAGATGACGGTCTTCTTCTTCATCGTCTTCTTGTTCTCGGGATTCGTGACGCGCCCCACCATGGTGATCGTTTGGGTCTCCGCGTTGCAGGAGCCCGCCTCGGTCATCATGCCGGTCGACATCGTGTCAGCCCAAACTCCTTCGAAGCGGCCGTCGACGTTGTTGTGGCCAAACATCCCACGCCCCTCGAACGGCGTACCCATGAAGTTCGACTGGTACCGCTGTTCCAAGAATCGCTTCCCGAGGATCCACGCACAAACCATCCGACCCTCAGAAGTCACCGGCGCCGCGCCCGGTTGCATCCAGAAGCTGACAGCAGCCTTCCAGGTCCCCTCGAGGTTCGTGAGCACTTCGTGCTGGGGACCGGGCATTCCGGCGGCCATGCACGGGTCCATTTCCCCAGCAGCAGAGGCAGATGGATTCTTGGTGGGGTCGGACATCGTGGAGTCTGACATCGAATGATCCTTTCCTGACCTCTTCGGGAGGTGCGGGGGACGACGGGTCTCCGTTCGGAGGAAGAGCGCGTATTCTGCCCGGGAAGCGGATTGAATCAAGGTTCCCGCGCGACGCGTCTCGCATCGCGTCCCCGATCGATGAGAGTGGACCTCGACTTCTCCTCTTCTCGACCCGCACCCTCGGGAACTGGTGTCTGAACTTGGATTTGCTCCCGATCCGTCCTTTGCAGCTGCCCCTCAGCGAGCGAGTCGGCTGTGGACTCCCGCCCCGACGTCCCTGATCATGGCACGAACGTCACGATCTCCGTCTCTCCTGGAAGGCTCGAATGACCCCTGAAAACACGGCCGCAGAGGAGTCGAGGTCCGCCGACCTCAAGTCCCTGCGCCGACCTCTCCATCTCCTGCTCTGGGGAGCGATCATCGACACGGTGAACTTCGGGCCCCCCGCCATCGATCAGACCCTCAACCTCTCCGCAGCCGCGCTCATCGGATTCGCGGCGATCGGAATGTTGCAAGCGACCCGAAATCGTATCGCGAGAGCGGGCTTCACCTTCGTCGCTTGCGTGGAGCTCTTCGAAGCGATCTCGGTGCTCCTCCCGCCCTCCCAACACCCGGCGATTTGGCTCATTCGCGTCGCCCCTGCATTGTTCGCGCCGGTGGTGATCTCTCATGCGATGCTCGCCATTTCGGACCAGCGAGACTGGGATGGACCGCGCCGCAGCTGGACCCTCACCTTCCGCCTGATGGCCGTGCTCTCCCTCGGTGGACTCGCGATTTCGGGGTACGCGGCCCTGGTCAGACACCATCAAATCGGCGGTCTCAACCCTCCCCAATCGCCCCTCTCCTGGGTGATCACGTCACTCCTCGTCGGCTTCGCCATCATCACCTTCATCCAATTCCTGACGAGCATCATTCGCACGTTGCAGAGGATCCGCGACGATCTCGACGAGGGCACGATGGCCGGCGCCAGGCTCGAGGGAACTTTGGAGTGAGAGTTCACGCCCGATCGAGTGGGTGATGGGGCTCGGGGGGCAGGTCAGCGTCGATGCTCCTCACCGCAGCTTCGCTGCCGTTCGACCACCGACAAGGAGATCGCGACCCATTCCTGAAGGCGTTTGGTACGATCCCACTCTGGAAAGTGCCGACAACCGGAAGAGACGCGCGATGAACGACGCCACCCTAGAGATCGACGTCGTCGACCCGACCGATGATCCTATCGATCTCTCGATCCTCGCGAGCCATCACGCAACAAGTGCATTCGGACTCATCTCCGGCGGGCTGATCCTGACCCTCTTCACCGTTCGCCGCTCCATCTCGAACACCCTGAGCGTGGACCTCGTCGCCGATTGGCTCGGCTGGGGGTTGATCATCTTCGCGCTCGCAAAGATCTCCGCGATGAGTCCACGCGTCGCCCGCTTGCGCACTCTGGCGGTCGCCGCCTTGGTGTGCTCGATCGCCAATTGGGTCCACGTCGACGCTGACCCGAGAACAGCGATCACAATCCTTCAGCTCGCCTTGAGTCTGACCACCTTCGCTCTCGCTCTGTACTTCATGTGGCATTGTGCGGGGTTGATCGCGCGCATGGCTGAAGTGGCTCGAGAAGACGAGCTCAAGAAGTACACGATATCCCGCCGACGCCTGCTGATCACAGTAGCCGGGGCGTTCGGGCTCCTCGCCCTCCCCAGCGTCCTCGGCCTCGAAGAGACACTCCATCCGATCCTCATCGCGCTCGGATTCTCGTATCTTGCCGGCGTGGGCCTCTATCTCGAGCTGGTCTGGCGAACGCGAAAGTTTTGCCAGAGACACGAGCGCCTTCGGGCCGAGGCGGAGATTCCACCCCATCGCGAAACCGAATCCCGCTCGACCCGTTGACCCGCGCGGACTCCCACTCTCCTACGACTTCCGCCGCCCGGGGCGCCACTCCGCCTTCGCCGTCCACGGATCCTCCGGCCAAGAGTGCTTCGGGTAACGACGCCTGAGTTCCTTCCGCACCACCGGGTACGTGTTCTCCCAGAAGCTGTGCAAATCATCGGTCACCTGCTGCGGGCGATGATTCGGGGCGAGGAGGTGAAGAAGGATCGGCACGCGCCCTCCTGCCAATCGGGGCGTCTCGGTCCAGCCAAAGATCTCTTGGATCCGCACCGCGAGAACCGGCGCCTTGCCGGGTGCGTACTCGAGTTCGACGTGACTGCCGCTCGGCACTTCGATCCGCTGGGGAGCCTCGCGCGCGAGGGCGCTCGACTGCTCCTCTGTCAGCATTCCCCGCACAAAGTCGAGCAGAGGCGCACTCTTGAGCTCGCGAAACGAGCGCTTACCTGCACAGAGCGAGGGAAGGAGCGCGATGAAGGAGGCATCGTCGAGAGCAGGGAGTTCGAGCTCGGGGCGATGCTCCGCGAGCCAAGAAACCCGGGCTCGCAAGGTCGCGAGCTCGGGATGATCGAGGGGGAGCGCGGCGGCGAGATTCTCTGCCGCCGCTTCAGCGAGCCGACCCGCAACCTCCTCGCTCGACGGCGCCAGGGCGCGCGTTTCTTCGATCACGAGGTCATCGAACACAGTGCGTTTCGCGATGACCACCTGCCCGCGCGGCGTGTCAAACTCGACCACGGAATCCACGTTGAGAAGCCCGGGGTCGAGCCAATCACGCTCCACCCGCGACGCCTGACGCACTCCCGCCTCCGCCCGCTCGCCGCGGCGCCCCGCATCGAGATCGATACAAAGGAACAACTCGGCATCGTGAAGGCCGCTCTCGGGGCGCAGCAGCACGCCTCGACCGCCGACCATCACCCCACGGCGGGCGTCGCTCGCCTTCTCGCCGCTGCGCCGTCGGGCCAGCCGGTCGGGGAACGCGGCGAGAAGCGCGCGCGCGACCGCCTCATCCGCAGAGACCTGTTGGCGAGGGACACCGTCGAAGTTGCGCTCAAGGACCTGAGCGATCTGCCGACGCGCCTGGAGGATTTGGTGGGCAGCGCCGCGGTGGAGCGTCGAATCGCCACCGCGTCCCTTCGACTTCTCGAACTGCTCGATCGCGGTGACGCGGGTCAACACATCGCAATCGGTCGGATCGGCCACGGGTGCGCCGCGCGGATCCCGAGGATCGTAGCGCGGCCGCCGGAGCGGATCGCGCTCCGAGAGGAGTGCCGCGACCAACGCGAGCCGCTTCGCATGCCCGAACTCCATCGCAGAAACCGCGAGTCGCGCGAGTCGAGGAGCGAGCGGCAGCCGGGCGAGCTGCTCACCGAGCGGTGTGATCCGCCCCAAGGCCATCGCACCGAGACGCTCCAAAAGATGCACCGCGCGCTCGAGCGACGCAGGATCGGGCGCCTCGAACCACGGAAATGCACTGAGATCGCGCTCTCCCCAGGCGAGGAGTTGTAGCGCGGGCCCCGACAGATCCACGCGCCTGACTTCGGGAACCTCCGCCGCCGGCATCGCGCGCTGTTCCAGTTCACTCCACAACCGCACGCACTCTCCCGGCGCGAGACGTCCCGCGCGGCCCGCGCGCTGATCGGCTGATGCGATCGAGATCGGCCCGCGCTCGAGACGATCGAGCCCGACGGTGAGATCGAAGCGCGGCACCCGCGCGAGTCCCGAATCGATGACCGCGGTCACCCCCTCGACCGTCACCGAGCTCTCGGCCACGTTGGTCGCGAGGATCACGCGACGGCGGGAGCCCAGAGAGAGAGCGCGGTCTTGCGCGTCGGGGGGCAGCTCTCCGTGGAGGGGGAGGACATCGAGATCGTGGCGCCCGGCGAGGGGGGAGAGGGCGCGCTCGGCATCGCGGATCTCTCCGACCCCGGGAAGAAAGACGAGGATGTCGCCGGAGGTGGCCGAAAGAGTCGACGCCACCGCGTCGGCGACGGTCTGCTCGAGACGCACTCCCTTCGGCGGCGCTCGATGGCGCACGGTGACTGGGTGGAGTCGCCCGGGGCTGTCGATGATCGGCGCGCTCTCAGCGCCGCCGAGAAATCGTGCGAGCGGGGCGGGATCGATAGTCGCGCTCATGACGACCAGCTGCAAGTCGGGGCGCGCGTCTTCGCGAAGACGGCGCGCCATCGCGAGGGCGAGATCGCTGTCGAGATTGCGCTCGTGGAACTCATCGAACACGAGGGCCGAGATTCCTTCAAGAAACGGATCGCGCTGAAGGAGGGCGACCAGGATCCCCTCGGTGACCACCAAGATGCGGGTACGTGCCGATTGCTTCCGCTCGAAGCGAATACGAAAACCCACCTCATCGCCGAGAGCCACGCCCCGCTCGAGGGCGATGCGGCGAGCGGCGGCGCGCGCGGCGACGCGCCGCGGCTCGAGCATGACGATTTGTCCATCGCCCGCGAGTCCCGCATCGAGGAGGGCGGGGGGCACCCGCGTGGTCTTCCCCGCGCCGGGGGGCGCGACGAGAACGACGGCGCCTCGGTCGCGCAGCGCGTCGACGAGGTGCGGGAGGACCGGATCGATAGGGAGAGCGGTCGGGGTCAGGAGGAACTCCTCAGTGATCTGTCCGTCATGGAGCACCTCTTACCATTGCTGAGTCCGCGCTTCCTACTGCGACAGCGCGATGATCCCACCCACGACCGCCAGCCCCAGGAGCGACGCGAAGAAGATCTTCCAGAAGCTCCACGGCCGCGTCCCTTGCACCTCCCCGGTGACCGCATTGATCACCAACTGATACGGCTTCGCTTTGAAGCGGTAGCCGAGGCTCCACACCGGGAGAAGAAGATGCTTGAATGTGATCGCATCGTGACGGGTGTCGACGGAATGGATCCGCTGGGTGTCGCCGCCGATCCGGCTCGCGACTTCTTGGCAGAGCGCCGCGTCGATCAACTGTCGCGCTCGGCCGAATCCTTCGCTGAGACCGACTTCGTAACGCCGCGCCAGAAAGCCCGCGAGGTAGCTCTGGTCGTATGTCTTGCAGCTTCCGAGCGGCCACGGCTCGAGCTTCCGGAGCAGCTTGTCAGGGAGGCTCTTCGTCGCGACGACCAAGACGTCATCGAAAAAGCGTTGGAAGCGTCCCGACGCGGGATACCAGCGCGTGCGGCGCTCGCGCCTCGAGTTTTTTCCCGATCCGACCGTGACGTAGTAGTACTCGCCGCGCTGTCCCGTGTAGCGGTTGAAGGTCATCGAGTCGTAGGTCCAAAAGGGCAAATAGACCCCGGAGAACTTCCCCTTCACTCCCGCCTTCTTGAATGCGCTCGGCGCGAACCAACGCGACTTCACCCAGTCGCGGAGGAGCCCCGCAGCCTTCTCGCGCTTCACGGCAAAGGGGAGCACGCCATCGATGGGGAGCGCTTCCTTCGCCTGCCGGGCGCGATCGACCTGCACCGGCTGTCCGCAGAACGCGCACTCGGTCGACACCAGTGATCCGATGAACTGCACCGTCGCACCGCAATCGCCACAGCTCACCTCTTGGCTCACCAGGGCGGCGGCACTGCCCTTGGACGCACTGCCCTTGGACGCGCTGCCACTCGCCTTGGCACTCTCTTCGAGCTTGCGGTTTCGTTCGCGACTCAGCTCGGCCGCCCGTTCGAGAGTTGCGCGGAAATCCTGCTCGCCGATCGAGCCCTCTTCGGAGATGTCGATCTCCTTGACGTGACCGCAGTGGGGACACGAGAGGCTCTGCGCCCCGATGTGGAACTTCAGGTCCGAGCCGCAGCCGTCGCAGGGGAAGACGCGCCCCTTGCCCTCATCGATGCGCTGGCCGGCGTGTTCGGTGTCGGCCTGATCAGACAGATCGAGGTTGGGGAGGGGCGGGGGGGTCATCTCCGGGATCACGGTCGAGCCTTTCAGGGCGATGCAACCAGGACGATGCAATCAAGCAGGGCGTGCCAGAGGGCCGGCGCATTGTGCGCGGGAGGAGAACGGGCAACAACGCCCATCTCTTCGCTCGCTGCGATTCAGAGCGAGTCTCTCCATCTCTCGACAGGAATAAGGCACCATGTTGAGCGGAATCGGAAGGGCGGGGGAAACGATGTGGCAGCAAATTCTAATCGTGGGGGTGGGAGGCGCCATCGGCGCCGTCGCCCGCTTCGGCGTCCACAGCTACACTCAGCGCTCCCTCGAGGCATTCCCCTTCGGCACGCTCATCGTGAACGTGGTCGGTTGTCTGATCCTCGGAGCCATGATGCTGCTCGTGGAAGAGCGCCCCGACTTCTCACCGACGGTCCGCCTCTTTCTCGGCGTCGGGCTGCTCGGATCGTTCACCACCTTCTCGACCTTCGGGGTCGAGACGATCGATCTCTTGCGAGAGAAGGAGCACCTGCTCGCACTGCTCTCCGTGGCGGGGAACTTAGGGGTCGGGCTGGCGGCGGTTCTGTTGGGGCGGGGGTTGGCGCGGGCGATCGTGTGAAGGAGTCTCCGTTTTCCCGCTACGGCAAATACAGGTCGTACCGGACCGATTTTCCCTCGAAGCGATGCACCGGCTCACGGCCGGGGATGATCGTCGGGGCGTGCCGTGGGCGTTTCACGACGATGCGTTTCGGCGCGAGCGCCGCCGCCGCGCGAAACAGCTCCGCGTCCTCGTCGGCGTCCCCTCCCACCCCGCACAGCGCCCCGAGGAGCTGCGCCTCCTTCTTCGCGAGGGCGGTTCCGCGCTCGGGGAACATCGGATCGAGGAAGATCACGTCCGGTGGGGGATCGAGTGCCCCGCGGGCGAAGAGAGCGCGTGCATCACCTTCGATGAGCGTGATGCGGTTCGAGAGAGCCTCCGCGAGTGCGTCATCCCCCTCCCGCCCCCGCGCGATGCCATCGCGAAGGAGCGCACCCACCACCGGATCGCGTTCGAACGCGACGACGGTCGCTCCCATCACTGCCAGTCGCACCGCATCCCGCCCGAGACCCGCGGTCGCATCCCAAACCAGAGGCTTCTCCCCCTTCGCGAGACCGACCGCGCGGCCGAGCAACCCCTGCTTCCCTTCGGCGATGCGTCGCTTGAAGTCAGCCGAGCGAAAATTGACCCAGACTGCTCCCGGGGCATTTTCACCGAGGAGGCGCACTTGCAAGACGCCGTCGGGAGAGCGCTCGATGAGCACCCCAACGTGCGGCGGCGGGTTAGGGAGTGGGGTGAGCCCGAGGTCGTCCTCGAGGGTCGGACTCGCGAATCGTGGCATCACGGCGTCCGCGGCTCCACGCCGATGTAAATCTCGGTTTCGAGACCGTGCTGCTCGAAGTCGCACTCGAAAGTACGAACGAAGGGGAAATCCCCGCTCGTGAAGTCACCCCAGATCTGCTGCCAGGTGGCGATCAGAGCTCCCGGCATCTCTCCTTCACACACGGGATAGACGAGATAGCTCCCCGCGGGTACGTCGGTGGTCGCGCCGCTCGGGGGAGGAGAGGCATCGGCGGGCGCGCTGACGCCGAGGGTCAGCGAGTACTTCCCCATGTGATCCGATGCGTAGCTGTCGTAGACCGCGACCGGGGGCCCATCGCCGCACTCGTGAGACATCGCTTCATAGTGACGCCAGAGGTCCGC
>CALEHF010000017.1 GCA_937876125.1 uncultured bacterium
GGCGCCGGACCGCTTCCTTCAGGAGCGCGATGTTCGGATAGTTGGAGATCGGGGCCGCGGAAAACTCCCGCGATCCTCCCTCGGATCCATCCGCTCGGTGCACTCGAACCGCGACCGGTTCCAGAGTGACGAGCTCTCGCTTCAATGTTTTGTTCATCTGCATCAGTCCGTTCGCCTACAGGCTCTCTTGGATGACGAGATACCCGCCCTTGGGGCCAGGAATCGCACCCTTGACGACGAGGAGGTTCTTCTCGAGGTCGGTGCTGACGATACGCAAGTTGCGCACCTTGACCTTCTCGTTGCCGTACTGGCCCGGCATTTTCTTGCCTTTGACCACGCGACCCGGATCTTGGTGCATCCCGGTCGAGCCGACGTTCCGCTTCGACTTCGAGCCGTGCGCCTTCGGGCCGATCGCGTGCCCCCACCGACGCACGTTTCCTTGGAAACCACGCCCCTTGGTGAGCCCGGCGACGTCGACGGTGGCCACCCCCTCGAACACTTCGAGGTTGTACTTCGCGCCCGCCTCGAGGGGCTCGGCGTGAAACGCCGGAACCTCACGGACGAAGCGAACCGGCGCAACGCTGAGCTTCTTGTACAGGCCTTCTTGTGGCTTCTTCGCGCGCTTGGCGGTCTCGTCGAATCCCACCTGGATCGCGGAGTAGCCGTCGGTCTCTTCGGTCTTCACCTGCAACACGGTGCAAGGCCCCGCCTGGATCAGGGTGACCGGGACCCACGTACCGTCCTCTTCGTAGACTTGCGTCATGCCGACCTTGCGACCGAGGATCGACTTGAGAATGCGTTTTCCCATGGGGCCGGTCCTCTCAGATCTTGATGCGGATGTTCACACCCGCCGGCATGTTGATCTTGGTCAGCGCGTCCATCGTCTTCGCGGTCGCCTCTGAGATCTCGATGATCCGCTTGTGCGTGCGCATCTCGAATTGCTCGCGCGACTTCTTGTCGACGTGCGGGGAGCGTAGGACGGTGTAACGCTCGATCCGAGTCGGCAAAGGAATCGGGCCGTGGACTCGCGCCCCCGTCCGCTTCGCCGTCTCTACGATCGACACCGAGGCGCCATCGAGCACCTGGTGGTCGTACGCCTCCATACGGATGCGGATCTTGTTCTTGACCATGTCTCCACCTGTTTCCGGACGTCGACTCCCAGTCGGCGGGAGGCCCCTTCTTCACAGAAGGCGCAGCGGGTACCAACGAGAGTCAGCGGACTCGGGCACCTTGCGGACGATCGTTTCCGTCTCCCTGGGGATAGAGCGGCCCTTGCCGCCCCTTTTTCCGTGGGGAGGATCGTCGATCGAGCGGTACCTCCGGGGGAGGCCTTCTCAATCCATAAGCCCCTAATACTAAAGGAATTAGGGACGCCTGCTACAGTAACAGAAGCCGCGGATCCTACCGGGTCCCCTAATGCAAGTCAACGGGACATCAGGAGTTGGAGCACAGTATTGGGGAGTTGCAGTATTGGGGAGTTGCCGTATTGGGGAGTTGCCGTATTGATGAGTTGGAGCACAGGCTTGGCCGTCGATTCGTCCGCACCCGAATTGCGGGCGGCTCAGAATCGGTACTTCTCTGAAATCTCGTGGGGCGCGGGCTGGAATCCGATCGGCTCCATCGACATTCCCGCGCGCCCCTGACTGAGGGACCGCAGCGTCGTCGTGTACCCGAACATCTCCATCAACGGGACCGTGCCTTCAATCTTGCGGATGCCCCCTGCTCCCTGCTCGACGTGCTCAATCGTTGATCGACGGCGGATCAAGTCTTGGTTGATCGCCCCGAAGTAATCTTCGGGAGTGGTCACGGTGACCTCCATCACGGGCTCGAGAAGGATCGCGACCGCCTTTTCCTCGATCTCGGTGAAGCATGCCCGAACCGCCATCGAGATGCCGAGTTCGGTCGATTGCGGCGTCACCGGTGGGATACGGATCCCCACCCGCAGCTGCACGTACGGAAAACCGAAGCTCCCAGACGAGAGACAACCGGTGACCGCCTCTTCGATCGCGGGGCGCCAGGCGCTGGGGAGGTCGCCGGCGTCGATCCAGTCGACTTCGTAGCCGGCGAGCTCGGGATCGGTGTGAACCTCGAGATCGATCTCCCCCTGATGCTCTTTTCCGCCCAGTTCGCGCTCGAAGGTCGCTCGGCGGCGCATTCCGGCCTTCAGGGTCTGGCGGAAGGAGACTTGCGGCTTGCCGACCTTCGCGTCGACTTTGAAGTCGCGCAACAGGCGGTTTTTGATCACCTCGAGGTGCAATTCGCCCATCCCAGAGATGATGAACTGGCCCGTCTCCGAGCTGATATGGAATTCGAAGGTCGGATCTTCTTTGGTGAGCCGCTCGAGCAGCGAGTGCAACTTCTCGCGGTCGCCGGTCGAGCGCGGCTCGATGGCCATGGAGATGACGGTCGCCGGAAACACCACGTTCTCGAGAAGGATCGGCTGCCCTTGGTCACAGAGAGTATCGCCGGTCGCGGAGAAGCGGAGCCCGGTCACCGAGACAATGTCCCCGGCCACCGCGGTTTCGATCGCCTCGCGCTGCCCCGCGTGCATGCGGTACAGGTTGCCGACCCGCTCCTTCTTCCCGGTTCGCGCGGTCAGGACCGCTTGCCCCTTGGTGAGCTTCCCGGAGTACACACGCAGGTAGTAGATCTCGCCGTGCGTGTCGATCTGAACCTTGAAAACGAGGGCCGCCAGCGGGTCGGTCGGGACCAGCGCACGCTGAATATCTGCGCCGGTGTGAAGATCGTGTCCGGTGACGTGATCGAGGTCGGAAGGGTCGGGGAGATACGCGACGATCGCGTCGAGGAGCGGCTGGACCCCTTTGTTCTTGAACGCTGAACCGCCGAGAACCGGCACCCAGCGGCGCTCGAGGGTCCCTTTGCGGATGACCTTCTGTAAGAGCTCCGGAGGCACCGGCTCCCCTTCGAGCACCTTCTCCATCACTTCGTCGGAGGCATCGGCGACCCGATCGAGGAGCATTTCTCGATACATTTCGACGGTTTCAGCGACCGCAGGATCGATCTCCTCGATGACCATCTTGGACCCGAGTGATTCTGTTTCGAACGCGATCTGCCGCATCGTCACCAGATCGACGATCGCGCGGAACTCTCCCTCCGAGCCGACCGGCACGATCAAAGGCAGACAGACGCAACCGAACTCGGCGGCGATCTCTTCGAGCACGCGGAAGTAGTCAGAACCCACGCGGTCGAGCTTGTTGATGAAGGCGATGCGCGGCACTTGGTACTTGTCCGCCTGGCGCCACACCGTCTCCGACTGTGCTTCGACCCCCGCGACTCCGCAAAATACGCCGACCGCGCCGTCCAAGACGCGGAGGGAGCGCTCGACCTCGGCGGTGAAGTCGACGTGCCCTGGGGTGTCGATGAGGTTGACGCGCGTATCCGCCCACTCGAAGGTCGTCGCAGCGGAGGTGATCGTGATCCCCCGCTCCTGCTCCTCCTCGAGCCAGTCCATGGTCGCGTTGCCCTCGTGGACCTCGCCCATGCGGTACTCACGCCCCGAGTAATAGAGGAACCGCTCGGAGACAGTGGTCTTGCCGGCATCGATGTGCGCGATGATGCCGATGTTGCGCGTGGGTTTCATCGAAGAGGGGCTCCTTGGCCGCTGGGAGAGAGTCAGCGGCGGGATTGTCGAGGAAGGAGCGGAGCGCAGCAAGCGATGTGGGGGGATGTCGAGCGGCGGGCGGGAGAGAACGGAGGTCGGGAGACTGCCCGAGAGGGAATGAACCCGCCCCGCCGGTGCAAGCACCTGCGGGGGGGGCGAATCGACGCCTCTGAGGGACAATCGGAGTCAGAGTCGCTGCCGAGTAACTCAGCGATCCCACAGGCGGGGAACGGGGAAGCGCTCTGGGCGGAACCGGCGGAGGACGCTTGCCTCTCTATCGTGGGTCACGGCGAGTACAACCAATCGGCGAAGCCAAAGTTCTTGCCCGCCTCTGCACCGCCACCCATCGTCGGAAGTGCCACGCCGTAGAAGTGATTGATCACGAACGGCTCCCATTCGTCATCTCCCCCCGCAGGGAACGAAGCTTGGGCACTGAGCCAGTCAAATGCGCGCAGAAGCGCCTGGTCGGACCACGCCCAGACCTCATAACCCGCGCGATCGAGGAGAATCGCCTGGAGCAACGCCCCTTGGAGAGCCTCGT
This sequence comes from uncultured bacterium, assembly GCA_937876125.1. Lineage (GTDB taxonomy): Bacteria > Planctomycetota > UBA8108 > UBA1146 > UBA1146 > JAFMMO01. Next base: position 4,164 of record CALEHF010000017.1, read on the forward strand.
AGACGTAGTTCTCCTGCGGCGGGGGCCAACTGAACGGTCCGCCCCTGCGCTGGTCGTCGGGAAGAACCCCGTTGACGTTTTGTCCCCCGATCACAGCACCGACAGGATTCACGCCGACGGGCGTCGTTGGCTGCGACTGCCACCAAAGATCGCCGAACTCGAAGCCATCGAAGGCACCCCGGTCCCCGAGCCACCCTCGAAAAACTTGGGCTGCTGCCGCCAGATCGGCGCTGTCCCCGAGGTAGAGGGCGATCGCAATGCGCGTCGCCCCGGCGTGCGTCCCCCAGTTGTTCGCGCGAAGCTCATGTGTCGTGATCAGCGTGCGACCCCCGATCAGCTCGTGACGCACATCTTGGAGGAAGCTCCGGAACGCCAGGTCGTCAGCGGGAGGCAGTCCGACGAGATCGGCTGCGATCACGTAGGCCGCGAGCTCGCGCGCCAGCGGCAAAGTCTCACCCCCCTGAGTCCCGATGATGTCGAGACATGCCTCGACCACATCGTCCCGGAAGTTCGCACCACCGATGCGTGCAAAGACCAACGCCTTCGCCAGCACCCGAATGTTGTCGCGATCGTCTTGATCGGAGAGATCGGGATCTTGGATCGTCTCTGAGGCAACCGAATAGAGTTCGGCCCACGCCGCACCACTCGTCGGAAGCGCCGCGATCTCCTGGGGTGACGCAAGCAGTCCAGTGCCGGTCGCGGGAACGGCTTCGTGCCCACCCCCACCTCCACCGCAGGATGAAAGCGCCAAGGCTCCGCCGAGCGCGAGCGAAGAAACTCTGATGGCGCGCCCCCATCGAATCCAAAAAGGTTCGGGAACGAGTGAGCGCGATGCAGATGTGCATCGCATGGGGTGCGATCGGCTGACGAACATGGGGCGGGACCCGTCTACGCCCGAGTGGCATCGATCGAGTGCTTCGCGACCTCACAAATGTCCGAACACCATCGCGCCCATTGAATGACGAGAGGGGAGTTCGTTTTGCAATCGATCAGAAGCCGAATCGTCGCCGGGGCGAGCCTGAGGTGCAGTGGAACAGGTCCAAAGTGTAGCCTGCGAAGGAACGCTCCGGCAACTCGGAAAGAAGGGGAGTAGGAACCCTCTTTTTACCTGCGGGTTGAACATCTTTCGATGCTGACCACGTGCGACCGCGGGGCGACGATCATTCTCACATTTGAGGCGACTGTGGCTCGAAGTCTTCAGAATCGATGATCGTCACTGGCGAAGAAAAACGGGCGGAGAGATCTCACCGACAGCACGAAAATGCCCGCTCCGCGGTGAATGCACCTCCGGAGCGGGCGGAGTTCTCACGGGTCTCTTCCCTTAGCAGTCTGTTGAAAAAGTGCTTTCGAATCGAGAGGGCGAGATTTCAAGTCCAG
>CALEHF010000018.1 GCA_937876125.1 uncultured bacterium
CACCATGGCTGTGCACGGAGCGATGCCGAGCAGAATGCAGCCAGCCAAGTAGCTCCTCCACAACGGGATTTCCAGGAGCTTGGCTCCTTCGTGCATGACCACCTGACCAGCGCCGTACTGTGCACCGACCTGGAGATCGAGACCGAAGGGCAGCCTCACCAAGTCAGTTGCCTCGGGGCCGATGAAGTGCAGGAACACTGTGCCCAAGAAGAAACTGGCGATGGCCAGCATGGTGAAAGGCTTCACACACCAGTTGACGAACAGCGTCAGAAGCACCGGGCGTGCGCTCTTCCCGGCGGCGACGACTTCCCCGAAGTCGATCTTCACCATGATCGGGTACATCATGAAGAACAGGCAGATCGCGATCGGAATCGACACCACGGGCGCGCCGTTCACATCAAGCGTCATGCCGTCCAGAGTCCGCGCAAACTCGGGGACAATCCGGCCCAGCAGGATGCCCGCCCCCATGCAAAGGAGCACCCAAACCGTGAGCAGGCGTTCGAACCCGTGCATCCGGGGGGCTAGGTTTTCTTGTTCACTCACGGCACCGCTCCTCGGGCACAGTTGCCCTCTCTCTCACCAGTCTCTGTGACCGTGGTCCTGCTGTCTCGGATTACGAACGGCGAGAGCAGATTTTATCACCGCTCGTCAACGCGGAAAAAGTGGCGGGGGAACCCGGTTCGCGGAGCAGGACTTCCCAATCGCTCTCAGTTCGGGAACTCGTTGCCTTTCACGAGGCTCGAATGTGGCAGAAGGCCCTCCCTGGGCAAGGAAGCGCCTTCGTACGGTTGCGCCTTTGGGGGTGGAAGGCGAAGTCGACTCAACGGCTTTTGCAGTTCAGCCGCCGGGCGAAACCTGGTCCGTCTGCAACGGCTTGTTGGGCGGCGCCTACCGCTACCGCCCACCGAAGACTTGGAAGTACCTGTCCCATATTTGGTCCGCATATCGCAGCGCGTAGTCCTCTGCGTAGGTTTCGCCGCGACTACACTCGCGCCGAGACTTCGTTGTCATCCTGTCGTGATGATGCCCTAGTTCGTGCAGCAGGACGTGCAGCAATTGAAAAGCCCTCGCAGTCGCCTCCGTCCAATGCACCAGCGTCTTGGACTTAGGTCGACTACTCGTTGCGACACCAAGCCGGTCCAGAAGTGGTCGGTGGTCCGTCGCAAACGAATCGTCGTACTCTTGGGGCAGCTCGCGCGGCCACGCGCAGACGGCAACAACACCATCGCCATACCACCCCTGCCGGTCACCATTGCCGGGGGCCAGGACCACGGCATCTAGACCCGTCGAGAGTTCTTCCCAATCCGGCAGCAGTTCAAGGAAGCTGACGACATCGGACTTTCGCAGCAAGTGCTTGAAACCGCGCCCCGGCCTTCGCCGGTCGACCACCGGAGTTTCCTGGTAGTAGTTGTTGTAGTGCGGCGAGAGGTCGGTCCGGTTCTTCTTCTGGACCTCGCCATTGCGTACGCCAGGGTTCGTTCTGCGCGGATACTGCCGCATGGCGTCTCATCTCTGGCTAACGGTGAAAGCTCAGCGGTGCCGCCGCTCAGCGATTCGGCACCCACTGCCGCGTTGACGATATGGTAATGGTACCCAAGTGCCCCAGCAAGATTCGCTCGCCAAGAACCGCCCGGTGCAAAGGAAGCACAAGCGCACGCCGGAGTCTGAACTGCGGGGACGCCACTCCTCAACGAAGGTCGTGTGCACGCTGCCCAATAGCCCCCGCAATCCGACGCACTCCCTGCGCGCTTCTGCACGAAAGGCGCACTGCGGCTTTCGGGGTGGAAGGCGAAGTTCGGTTGAGCAGATTCCGAGAGTCCTCACCCTGCTGAGTTTAGGGCGGAAGGCGAAGTCAGCCCGAGCCTTCTGAAGCCCGTCCCATGTCTCATGCACGAGATCTCGCTCGTGTTACTCCGGACCGGGAATGTCGACCACGATATCTGGTTTGAGCTCGTCCTCGTCAGCGGCCCCCGCATCGTCGACGCCATCAGTCCCGACTCCCCAGACGATTCGTCGTTCCGGGTCGAACCGATATGGGTTGCTTGTGAATGGATCGGCCGGGACTGCGGGAAAGAACTCGGGAACAAGCGCTTCGAGAGAGTCGGGGAGACTGCCCGACTCCAGCTCGCGGATGCGCAGTGCAAACTGAAGCCGAGTGAGGTCGAGGAGCGAGACAAACTGGCTCTGCTTCGCATAAATTTTCGGCACGTCGAGCAGCATCATTCCGAGCAGCGCCTGGCCGACAGGGTTTCCCTCTCTGAGCGTCGATCGAATACTGGGTTCATTATTGAGGGGGAACTCTGTAGTAACGCGAGAGGTACTCTCTCCCTCGACTATTGCATCGCGGTAGTACTCGCCAGCGAGGCGTAGTGTGCGTTGGCGAAGAAACAGGAGCCCAACGGACCCATTTTTCAGCTCGGCGAACTCGTCATAGTTTTCGACAACGTCACGAAGTTGCGCATAGTCCTCGATAATCGCGCGACTCACCATGGTGAGATCGAGTTCAATCTCGAAGAGCAGCTCCAAGATTCGTCGCATGTGCGTCGGCGAGTCAGATCGCTCGAGCCACTGAGCTGAGCTGTGGACCGCAAGAACGACGGTGGAAACTCGACCCATGTAGTCGATGAAAGTACCATTTCTTGCTTCGGAGAGCCGAGCGGAGAATCGCACGAGCGAGACCAGTGCTTCTAGGTGTGCATCTCCGCTCTCGAGTTCCGCAAGCAACACTCGCTTCCACAATCCATCAGCAAGTGGACGCAGCGATAGGACGGCATGATTGGTCTTCTCTAAAGCCATCTCGGGCGGCGGTGGGAACTCGCAATGAGGCAGATCAAGCGCAGCGTCGAGGCGCCCGAGGACCATCCGTCTCGGTTCCCAGTACTCTCTGAGGAACCGGGCTCCCGCTTCCGAGGCGAGGAACTCTTCGAGTTGTCCCTCCTCCGTGGCTATGTCGAAGGCGACCGCTAATTCGTCCGGATCACCCAACTCCTGAATCTCTCCCAGCTCGATCAGAACAAGAGCGAAGTTCCCCTCCGTCGGAACCGGAGCACGCTGCGGTTCGAGGTCGGGTGCGATGAACGGCGGATCGTCAACTAGCGCAGGAAGCATATAGATCACCAGAGCCGTGAAAAGCGCGAGCCCGCTGACGAACACTGCGAGGCAACTCCGGTACAAGATGCGACGTCGGCGACGATTGGGCGGGGGTGCCTCAGTTGGAGGTTGAACAGTCTGAGGCTGTTGATTGGACTTGGTGGGTTCGAGGGGCAAGTGGGCTCGCGATCCATCTTCAGGAGTTTGGCGACAAGATCCTGGATCGAGTTATGACCAAATCTTGTGTTCTGGCCTGAGTTGAAAAAGCGGCGTATC
>CALEHF010000019.1 GCA_937876125.1 uncultured bacterium
TGTGTCCGAACAGTGGATAGATGTCGTACTGGACCAGATCGTCCCTTAGCCATGAGAAGCGCAGGAGCGGGAAGAGGTACACGCTCGAGAGCTCCCTCTTGGTGTAGACGTCTTTCCCGAGGAGCGGCCACGCAAAACTCCAGCGCTCGAGCCGGTCGCTCTTCACCCGCCCGTAGAACGGCCAAAACCAGCGCACTGTCGTGGGGTGATCACGATGAAGGTTACTGTCGTGAATGTGGATCAACGGCCAGAGATAGGAGCTGCGTGTGTAGCGATGCTCCCCCTCGGGAGTGAATCCCTGGTACCGACTGAAGAGGGGGAAGAATCGCCCCCCGCGAACTCGCGATCCCGATGTCCAGTTGATCAGCGGGAAGAGCACGTGGTGGGAGACGCGATCGCGATCGCGCGCCCGGGTATAGAGCGGAAAGAGCGCGTAGTCGATGCGATCGTGCCCCAGGATTCCCTTCGCGGTGCCTCCCAGCGGGAAGATCGAAAAGTATCTGCCGAGGATCGCGTCGTTCCCGTACAGAGTCGGGAGGAGGAGGGTCTGAGTATCGGTGGTGCCATCGGTGTGCGTGTAGCGGGAGCGATGGAAGATCGGGAGTGCCCAGCTGCGACGCTCGTTCGCGGTGATTTCATCCTTGAACAGCGGGAACAGCACCCGAGTTTCTGTGCGCTTCGGCGTGACGGTGCGGGAGAGGAGCGGCCAGAGATGGATCTCGCTTCCGACGGCCGCGGCGTTCGCGGTCTCGACGGCGCTTCGATCGACGACTGCCGGGGACGGGGGGGTGGTCTCGTAGAAGGGCGGGAACCCACGGCCGCCGTCGATGGGCGTGACGCAACCCACGAGGCAGAGGAGGGAGATGGTCAGGGCGGAGAGAGAGACGAGTCCTCTGATCTGGACGCGCTCACTCCCTCTGCTGCATCTACGGGACCCTCGAGAGGGTTCCGATTTCGGTCCCCGCTGCCGCTCCACGCGTCCCCCTGGTTCTGCCGCGCTCCGCTGGTACGGACCAAAGTTGGCTCCGGACCAGAGTGGAGTCCCCGCGCAATGCACCCTTCCCCAAGAGTGCCCTTCCTCTGCCCACGAACGAGCGCCCGGAGCATCCCTGTTCCTTGGGAGGGGAACAAGGGCAGTTTCCCTTCGAGCAGGCTCAGCTTCCCTTCGAGCAGGCTCAGCGGCCGAGAATGATGCGCGGAAAGCGGTCGGGAATGAACATGTCCCAGATCGAGCGCGTCTCTTCTCTCAGCATTTGGCCCGTCGAGAGGCTCATGTAGGTCGAGGCGCCCCGGCCCGAATCATCGTCGGTCAGGACGAGGTTCAAGCGGAACACCATTCCGGGGTGGGGGATCGCTTCTTGTGCTCGCGCTTCGCGGAGGGTACTCCACGGCACCGTGACCTCATAGATGACGCCACTGCCATCCCCCTTGCGCTGCACTTGGAACTCTCCTTCGGGTGGTTCGGGTGGATCCTCCTCCTCCGAGGGGTCTTCACCCTCGCCACCCTCCGGTCCGGCGCCCCCCGGGGGAGCACCGCCCGGGGGCTGACGGTTGGGTACGGTCAAAGCCAAGGTGTACAGCTGGTCGTCTCGGCCGGCGCGCGTGCCACCGTTCCCGAGGAAGTCAAAGGCGAGAAGGAGACAGTCGCCGTTCCAGTACTCGAGCTCTTTGTCGTAGGCCTGGACACTGTCGTCTTCGACATCGAGTGCGAGGTGAAATCCGGCGTCGGACCAGGCGGCCAAGAGGATGACGGAGAGATCGCGCTGGCCTCGCCAGGCGGCACCATCCTCGGCCGCCCCTTGGATCGGGTGGAAGTAGCGAGCGCCAGTGAGAGGCCACGCTGTCGCAGCGTTCCATGCTTCTTCCAGCGAACCATCGACCGTGGGGGGGACTTCGAGGCGGGGGACGCGCCACTCGGGGTCCTCGATCTCGCCGAGTTCTTCACCGATCCCCTCGAGGCGGTAGAGAAGCGCGCGACGACGACTGAGATCGAGACTCGGTTCTGCCACCGCCTGCTCAATAATTTCGACTGCGACTCTGGTGTCTCCAGCTCTGAACGCTCGGAGAGCGTCGGGGATCGCTAGTGTCGAGAGCGCGTTGGCGCCCGTGATCTCCCCCTGGGAATCTTCTCTTTCGAGGGCCGGATTTCCACTGAGAGACAATTGTGCGAGGCGATCCCAGAGCGCGGTGCGCTCGCCGATCGGATCGGGTGCCCGCAATCCCATGCCACCCCGCGCTGTCAGCAGAACGAGCGTGCTGTCGATGAACCCCGCGTAGAACAGGCTCTGTCGACCGCGCAGGAAGTCGAGCGCCGAATCGAACCCTTCGCGCGGCGGAATCGGCTGCCCGGTCTCGCGAGAAAGCACGGTGAGGTCGCAGTTCAGTGGGTCCTCGAGAAGGATCCAGTCCTGGTGCACGCGCATTCGCGGCACGTCCCAACTCTGCTGCAATGGTTGGGTCCACCGGGTGCGGAGCTCGCGAGCCACTTCGGTGGGACCGGTGGGTTCGCGATGGAAGACGCGCGGGACTTCGAGGCAGGCGACCACTCGTCGGTTGAAGTCCCCGTCGACGAGGTACAAGTCCCCGTCGTACCCGAGGAGCTCGTGGATTCCGCGCTTTTGAGCGGCAAACGACTTCTGCCAGAGAAACTCGCCGGACGCGGGATCGAACCCGATCAGCGACGGCCGGTCTCTCGACCAAATCAGTTCAGCGACCCAGAACTCCGTTCCCTCGGGGCGATGGAGTCCCTGAATGAGGTGCGGTGTCTCGACCGACCAGATCTCTTTCCCTGTGGTGAGATCGACCCGCCGAAGCACGCCACTGGCCAGCGCGAGCACCACGTCGGAGTCCGAGGTCGCATCCGCCCCTGGAGCGGGAGCGAACCACGGTTCCTGCGCGAGTTGCGTGCCGAGCATTTCAATGTCTTCGCGCCAGATCGGCGCCCCGTCGGTGAGGGACCACGCTTCGACCCGAGCGGGATCATTGACGCCGAACAGGAGCACGCCGTCCTTCACCTGGATCGGCCCCTCGAGATCGCCGAGGAGGGGGCGATGCCAGAGTGAGCGCCCCGTGCGCGCGTCGAAGGCGTGAAGGTCCCCTGAGTTCCCGAGCGCGAGGAGAGTGCCGTCGCCGAAGCCCGTCTCTTCGATCGTTTCGGTCGCCGTCCCTTCGGGATCATCGGCGGGCGGAGGCAACGCATGCCGCCAGAGAATCCTTCCCGTTTCGAGATCCAGGCGCAACAAATCGCGATGATCCGTCAGCCAGAGACTTCTGCCATCGAGCGCGATCGGATCGTCGAGTCTCCCGATCTCGGACCAGGTCGGGATGCCGTCCTCGGCGCGCAAGGGAGGGAGCGTCGTGTGCCA
>CALEHF010000020.1 GCA_937876125.1 uncultured bacterium
TCGACACTGACGGTGACGGGCTGTGCGACCTCGGCGACGACGACGACGACAACGACGGCATTGCCGACACCGCCGACTCGAGCCCGCTGGACGCGAACCTGTGTGGGGACTTCGACGGAGACGGCTGTGAGGATTGCGCGACCGGCATTGCCGACGCAGCGAACGACGGCCTCGACACCGACGGCGACGGCCTGTGCGATCTCGGCGACGACGACGACGACAACGACGGCATTGCCGACGCCGCCGACTCCGCTCCCCTCGACCCGTTCCACTGCGGAGACACGGACCTTGACGGTTGTGACGATTGCACCAGTGGCACCTTCGATCCCGCGAACGACGGCCCCGACGCCGACCTCGACGGAATCTGCGACCTGAACGACATCGATACCGACGGTGACGGCGTCAATGACCTGGTCGACCTCGACCCCGCCGACCCGAACGTCTGCGGCGACTTCGACGGCGACGGCTGCGACGACTGCACTAGCGGCATCGTCGACGCGGCGAACGACGGAACCGATACGGATTCCGACGGCGTCTGCGACGCGGGGGACGACGACGACGACAACGACGGTGTCCTCGACGGCGACGACGCAGCTCCGCTCGACCCGAACGCCTGTGGCGACCTCGACCTCGACGGTTGCGACGATTGCGTCAGCGGCCAGAGCGACGCTCTGAACGACGGGCCCGACAACGACTCCGACGGCATCTGCGATCTCGGCGACGACGACGACGACAATGACGGCGTCCTCGACGTCGACGACTCGGCTCCGTTCGACCCGACCCTCTGTGGTGACACAGACGGCGACGGTTGCGACGATTGCACCAGCGGCGTGAGCAGCCCGGAGAACGACGGGCTCGACACCGACTCCGACGGCCTGTGCGACCTGGGCGACGACGACGACGACAATGACGGCGTCCCCGACGGAACCGACACCGACGCGCTCAACCCGTTCGTGTGCGGCGACCTCGACGGCGACGGCTGCGACGATTGTGTCTCGGGCACCTTCGACGTCAACGCCGATGGACTCGACTCCGACCTCGACGGTATCTGCGACGTCGGGGACGACGACGACGACAACGATGGCGTGTCGGACCTGCTCGACGAGTGCCCGCTCGACGGCAACAAGTCGAGCGCAGGAGCGTGCGGCTGCGGCGTGCCGGAGACCGACACCGATCTCGACGGCACTCCCGACTGCGTCGACCTCTGCCCGAACGACGGCAACAAGACAGATCCGGGAGCCTGTGGCTGCGGCGTCCTCGACACCGACAGCGACTCGGACGGCACCCCCGACTGCCTCGACGGCTGCCCGCTCGACGTGAACAAGACCGACCCCGGCGCCTGCGGCTGCGGCGTCGAAGACGTCGACAGCGACCTGGACGGGATCCTCGACTGCGACGACCTCTGCCCGCTCGACCCGAACAAGACCGACCCCGGCGCTTGTGGCTGTGGAATCGCGGATGTCGACAGCGATCTCGACGGAACCCCAGACTGCCTCGACAACTGCCCGGACGACGCGAACAAGACCGAGCCGGGTGCCTGTGGCTGTGGCGTCGCCGACGTCGATACCGACCTCGACGGCACCGCCGACTGTGCCGATCTCTGTCCGAACGATCCGAACAAGATCGCTCCGGGGGTCTGTGGCTGTGACGTCCTGGACGTCGACACCGACCTGGACGGCGTCGCGGATTGCGACGACCTCTGCCCGAACGATCCGAACAAGGTCGCCCCCGGCGACTGCGGCTGTGGTGCCCTTGACCTTGATACCGATCTCGACGGCACTGCCGACTGCGTCGACCAGTGCCCGGCCGACCCGAACAAGACCGAGCCGGGAGACTGCGGCTGTGGCGTCGTGGACGTCGACACCGATCTCGACGGCACCGCGGACTGCGCCGACCTCTGCCCGAACGATCCGAACAAGACCGACCCCGGTGCGTGCGGCTGTGACGTCCCCGAGACCGACACCGATCTCGACGGCACGCCCGACTGCGCCGACAACTGCCCGAACGACCCGGGCAAGACCGACCCCGGTGGCTGTGGTTGTGGTGTGGCCGACCTCGATACCGATCTCGACGGCACACCCGATTGCCTCGACCTGTGCCCGAACGATCCGGGCAAGACAGCGCCGGGTGACTGCGGCTGTGGAACCCCCGACGTCGACAGCGACTCAGACGGCGTGGCGGACTGTCTCGATCAGTGTCCGAACGATCCGAACAAGCTCGAGCCGGGTACCTGCGGCTGTGACGTCCCGGATGTCGATAGCGATCTCGACGGTACTCCGGACTGTCTCGACCAGTGTGACAGCGATCCGAACAAGACCGAGCCTGGAGACTGCGGCTGTGGCGTCGCGGACGTCGACACCGATCTCGACGGCACCGCGGACTGCGCCGACCTCTGCCCGAACGATCCGAACAAGGTCGCGCCTGGCGACTGTGGTTGTGGAACCGCCGACCTCGATAGCGATCTCGACGGTGTCGCGGACTGCCTCGACGGCTGCCCGAACGATCCGGACAAGCTCGCGCCCGGCGCGTGCGGCTGCGGCAACGAGGACATCGACAGCGACCTCGACGGGACTCTTGACTGCGACGATCTGTGCCCGCTCGATCCGAACAAGGTTCTCCCGGGTCCGTGCGGCTGCGGATTCGAAGAGGTCGATACCGATCTCGACGGCACGGCTGACTGCGACGACTTCTGCCCGAACGACCCGGCGAAGGTCGAGCCCGGCGATTGTGGCTGCGGAGTGATCGACGAGGATCTCGACCTGGACGGCGTCTCCGATTGCATTCAGGATCTCCAGTTCATTCGCGGCGACGTGAACCAAGACGGGTCCATCGATATCGGCGACCCGATCGCGCTCTTGAACTTCCTCTTCCAGGGCAACTCCGCGCCGCTCTGTCTCGACTCCGCTGACGCGAACGACGACGGGTTCATCGACGTGTCCGACTCGATCTACTTCATCGGATACGTGTTCACGGGTGGCAGCCCGCCGCCCCCGCCGTTCCCGGACTGCGGGTCCGATCCGACCTCGAACGACAACGCGAATTGTGGCGAGTACGCCAGCTGCCCATAACCGCGCACTCGAGCGCCCTTCTCGGAGACGAGCGCAACCATTCTGATCCCACATGAAAGCACCGAGCACACACACCCCGCTTGAAGGGCCGAGGAGAGAGTCTCCTCGGCCCTTTCTTTGTGTTCTTCCCACTCTCGGGAGTGCGCGGGCAAATCGAAACTCCTCACAGCCGGGGGGAGATCCTCCTCGGTACCGGGACCTACCTTCGACGCCACGGCGAGCGGTGCGCTCGCGGTGCCCGCAAATGGCTTAACGCGCCACTCCAGAACCACTTAAGGGACCCGAGGCGGCCTGGCTCCAGCGCGAATCGCCACGGTAGAGCAAGCCTTCCGGCCTCCTCCTGCCGCGACTCAGAGCGCGATCTCCTGCCGAGCGTCGAGCACTCCGAGGCGGCTGCGCCTCTTCTCTTCTTTAGGTGAAATGCCCCTTAGGAGGGGTCGTCGCGGCGGGAGTCGAGATGCGGGGTGCCCGCGGGCAAGCACCGCCTGAAGCCTCCGCGCGACCAAACCTGACTCGGGAGATCTTCCCGACGGCTCGGAAAACAAGTCTGGATCCCCGATATCCTGACTCCCGTCCCTTGGGGGGACTGCCGCCGACCAGTATAATCGGGGCTGGCCCAGGGTCTGTTCGGGCCATTCGTATCGATGCCGGGACATACTCCATAGCTATGAGCGATCGAGCCTCGGACGAGCTGCTTCAGATGGCGCCGAACATGAAGAGAGCAAGGCTGCACTCTTACACTTCGGTCGCACTCCGACTTGAGCTGTCGATGATTCGTCGCTGACCATCTCACTGTTCGTTTCAGTGCGACGTTCACTTCACTGCGCGGAGTCTCCCAGCCGGGCTGAATCAAGTGCTCTTGATCACTCGATGAGATCACGGACGTTCCTTCTTGCGACTCTCTCCACATCGGAGTCGAAGCCGCGGAGTATCCGCCATCTCCTCGAGTCACGCGCGCCCGCTCTCGTTCTCGCGACACGGCGACTGCGCCGCCGCGGGCATCGTTTTTTTGTTGCTGGAATTTTGGCTGCTGGATTTCGGACCGTTACGTGAGGGCTCTCCAGCGAGGGCACCCATCCTCCTCATCGTACGACCGATCGACGACTCTCGGGAGGACTCCCCATGGTCTCTCTTCGCGCGACCGTCATCGTGATCTTGCTCGGGCTCGCCTTCTGCACCTCCGCGTTCGCTCAGTGCGCACCGACGGTGGATTGCAACGGAAACGGCGTTCTCGACAGTTGCGATCTCTTGTTCACGAGCGACGACTGCAACGGGAACGGAATTCCCGATGAGTGCGACATCGCCTCGGCGACCGAGGACGATTGCAATCTCAACGGCATTCCCGACTCGTGTGAGCCGGCTCCCGTCGATGCTCCGTCGCCGACCGGCGGGTTCGCGAGCGCGAGCAGTGTGGCCATCGATGGCGACTTCGCCGTCGTCGGCTCCACCTCCGGCAACACAGGCGCGGGAACCGCGCACGTCTTCCGCCGCGTCGGAACGATCTGGGTCGAAGATGGACCCGCCCTGATCGCGACCGATGCCGCCAGCGGTGACCTGTTCGGCGCGTCTGTCGCCATCTCTGGAGATCTCCTCGCGATCGGCGCGCCCGGCGCCGACATCGGGACCGATATCAACTCCGGAGCGATCTACGTCTTCCGCCGCAACGTCGGCGGCACCTGGATCGCCGAAGACAAGTTCTTCTACGACACAGTCGGAACCGACGAGAGCGGCTACGAGCTCGGTACATCGGTCGCCGCCAGAGGGGACAGAATCCTTGCCGGAGCGCCGATGACCTCGATCGCCGGCGGGGCCACCGGTCGCGCCGAATTCTACTCCTTCGACGGCTCGGTCTGGAGCTCAGACGCAACAGCGATCGCCCCCTCGCCGGTCGACGGGGACCACACCGGGGCCGCCGTCGACCTGGGCAGCGATTACGCATTCATCGGGATTCCGGGACGCACCGTCACCGCCCTCGTAGGAGCAGGAGAAGTTCACGTCTATCGCCTCGTCACCGGCACCTGGACCTTCACCAACGTTCTCTCCTCGGGCGCTCCTCAAGCGGGCGCGGGCTTCGGTAGCTCAGTCGCCGGCACGAACACCACCCTGGCCGTAGGAGCCCCCGCCCAGGATGCGTCGGCGGGTTCCGTCTACACCTTCGAGCGCGTCGGCACTCTTTGGGCACCGTCCCAAACCCTGACCTCTCCGGCCGGAACTCCCTCCGAGAGGTTCGGAACCGCGGTGGGAATGTCGGAGACGCTCCTCGTCATCGGCGAGGGCGAGACCGCCGCAACGACCCTCGGTATGGCTCACGTCTACCTGCGAGGGGCCGTCACCTGGACCTTCGATTCGACTCACTCTGAAGGAGTGCTCGGCGACCAATACGGTGAATCGGTGGCGACCGACGGCATTTACGCAATTGTCGCAGCACCCGGTGCCCCCTCGACGAGTGTCCATTGGCTCGCGACGATCCTCGACTGCAACCTCAACCTGATCGATGACGCCTGTGACATCGCGGCGGGGACTGTCACCGACTGCAACCTCAACGGGATCCCCGATAGCTGCGAGGGGGTCACCGATACGACCAACCCCGTGATCGCCGGACTTCCGGCCAACATTTCGGTCATCAACGATCCGGGGGTCTGCGGCGCTTCGGTCAGCTGGACCGCGCCCACCGCGAGCGACGACTGCCAGATCGACTCCTTTGTGACCACCCACGCTCCGGGGACGGTCTTTGCCGTCGGATCCACGAGTGTCGTCTACATCGCGGTCGACACCTCGGGGAATTTGGCCTCCGAGAGCTTCCTCGTCACCGTCACCGACACCGAGAACCCGTCTTGGAGCGGTGTGCCCGCCGATATCACGGTCAACAATGGCGCCGGGGCCTGCTCGGCAGCGGTCAGCTGGACCGCGCCGTCGGTTTCTGACAACTGCAGCATCGCAAGTTTCTCTTCGACCCATAACCCGGGAACGACCTTCCCGGTGGGGACGACGCTGGTCACGTACTCGGCGACCGATGTGAACGGCAACCTCGGATCGGTCAGCTTCAACGTGACCGTCATCGATGCCGAGGCGCCGGTCATCGCCGGACTGGTACCTGTCAGCGTCAATTCGACCGGCGGCACTTGCGACGCGGTCGTCACCTGGACACCGCCGACCACCACCGACAACTGCGCGATCGACACCGTCACCTCCGACATCGCCTCGGGAAGCGTCTTCCCCGTCGGAGTCACGACGGTCACGTACACCGCGACCGACCTCGCCGGCAACTCGAGCCTGGCCACCTTCGACGTGACCGTCGTCGATACCACATTGCCGACGATCATCGCCCTGCCCGCAAACATCACCGTCAACGCCGATGCACTCCTCTGCAGCGCCACCGCGACCTGGACCGCACCGACGACGACCGACGACTGCGGATCGGCGACGCTGAGCTCGTCCCACGCCCCAGGCGCGACCTTCCCGGTGGGCGTCACCACAGTCACCTACACTGCGACCGACGTAGCAGGGAACCAGGCGACCGGCACCTTCGACGTCACGGTGAACGACCTCGAAATCCCAACCTGGACCTTTGTGCCGGCGACGATCAACGCGGTCGCCGACCTCGGAGCATGCGGGACCAACGTCACGTGGACCCCGCCGACCCCCAACGACAACTGCACGGTGGCCACCACCTCGTCGACCCAAAGCCCGACCGACTTCTTCGCAGTCGGGACCACCACCGTCATCTACACCGCGACCGACCTGTCGGGGAACGTGGGGACCGCGACCTTCGACGTGATCGTCACCGAGTCTGAGTTGCCAGTGATCGCGGGGGTCCCCGCAGACATCACCGTGAACTCGACCATCGGTTTGTGCGGAGCGACCGCGACCTGGATCCCGCCGACCGCGACCGACAACTGCGCGGTGTTGACCTTGACCGGCGACGCCACCTCGGGAGGCCTCTTCCCGGTCGGCGCCACCACCGTCACCTACACTGCAACGGACGTGAACGGCAATGTTGCGACGGCGTCGTTCCTGGTCACCGTGATCGACCTGACGCCCCCGACGCTCGCTGGCATCCCCGCCGATATCACGATCCCCGCCGATGCGGGGCTTTGCACCGCAGTCGTCACCTGGACTTCGCCGACCGGCGCGGATGACTGTGTTTTCGCGGGGCTTTCGAGCACGCATGCTCCCGGCTCGGTTTTCCCGATCGGCGCGACCACCGTCACCTACACCGCGAGCGACGCTGCGGGGAACGAAACGACGGGGAGCTTCCTCGTCACCGTCACCGACGTCGTCCCGCCGATCATCTCGAGCGTTCCGGCCGATATCACGGTCCCGAACGACGCGGGAGTCTGTGGTGCGATCGTTTCTTGGGCCGCGCCGACTGCGACCGACCTCTGTGGAACGACGACCGTGACCGCCGACGCCACCTCGGGGGGCTTCTTCGCGGCGGGGGTGACCCTGGTCACCTTCACCGCGACCGACAACTCCGGAAACGCGAGCACTCAGAGCTTCACGATTACTGTGAACGACACCGAGGCGCCGGCGATCGCCGGCATGCCCGCCGACATTTCGCTCTCCGCCGCCGCCGGCACCTGCGCTCAAACGGCCACCTGGACCGAGCCGACCGCGACCGACAACTGCGCGATCAACACCTTCGGCCGCACGGCCCCGTCTGGCTCGAGCTTCCCGGTCGGTCAGACGGTCGTGACCTACACCGCCACCGACTTGGCGGGAAACCTCACCAGCCTGAGTTTCACCGTCACCGTCACCGATGATGAGCTCCCGATCATCTCCAGTGTCCCCGGCGACATTGCGATCTCGGCCGTCCTCGGCACCTGCGCCGCGACCGTCTCTTGGATCGCACCCGTCGCGAGCGACAATTGCAGCGTCGCGTCGTTCACTTCGAACTTTGCGCCGGGAGCGAGCCTGCCGGTGGGCGATACGACCGTCACCTACACTGCGACCGACGCGTCGGGGAACCTCGCCACCGCGAGCTTCCTCATCTCCGTCACCGACGACGAGCTGCCGACGATCGCCAGCGTCCCGAGCCCCATCATCGTTAACGCCGCCGCCAACCTGTGCGCAGCAACCGTCACTTGGGGAGCCCCGATCGCGAGCGACAACTGCTCCGTGGCGAGCCTGACCCCGAGCGTCCCCTCCGGATCGAGCTTCCCGGTCGGAACCACGACCGTCGTCTACACCGCGATCGACGCGTCGGGGAACACGGCGACGGCCAGCTTCCCCGTGACCGTCAACGACGTGACGCTCCCCGTGATCGCCGGTTTCCCCGCGAACATCGTGATCACCGCCGAGCCGGGACTCTGCTCGGCGATCGTCACCTGGACCGCGCCGACCGCCTCCGACAACTGCTCGATCACGAGCTTCGGAGCGGATGCGACCTCGGGAGCTTCCTTCCCGGTCGGACTGACCAACGTGACCTACACCGCGGTCGACGCGTCGGGGAATTCGAGCGTCGCCATTCTGGCGATCGAGGTCACCGACGATGAACTGCCGACGATCAGCGGCCTCCCCGCCGACATCGTTATTACCGCAGCCGCGGGCCTCTGCTCCGCTCCCGTCATCTGGACCGAGCCGACCGCAGCCGACAATTGCGCGATCGCGAGCCTGACCACCACCGCGACCTCCGGGACGAGCTTCCCGGTGGGGACCGCAACTGTGACCTACACCGCAACCGACACCGCCGGAAACACGGCCTCCGGTTCGTTCAACGTCACCGTGACCGACGACGAGGCTCCGGTCATCGCCCAAATGCCTACGGACATCACGTTGAGTGCACCGGTGGGAACCTGCGCCCAAGTGGCCACCTGGACCGAGCCGACCGCAACCGACAACTGCGCCCTCGCGAGCCTCGCGCCGGATGTCGCTTCGGGAACGAGCTTCCCGGTCGGCACCACGGTGGTGACGTACACCGCGACGGATGTCGCCGGGAACTCCGCCACCGAAACGTTCCTCGTCACCGTCACCGACGACGAGCGGCCGGTGATCGTCGGCCTCCCCGTCGACATCTCCGTGACCGCTCCCATAGGGACGACGAGCGCCATCGTGACTTGGACCGAGCCGACCGCCACCGACAACTGCACGCTGGCGAGCCTGACCCCCAACATCCCCTCCGGTTCGAGCTTCTCGGTCGGAGTGACGTCGGTCACCTACACCGCGATCGACGTTGCGGGCAACAGCATCACTGGAACCTTCACGGTCAGCGTCACCGACAACGAAGCGCCGGAAATCCTCGGATTGCCCGCGAACATCGTCGTCAGCGCGGACCCGGGCGTGTGCACTGTCCTCGTCGCGTGGGTCGAGCCGACAGCCACCGACAACTCGGCGATCACCAGTTTCGATTCTGACATCGCCTCGGGGTCGGTGTTCACGGTCGGGACTACGACCGTCACCTACACCGCGATCGATGACAACTCCAACACCACTACCGCGTCATTCACCGTGACGGTGAATGATCTCGAGCTGCCGGTGATCTCCGGCGCGCCCGCAGACATCGCGTTGGTCGCCCCGGCGGGAACTTGTGCCGCGATCGCGACCTGGACCGCGCCGACCGCAACCGACAACTGCAACCTCGCGTCGCTGACCCCGACCGCGCCGTCGGGATCGAGCTTCCCGGTCGGAGTGACATCGGTCACCTACGCCGCGACCGACGACTCGGGAAACACGCTGACTCAGACATTCACGGTGACCGTCACCGACGCCGAGGCGCCCGTGCTCAGCGCGATCCCAGCAAACATCAATCTCAGTGCGTCGCTCGGCACCTGCGCCGCGACCGCGACCTGGGCCACCCCGATCGCGACCGACAACTGCAGCATCGCGAGTCTCACGTCGACCGCGACCTCGGGCTCGAGCTTCCCGGTCGGCACTACGACGATCACTTACACCGCAACCGACGCGTCGGGAAACATTGACCTCGCGAGCTTCACCGTCACTGTGACCGACGACCAGGACCCACAGATCGTCAGCTTGCCTGCGAACATCTCGATCAACGCAGATCCGGGCACCTGTTCAACGGTGGTCTTCTGGAGCGAGCCGACCGCGACCGACAACTGCACCCTTGCGACGTTCTCTGCAAACGCGGTCTCCGGGACGAGTTTCCCGGTCGGAGTGACTCCGGTCACCTACACCGCGACCGACGTGAACGGCAACTTTGCCACTTCGACCTTTGTCGTGTCGGTGATCGACAACGAAAACCCGACGATCGCGGGCCTCTCTGGAAACATCGTGACCTCGGTCGCGCCGGGGACCTGCGCCCAGATCGTGCTCTGGTCGAGCCCGATCGTGAACGACAACTGCGGGATCGCGAGCGTCAACTCGAGCCACGCCTCGGGGGCTTCTTTCCCGGTCGGCGTCACACCGGTGAACTACGTCGTGACCGACACCGCCGGAAACGTGACCACCGCGACCTTCCTCGTCACCGTCAACGACAACGAAGCTCCGACGATCAGCGGAGTGCCCGCGGACATCTTCGTGTCGGCGAGCGCCGGGCTTTGCAACGCCGTTGTCGCATGGGTCCAACCGACCGCGAGCGACCTGTGCGGGATCGCCTCCCTCACATCGAACCACGCGAGCGGATCGAGTTTCCCGGTCGGCACCACCACGGTCACCTACACCGCTTCCGACGGATCGAACGTCGCGATCGCCACCTTCTCGGTAACCGTGACCGACGATCAGGCACCGGTGATCAGCGGCCTGCCGGTGAATTTCACCGTCGCGTCGATCCCCGGAGGGTGTAGCGCAACCGTGAGTTGGGCTACCCCCGCCGCGAGCGACAACTGCGCACTCGCGAGCCTGACGTCAGACCTCGTCTCGGGCGCGACCTTCCCGGTGGGCTCGACCACCGTCACGTACACTGCGACCGACGTGGCCGGGAACTCTTCGACCGCGAGTTTCTCGTTCCTCGTCTCTGACGACCAGCTGCCGACGATCAGCGCCGTCCCCGCCAACGTCACCGTGACGACGACCGGCGGGATCTGCACCGCTCTGGCGAGCTGGATCGCGCCGACTGCCGCCGACAACTGCGGCGTCGACACTCTGACCTCGACCGCATTGCCGGGAGATAGCTTCCCGGTCGGCGTGACGACCGTCACCTACACCGCAACCGACGCGGAAGGGAACGCGGCCAGCGCAAGCTTCACGATCACCGTGCTCGACGGCGACCCGCCGACCCTCACGAGCGTCCCGGTTGACGTCGTCGTCTCGAACGACGCCGGGGTTTGTGGCGCCCAGGTCACCTGGGCGCAGCCGATCGCGACGGATGCGTGTTCGACCGCGACCGCCGCGAGTGACATTCCGAGCGGCGCGACCTTCCCCATCGGCACCACGACCGTCACCTACACCGCGACCGACACGTCGGGGAACACGGACACCGCGAGCTTCACCGTCACAGTGAACGACACTCAGGCTCCGACGATCACCGCGCTTCCTCTGCCGATCACAATCTCCGCCGAAGCGGGCACGTGCCAGGCGTTGGCCACCTGGACCGCCCCGAGCGGTGCCGACAACTGCGCGCTCGCCAGCCTGACTGCGGACCTCGCCTCGGGCTCGAGCTTCCCGGTCGGCGTCACCGCCGTCACTTACACCGCGACCGACGACGCGGGAAACTCGACTCTGGCGACCTTCACCGTGACGGTGACCGACAACGAGGCCCCGACCCTCGCTGCGGTCCCGAGTGCAATCACCGTCTTCACCGCCGGGGGACTCTGCACTCAGACTGCCACTTGGATTCCGCCGACCCCGAGCGACAACTGTGGATCCGCCACGACCGGGAGCAACTTTGCCCCGGGTTCGAGCTTCCCGGTCGGGGTGAGCACCGTGACCTACACCGCCACCGACCCGGCGGGGAACTCGAGCTCCGCGAGCTTCACGGTGACAGTGATCGACGGGGACGCCCCCGTGATCGTCGGCACACCGGCGAACATCACCGCCCCGAACGGGCTCGGTCAGTGTGGCGCGACCGTCACCTGGGCCGCGGTGACCGCAACCGATAGCTGCGCGAGCGCGAGCGTCACCGCGGACTTCCCGAGCGGCTCGCTGTTCCCGGTGGGAACCACGCTCGTCACCTTGACCGCGACCGACGGAGTGAACTCCCAGACAACCACCTTTACCGTGACCGTCAACGACACCGAGGCCCCGGCGATCGCTTCGCTCCCCGCGCCGATCACCGCGTCCGCCGCGGCGGGACTGTGCGGAGCGAGCGTCCCGTGGACTCCGCCGACCGCGATCGACAACTGTGTCCTCGCGAGCCTCACGTCAAGCCACGCGCCGGGAGCGTTCTTCCCGGTCGGCACGACCACTGTCACGTACACTGCGGCCGACAATGCCGGCAATTCCACCCCGGCGACTTTCGACATCACCGTCACCGACGACGAGGCGCCGACCTTCTCGACGGTCCCCGCTGACGTGACCGTCTTCACGACCGGCGGGCTGTGCACCGCAGCTGCCACCTGGACCACCCCGACCACGACCGACAACTGCACCGTCGACAGCTTGGTCGGGACGCACACCTCTGGCGCCTTGTTCCCCGTGGGAGTGACCTCGGTCACCTATACCGCGACCGACCTCGCTGGAAACTCGGTCGATGCGAGCTTCCTGGTCACCGTGGTCGACGGCGACGCCCCCGTGATCGCGGGTACGCCGGCTGACGTCGTGATCTCGAACGACCCCGGGGCCTGCTCCGCGATCGCCACTTGGACCGAGCCGACCGCCACCGATTCGTGCGCGGTCGCGACCCTCTCGAGCGACTTCACGAGCGGAGCGACGTTCCCGGTCGGCACCACCACGGTGACCTACACCGCGACCGACGGCGGTAACTCCTCGACCGCGACCTTCACGGTCACGATCCTCGACAACGAACTGCCGACCATACTCGGGCTGCCCGCTCCGTTGACCCTTTCGGCGCTCCCGGGCTCCTGCGCCGCTCCAGCAGTGTGGGTCGCTCCGAGCGCCGCGGACAACTGCGCGGTTCTCAGCCTCACCTCGAACTTCCCGTCGGGATCGAGCTTCCCGGTCGGAGTCACCGCGGTGACCTACACCGCGACCGACACCGCTGGAAACCCGTTCTCCGCGAGCTTCGACGTCACTGTGACCGACAACGAGGACCCGGCGATCAGCGGAATGCCCACTGACATCACTCAAGCCGCCGCCGCGGGTGTCGGCTCGGCGATCGTGACTTGGACCGCGCCGACCGCGGCCGACAATTGTGCGCTCGCGAGCCTCGTGTCGAGTCACGCCTCCGGTTCGAGCTTCCCGATCGGCGTCACCACGGTCACCTACACGGCGACCGACGACTCGGGCAACACTTCGTCCGCCAGTTTCACGGTCACCGTGTCCGACAACGAGTCCCCGGTGATCTCCGGTCTCCCCGGCAACCTCACCGTCTCCGCAGCGGCGGGCCTCTGCTCAGCGCTCGTCAACTGGACCGCGCCGACCGCGAGCGACAACGGAGCGTTGGTCAGCTTTACCTCGACTGCGGCCCCCGGCGATAGCTTCCCGGTCGGCTCGACGACGGTGACCTACTCGGCGACCGACGACGCCGCGAACGTGACCACGGCGAGCTTTACGGTGACCGTCACCGACGACGAGCTGCCGGTCTTCCTGACGACGCCGGCAGCGATCACGCTCTCCGCCGCGCCAGGAACCTGCGCCAACTTGGTGAACTGGTCCCTGCCGACGGTGTCCGACAACTGTGGGATCGCATCTCTGACTTCGAATGCCCTTCCGGGTGCCAGCCTTCCGGTGGGCACGACAACCGTCACGTACACCGTGACCGACGTGAACGGCAACTCCGACACGACCTCGTTCGTCATCACTGTGACGGACGACGAGCTGCCGCTCATCACAGGGATCCCCGCGAACATCGTCGCCTCGACCGCCGGTGGGCTCTGTACCGCCGGAGCGAGCTGGGTCGCCCCGGCCGCGTTCGACAACTGCGGCATCGCAACCCTGTCCGCGGACGCGACCTCGGGCGATGCCTTCTCGGTCGGCGTAAACACCGTCACGTTCACCGCGACCGACGTGAATGGCAACGTGACCACCGGTAGCTTCACGGTGACAGTCGTCGACGGCGACGCTCCGGTGATCAGTGGAGTGCCGATCAACTTAACCACGACCGCGGACCTGGGCGTCTGTGGCGCCACCGTCACGTGGGCCGCCCCGACCGCGACCGACGCCTGCGGTGTCGCCAGCTTGTCGAGCAGCCACCCGAACGGCAGTGTCTTCCTCGTGGGGACGACTGTGGTGACGTTCACTGCGAGTGACGGTGCAAACTCGTCCAATGCCAGCTTCTCGGTCACCGTCACCGACAACGAAGACCCAACGATCAGCGGGCTCCCCGGCAACCTGGTAGTCCCGATCACGACCGGGCTCTGTTCGGCGACCGTCACTTGGACCGCGCCGATCGCCCTCGACAACTGCCAGATCGCAAGTTTCACCTCAGACAGCACCTCCGGCTCGAGCTTCCCGGTCGGCACCACACCGGTGATCTACGTCGCAACCGACACCGCGGGCAACTCGACCTCTGGGATCTTCAACGTGACCGTCGTCGACGATCAGCAGCCGTTGATCATTGGCAGCCCGATCGACATCTCACTGACCACCGCCGGCGGCCTGTGCACCGCGGTGGCCACTTGGCCCGCCCCCTCGGCGACCGACAACTGCACGCTGGCCAGCCTGACCTCGAACTTCCCGCCGGGATCGAACTTCCCGGTCGGTGTGACGACGGTCACGTACAGCGCCGTCGACCTCGCAGGAAACGTAGCCACGGCCGACTTCACGGTCACTGTGAATGACGGCGATGCTCCGGTGATCAGCAGTCTGCCCGCGAACATCTCGATTTCCGCCCTGGCGGGGACTTGTGCCGCGCCCGCGACGTGGGCGACGCCGGTTGCCGTCGACTCCTGTGGATCGGGAGCGCTCAGCGCGAGCCACACCTCGGGCTCGAGCTTCCCGGTCGGCACGACCACGGTGACCTACACCGCGACCGACGGCTTGAACAACTCGACTGCGAGCTTCACCGTGACCGTGACCGACGACGAGGACCCGGTGATCGTCGGCCTGCCCGCGACCCTCAGCGTGGCGGCCGCACTCGGCAGCTGCACCGCGAGCGTCACCTGGACCCCCCCGACCGTCACCGACAACTGTGGGACCGCGTCGCTGACCCCGAACATTCCGCCGGGAACGACGTTGCCCCTCGGCAACACACCGATCACATACATCGCGACCGACCCGGCAGGAAACACCGCGTTCGGAACCTTCATTGTGACGGTGACCGACGCGGAGCCGCCGACGATCGCGGGCGTGCCCACTGACATCACGGTCGCGGCCGCCGTCGGCACCTGCAGCCGGAACGTCAGTTGGGCCGCGCCGACCGCGACCGACCTGTGCGGCGGTGCCAACCTCAACGCGAGCATTCCCCCCGGGGCGAGCTTCCCGGCGGGTACGACCACGGTCGTCTACACCGCGACCGACACGGCGGGCAACTCGGCGCAGGCGTCGTTCACCGTCACGGTCGTCGACGAGAACCCGCCGACCCTGATCGGGGTGCCGGGCAACCAGGTCCTCACCGTCAACGCCGGCCTCTGTACTGCGACTGCGATCTGGTCCGACCCGGTTGCGATCGATCCCTGCGGAGGCGTGACCGTGACCAGCGACGCTCTGTCGGGAACCGCATTCCCGATCGGAACCACCGTGGTGACCTATACCGCGACGGACAGCTCGGGGAACTCGACTCAGTCTTCGTTCGGGGTGACCGTCGTCGACAACACCGGCCCCTTGGCGACCGGAGTTCCGGCGAACATCTTCACGAGCGTTGCAGCGAGTTCCTGCGACAACATCGTGACCTGGACAGAGCCGGTCTTCACTGACGGCTGCGGGATCGCTTCCTTGACCCAGTCGCACACACCCGGCCAACTCTTCACTCTGGGTACGACGACGGTGATCTACACCGCGACCGACCCGAGCGGGAACCAGACCACCGTCTTCTTCGACGTGGTTGTCGCCGACACTCTTGGACCAGCCTTTGCAAATGTTCCGGCCGACATCGTCGTCCCGAACGCGAGCGGGCTGTGCTCTGCGACCGTCAACTGGACCAACCCCACCGCCAGCGACCCGTGCGGAGTGGCGAGCGTCAGCTCGAACTTCTCCCCCGGCTCCGTGCTCGCAGCAGGGATCACGACGGTCACGTACACAGCGACAGACACCAACGGCAACGTCTCGACCGCCAGCTTCACGATCACGATCCAAGATCTGGTCCAGCCGGCACTGATCAATGTTCCGGCGGACTCGACGATTCCGTCGGCGGCTGGCTTCTGCGGGACGGTGCCGATCTGGATCGAGCCGCAGCCGGTCGACAACTGCGGAATTCTCTCGATCACCACTGACGTTCCGCTCGGAACCTTCTTCCCGCTGGGAACGACGATCATCACCTACACCGCGACCGACCTGAACAACAACATGGTCTCGGCGAGCTTCTCGATCACCGTCGTGGATCAAGACGCGCCCGTCTTCGCCGGCGTCCCCGCCGATAGCACCCTGACCCTGGCGCTCGGATCGTGCTCGCAGGTCGTGACGTGGATCGAGCCGACCGCCGCGGATCCGTGTGGGCTCCAAAGCCTCACCAGCGACCTCGCACCGGGAGCGACTCTCGGCGCCGGGACGACCGTGGTGACCTACACCGCCACCGACGTGAACGGCAACATCTCGACCGCGAGCTTCTCGATCACGATCGTCGACCCCGAATCGCCGGCTCTCGCCGGTGTCTCGGGCGACATTTCCGCGTCCGCCGATCCGGGAGTTTGCGGCGCCGCGATCTCGTGGCCTTTGCCGAGCGCTTCCGACAACTGCGGCGCGGCGATCTTGACCAGCGACTTCGCACCCGGGGACACGTTCCCGATCGGGTCAACCTTGGTGACCTATACCGCGACCGACGAGTCGGGGAACGAGACCAGCGCGAGCTTCACCGTCACTGTGATCGACGACGTGCTGCCGACCATCCCAAACCTCCCCGCTGAAGTCACCGTGACGACCTCGAACAACCAGTGTCAAGCGTTCGCGAGCTGGCCGACGCCTGTCCCCGTGGACAACTGCGGCGTCGCGAGTATCACCGGATCTCACACGTCACCGGCGAGCTTCCCCGTGGGAGCGACCGACGTCTCCTACTCCGTGACCGACGTGAACGGCAATTCGAACAACTTCACCTTTACCGTCACTGTGATCGATGACGATCCGCCGTCGATCTCGGGTCTCCCCGTGGTGCTCAACGTCCAGTCGGGCGCGGGATTGTGCGGCGCGCTGGTCACCTGGGCGACGCCGATCACCTCGGACAACTGCACGGTGGTCTCGCTCACGAGCACCCACCAGCCGGGCGACTTCTTCCCGATCGGAACGACCGTGGTGACATACACCGCGACCGACGCCTCGGGGAACACCGGCAATCGCACGCTGACGATTTCGGTCGTCGACAACCAAGCCCCCGTGATCTCCGGCGCGCCGACCGACATTTCGGTGCCGAACGACCCCGGAAGCTGCTTCGCGGCGGTCAGCTGGACGCCGCCGACCGCGAGCGACAACTGCACCTTGATCAGCTTCACCTCGTCGCTCAGCCCGGGGAACCTGTTCCCGATCGGCATCACTCCGGTCTCCTACGCCGCCGAGGACGAGAACGGCAACACGACCTTCGCGAGCTTCCTCGTGAGCGTGACCGACACGGAGCTCCCGTCCCTCACCATCGGCGGGGACTTGAACGCGACACCGCTCCCCGGTGAGTGCACCGCGCAGGTGAGCGTGCCGCTCCCCGCCGCGAGCGACAACTGCAACTTGATCAGCGTGACGAATGACTTCAATGACACTGGCGACGCGAGCGGCTCGTACCCGATCGGTACCACCGTGGTCACGTGGCTGGCGATCGATGAAAACGGCAACCTTGCCATCGACAGCCAGACGATCAGCGTCGACATCCCGTCGGGGGCCGACTGTAACTCGAACGGGATCGCAGACGTCTGCGACATCGCCCTCGGCACCGCCAGCGACTGCAACTCGAACGGGATCCCCGATTCCTGCGACATCGCAAGCGGCACCGAGATCGACGCGAACCAAAACGGCACGATCGACAGCTGCGAGGCGATCTTCGTCCGCGGCGACAACAACAACGACGGCAACATCAACATCGCGGACCCGATCTTCTTGCTGCAAACCTTGTTCACCAATGGTCCGGCCCCGAGCTGCCTCGACGCAGGGGATTCGAACGACGACGGCTTCATCGACATTTCCGACGTGATCTTCGAGATCAGCTACATCTTCTCGGCCGGGGCGGCACCCGCCGCACCGTTCCCCACTTGCGGGCTCGACCCGACCGGCACCGACACGCTCGACTGCAACCAATACGACAACTGCCTGTAGGGCGTCTCGCTCCTTCACTCCACTCGGGGAAAGTGAAGGAAGGAGCGGGGCTGACCCGGGCACTCAAGCGAGTGCGATGAGACCGCGCGGCCATACCGGTCGCGGTCCGGGCTCTATCGCCTCGGGAGGAACACTCATGCGCGGACTCGAAGTACGGCATGCCGTAAGGCTCAGCCTCGCTCTACTCGCTCTCGTTGCGGGAGGGACGCTCGGTCCATCGTCGGCTTCCGCCCAGTGCGAACCGACGACCGACTGCAACTCGAACGGCGTGCTCGACAGCTGCGATATCACGTTCGGCACGAGCGATGACTGCAATGCGAACAGCATTCCCGACACCTGCGACATTCAGGCGGGCAGCTCGGACGACTGCAACTTCAACGGAATTCCCGACGAGTGTGAGCCGGCGCCGTCGTTCACCGTTGCACCCACCGGCGGCCTGGCAAGCGCGGAGAGCACCTCGATTCGCGGCAGCGTCGCAGCGGTCGGCTCTCCTCTCGATTCCACCGTGGGGGCCGGCGCGGGCGCGGTTCACGTCTTCCGTCGCGTCGGAACCACTTGGATCGAAGAGGGGACACCTCTGATCGCCTCCGACGCCAGCGCGGGAGACAGCTTCGGAAGCAGTGTCTCCATCGACGGCAACTTCCTCGCGATCGGCGCACCCGGCGTCGACACCGGTAGCCTCACCGACAGCGGCGCGATCTACATCTTTCGCCGCAACCCCACCGCAGGGTGGATCCAGACCGCCAAGCTCACGATTACCCCGGGGATCGACCAGGAAGCTCTCGGAACCGCGGTCGCCCTCCGCGGCACGCGACTGATGGCTGGAGCTCCCCAAACCGCCGCCGCGGGTGCTGGGCGCGCAGTGATCTACTCGTTCGATGGGCTCGCCTGGTCGATCGACGCGATCGTCACGCCAGCGTCGAACACTCCGGGCGCGAACTTTGGAAACTCGGTCGCGATCGGAGTCACCCACGCCTTTGTCGGCGCCTGGGGCAACTCCGCGTCGGGGACACCGGTTGCCGGCGACGTCTCGGTCTACGAGCTCTCGGGGACCTGGGGATTCACCGACTCTCTCATCGCGCCCTCCCCGCAATCGGGCGCGTTGTTCGGAATCGAGCTGGCCGGGAACGACACGACCCTTGCGATCGGTGCCCCCGGCCAAACCGCTGGCACGGGCGCGACACACGTTTTTGAAAAGCTCGGCGGAGTCTGGACCCACGTGACCGAGCTCGCCTCTCCCCTCGGGGTGCCGGGGATTGGGTTCGGGCATGACCTCGATCTCGCGAAAGTCGGAGATCGCCTGGTCATCGGAGAAACCGAAGCGAGTACGCCAACCCTGGTCACCGGAAACGCCCACGTCTATTCGAAGAGCGCGGGGGCATGGACGCTCGAGACGAGTGTCACGGCGGGTTCAGTCGGCGATGAGTTCGCTTCCGCGGTCTCTGTCGACGGGGTCTTTGCGATCGTCGCCGCCCGTTCGATCCCCTCCGCGGAGATCTTCTGGGTCGCGCCGGATGTGGACTGCAACGGCAATGGAATCGACGACCTCTGCGACATCACGAGCGGAGTCGCGACCGACTGCAACGGGAACTCGATTCCCGACAGCTGTGACCTCGCGAGCGGCACGAGCGGTGATTGCGACGGAAACCTGGTTCCCGACGAATGCCAGTTGGAAAACGACCCCACCCTCGACTGCAACGGGAACGGGGTGCTCGACAGCTGCGACATCGCCGGCGGCACCAGCCTCGATTGCACACTGAACGGCGTGCCCGACGACTGCGATATCGCGAACGGAACCGAGACCGACTGTCTCGGCGACGGGATCCCCGACAGCTGCCAGGGAATTGTCGACTCGACCCTCCCCGTGTTCGTCAGCTTCCCGGCGAATCTCACCGTCTCCCCTGACTCCGGAATCTGTGCAGCGCTGGTCAGCTGGATCGAGCCGACCGTGACCGACGACTGCGCGGTCGCAAGCGTGACCGCTTCGCACCAACTCGGAGCTCTCTTCCCCGTCGGCACGACCACCGTCACCTACACGGCGACCGACGTGTCCGGGAACTCGAGCACCCAGAGCTTCACGATCAGCGTGATCGATAACATTGGGCCGGAGTTCTTCGACGTCCCAACCGACTTCACGGTCCCGACAACGGCGGGGATTTGCTCGGCCGTCATCAGCTGGACCCCGCCGACCGCTGGGGACGGTTGTGGCTTGGTGAGCCTCACATCGGACGTGCCGAACAACTCGACCCGCCCTGCGGGGGCGACGGTCGTCACCTACACCGCGATCGACGTCTTCGGGAATAGCTCGTCTGCGTCATTCACGGTGACGGTTGCGGATCAAACGCCTCCAGTGATCGCGGGAGCGCCGGGAGATCAGACTCTCTCCGCCGGAGCGGCCGCGTGCGGCGCGTTCGCGACATGGAGCGCCCCAGGCGCCGGCGACAACTGCCCGAGCCCAACCCTGACCGCCGATTTCGCCCCGGGGTCATTTTTCCCGGTGGGATCGACCCTCGTGACCTACACCGCGACCGACGGGAGTGGCAACTCGTCCACGGCGACGTTCACGATCACCGTGGTCGATGACCTCGCACCGGCGTTTGTCAGCTTCCCCGCCGATCAGACGGTGGTACTCTCCGTCGGGCAGTGCTCAGCCCAGGTGTTCTGGACTGCGCCGACCGTCACGGAGAACTGCGCCGTTTCGAGCGTAACGAGCAACCTTGGCTCGGGAGTCACGCTCCCAAGCGGTGTCTACCCGGTCACGTATGTGGCGACCGACAACGCAGGAAACAGCACCCAAGCGACCTTCGTGATGACGGTTGCCGACCAAGAGGCCCCGCTGGTATCCGGTACTCCAGCGAACGTTTCCCTGACCCTAGGGCTCGGAAGCTGCGCCGCGATCGCCACTTGGACCCCACCGACCGCGAGCGACAACTGCGCAGTTTCATCCTTGAGCGCGAGTCATCTCCCCGGCTCGGCTTTCCCCTCGGGAACCACCACCGTCACCTACACGGCGACCGACCCGAGTGGCAATTCGACCGTCGTGAGTTTCGACGTCGTCGTCACCGACGCCGAAGCACCGACGATCCCCGATCTGCCGACGTTCATTCTGGTCGGGACTGATCCGGGGACGTGCTCCGCGACCGCGACCTGGACCGAGCCTGTCGGCGCCGACAACTGCGCGATCGCGAGCGTCACTTCGACGCACGCCTCCGGCAGTAGCTTTCCACCGGGCGATACTCTTGTCACGTACACGGTGACCGACTCCGCAGGAAACAGCACCCAAGGTAACTTCGCCGTATCGGTGACCGATACCGAAGCGCCGACGATCGCCGGGGTGCCGACGACCCTCCTTATCGATGCTCCAGAGGGCGGTTGTGACGCGGTGGTCACTTGGAGTGCGCCGACGATCTCCGACAACTGCGGAGTAGCTTCTTCTGGCGCCACGCACCTCTCCGGCGGCCTCTTTCAGGTGGGGACCACCGTCGTGACGTTCGACGCGACCGACCTCTCCGGGAACCTGGCGACCGCGACTCTCACTGTCGTCGTCTCAGACGTCACGCCGCCGAGCGTTGGACCGATCCCCACGGATCTCGCTCTCCAGAACGACCCCGGGGCATGCAACCGAGTGGTGACGTGGCTTCCGCCGACCATTTCGGACGGCTGCGGTGTGATCAACGTCGTCGCGACGCACACGCCAGGCTCAACTTTCCCGATCGGCACGACGACTGTTGTGTACACCGCCACCGACGCGAACCTCAATGTGACCACCGAGTTCTTCACGATCACGATCACCGACAGTGAGTCGCCGAGCCTGACTGTTGGCGCCGACGTCACCGCTCCGGCGGATACCGGGGTTTGCACTGCTGACCTGACGCTTCCCACGGCGATCGTTTCTGACAACTGCGGACTGGCGTCGGTGGTGAATGACTTCACTGGCACCAGCGATGCGAGCGGGACCTACCCACTCGGAACGACCATCGTGACCTGGTCCGCTATCGACGTGAATGGAAACGTCACCTCGGCGACCCAAACCGTCACGATCAACTTGCCGGCGGGCTCCGACTGCAACTTGAACGGCATCCCAGACGCCTGCGACGTCCTGTCGGGCACGAGCCCCGACTGCAACGGGAACGGTGTCCCCGATGAGTGCGATATCTCCGCTGGTACGAGCGATGACCTCGACCAGAACGGGACGCCAGACGAGTGCGATGCGACCTTCATGCGCGGCGACTCGAACGACGACGGCACCATGAACATCGCCGACGCGATCTACTCGCTGCAAAACTTGTTTGTCGGGGGCCCGTCCCCCACTTGCCTCGATGCGGGGGATGTGAACGACGACGGCCTGATCGACATCTCGGACGTCATCTCCTCGATCAACTACATCTTCGCAGGCGGACAAGCTCCACCGGCCCCGTTCCCGAGTTGTGGCATCGACGAAACCGGGAGCGATCCGTTCGACTGCGCAGTGTACGCCCACTGCCCGTAGGCGCTTTTGCCACGGCGGTGATTCAATTTGAACGTATTCCAGTACGCCTTCCGGATGGAAAGAGGGGCGCGCAACCGCGAGGGGGCGCGCCCCTTTGCTTTGGCCCCGCGCCGCCGCGCTCTACGCCAACAACTCTCGCACCACGTGGCCGTGCACGTCGGTGAGGCGCATCTCACGCCCACCATGCAGCACAGTCAGGCGGGTGTGATCCATCCCCAACAGGTGCAGGATCGTCGCGTGCAGATCGTGAATCTCGAGAGTGCCGTCGATCGCTCGGTAGCCGAACTCGTCGGTCGCACCGTGCACATGCCCCGGCTTCACTCCTCCCCCCGCGAGCCAAACCGTGAAGCCGAACGGGTTGTGGTCGCGCCCGTCCCTTCCCTGCGCGAACGGGGTGCGGCCGAACTCGCCCCCCCACACCACCAGCGTATCCTCGAGTAACCCGCGCGAGCGGAGGTCGTCGAGGAGCGCACCGATCGGTTGATCGACCGCGCGCGCGTTGTTCTCGTGACCCGCTTTCAGATTCGAATGCTGATCCCAGCGATCGCCGTCGACAGACGGACAGGTCAGTTCGATGAACCGTACGCCGCGCTCGACGAGGCGACGCGCGAGAAGGCACTGACGGCCATAGATGCGCGTCGGCTCGAAGCGCGAATTCAGACCGTAGCGATCGCGAAGGGCTTCCGGCTCGCCGGTGATCTCCATCAACTCGGGAACCGCACTTTGCATCCGAAAGGCGAGCTCCGCGTTCTCGATGGCGGACTCGATCGGATCGTCGGTGCCCACTCGCTCGATGAGGGCGCGATCGAGCGCGCGGGCAAGATCGACCCGTTGCCTCTGCTTCGACACTCCTTCGAGGTGCGGCGCTACGTTCGCGATGCCGGCACCGTTCGGAAGGATGATCGAACCCTGGTGGGTTGCGGGGAGGAACCCGCTCCCGAAGCACTCGAGCCCTCCCGGTGGCACCAAGCCACCATTCAAGACCACAAAGCCGGGCAAATCACGACTGGCCGTCCCGAGCCCATAACTCGCCCACGCCCCCATGCTCGGGCGGCCGGAGAGGCCGAGTCCGGTGTGGAGGAAGTAGTTCGCGTTGGTGTGTTCAGAGAAAGGGCTCGTCATCGATCGCACGACGCACAGGTCGTCGACGGATCGAGCGACGTGAGGGAACAGTTCGCTCACCTCGATGCCGCTGTCCCCGTGCTGAGAAAAAGACCATGGCGAGCCGAGTATCGCTCCATTGTTATCGAACTGGGTGCGCTCGATCGGCATCGGGAACGGTTTGCCATCGTCCTTCCGGAGGCGCGGCTTCGGGTCGAAGGTATCCAGCTGCGACGGCCCGCCATCCATATAGAGAAAAATCACGTGTCGCGCGCGCGGCATGTGATGGGGTGGGGCGACACCACCGGGTGCGGGAGCGGCCCCATTCGTAGCCAGAGCCATTTTACCGAAGAGGCTGTCCCCGAAGAGAGCCGAGGCGGCCAGCGCCCCGAAGCCGGTCGCTGCGCTTCGCAGCATCTCTCTGCGGTTGAGAGGGCTCGGATCGGGTCCCGTCGATCTCCGCTCGCACGGGTAGCGGTGCACCATCATTCGACTCCTGACTCGAGAAAGATGAACTCTTGACTCGAAAAGAGCGCGTGGGCGAGATCTTTCCACCTCGCGCGGTCAGGAGACTCCGCCAGAAACTCGAGCAAGAGATGGAGTTCGCCGGTGAGCGGCTCGCGACCGTAGGCCTCGCGCACCATCTGAGCGACGCGTGCCCGATCACTGGTGAGCCCCGCGTCCAGGATTCGGCCTGCCCACACTTGCGCCTGCTGGTGAACGAACGGATCGTTCATTCGCGCGAGGCTTTGCGCCGGCACGTTCGAGACGCTGCGTTTCCCGACCGTCGAAAAGGGCACCGGAAAATCGAAACTCGCGAGGAATGGCGAGAGGAAGTTCCGGCGAATCTCGAGGTAGATACTCCGTCGCCCATCGCCATCGAGCGGGCCACTCTTCCCCGGGCGGCCGCGCCCCGTCAGGAATTCTGTGAGGTGCATCGGCACCGACGGGCCTCCGAGAGTGCGGTCTAGCCTGCCCGAGACGGAGAGCATCGTATCCCGAACTTCTTCCGCTTCGAGACGGCGCGGGGGGAGGCGATGAAGAAGTCGGTTCTCCGGATCGCGGGCCGCGGCGCTCGGGTCGATTTCGCGGGCACTTTGTCGGTAGGTCGCCGACAGGGCTATCCTCCGGATGAGCCCTTTCACCGAAGGGGCGGCGCGGAGACTCGTGGCGAGGTGATCGAGGAGATCGGGGTGGGTGGGCGGCATGCCGAGCGCTCCGAAGTCATCGGTGGTCGTCACGATCCCGCGCCCGAGAAGATGCAGCCAGATACGGTTCGCCATCACCCGATACGGGAGCGGATTGTCGCCGGAGAGGATCCGCTCAGCGAGTTCGAGCCGCCCGGAGCCCTCTGTGATCGGATCCTGCTCCGGAAGGAGACTCATGACCAGCCGTCTCGGCGCCAGCGCGCCGATTTGTGTGTGCGCTCCGCGCACGAAGACGTGCTCGTCGTGAGGAGAGCCGTCGACGAAGGCCACGGCTCGAATCGGATCGGGGACCTTCTTGCGCATCTGGCGAATCAAATCGCTCGGCGAGTCCTCCGGGCGCGGAGTCCCGTCAACCCCGAGGAGCGGAACACCGCTCTCGAGAGCCCAGCGAACGATCGAAGGATCGGCGAGCCACTCCTCCGTGCTCACCCCCGCTTCCGGCAGGATGTTTCGCGCCCTCGGCGGAGGTGCGCGATCGCTGTTCGAAAACCAGACCTCATCGATTTCCAGTGTGCCATCGGAGTCATCGTTCCACTCGAGATAGGCGCGGTGCCCTCGGTAGCGGCTCACGTCGTGCCGGCGGTGATGCCAATGATCTACATCGAAACTCTGGGCCATCCCCCCGAAGAGAAGTGCGTTTTCGGTGTCGAGGTAGTAGTCGTCGATGATGACGCGCACCTGGCCGCTGCCTCGGACGCGCAGGTGGATCGAATCGTGCTCGATGGAGAAACTCGGGGAGCGGAGTGATCCCTGAAACTCGCCTCCGAGGATTCCCGAGTGGGCAGAGCCGGCATCGACAACCGTCCCGCGATTCCCATCCCAAACGATCCTCCCCAGCGCCTCTGGCACCGCGCCGAACGCAGCGCCTTCAGAAAACCAATCTGCGAACGCATCGGGTGCATCGAAGTCGGCGAACAGAACATCATCGGGGCCGAGGGTGGGCGGCGCAGTTTCCGCGGGGAGACGATCCACGCCCTCGATCGCTCTGAGAAGGGGCCCGAATTCTTCGGCCAAGAGGTGTAGACGCCTCGCCTCGGCGACCACCACCTCGGGAGTCGGTTGCCGAGCAGGGGGAGAATCGGCGAGCCGGAAGTGGTCCGCCGCGATGTGCCCCCACCCGGCAGAGTGTCGATCGACGACCTCGAGCGTCGCCATAGCCCCTTGGAGCTCCGCGACATCCCAATCGACGGCATGCATGGCGGTGGTGTCGCGCCCGGTCTCTGTCCGCACGACCTCTCCCCCGACTCGCAGGTTCACGCACGTCTCGGCCGGGTGGCTGCCGCCCCCGATCTGAAAGAGAAGTTTCGGTCGATCGATCACAAAGGGGCTGCTCGAAAGAGTTCCAGTGCGGCGATCCGCCTCGCTGACCGAGCCGGGGCGACGATCATGACTGTTTGCCACGGCGCCGCCGTGCACTCCGATCGCTTGATCGAGCACCAGTTCGTCGAGTCGGTGCGGGCGCGAGCCGAAGGCGTCTCCGGTCACCTGCCACCCCGCAAAATCCCCTTCTTCGAAGTCGAAAAGAAGGCGATCAGGTTTCCTCGCGGCCTCGTTCGCGGCGAGCGTCTCGGCGAGCAACGCGGCGCCTCTGCGAGCTGCTTGCGCCCATGGACGCCGCTTCGCGAGCTCGAGTCGGCTCTTGGCCAGCGGTTCGAGTCCACGCACGGCCGCCTCGATCACCCGAGCCGCCTCTCTGATCTCCCCCCGCGGATCGAGGTGCACCCGCGCGCGGCGCGAGCTGCGCAGGAACCCCGCCATGGCGTAGTAGTCAGCGGTCAAGATCGGGTCGAACTTGTGATCATGGCAGCGCGCACAGCTGACCGTGATCCCGAGAAACGTCTTCGACAGGACGTCGATCTGATTGTCGGTGCGGTCGGCTTGATCCTGTCGCACGTCGACCGGCGCGTGGGTTCCCTGGCTCAAGCCCCAGAAACCCGTGCCGAGGATCGACGCGTTCGTGCCGAGGTCGGGATCGATCCGCGGGTCTTCGATCAGATCTCCCGCGAGGTGCTCGCGAACGAAATCGTCGTAGGGAACGTCAGCGTTGAAGGCATCGATCACGTAGTCCCGATAGCGCCAGGCGTCGGGAATCGCGTAGTCGAACTCATGCCCGTGGGTCTCGGCGTATCGCATGAGATCGAGCCAGTGACGCCCCCACCGCTCACCGAAATGAGGCGAGGCGAGAAGTCGATCGACGACCCTTTCGTGCGCAATCGTGGCACTGTCGGCAACAAACGCGTCGAGCTCGGCGGGGGTCGGAGGGAGCCCGATCAGGTCGAAGGTGACGCGGCGCAACCAGGACGCGCGACTCGACTCCGGGGCTGGGGTGAGTCCCGCCTCGGTGAGGCGTGCGAGCACGAAGGCATCGATCGGATCGTCGGCAAAACGCCCGTCGCTCACCGCCGGAGGCTCGGGATCCCGCACCGGGCGCCACGCCCACGGCTCGGTGTAGAGCGCCCCTTCATCGATCCACTGCCCGAATCGCTCGATCTCCGCTCGGGTGAGCGCCTCCCGATCGTCGGGGGGCATGCGCTTGCCACCGGTTTCCGTGATTTTCAGGTATGCGAGACTCCCCGCTCGACTCCCCGGAGTGATCGCCGGCAGCTTCCACCCGCGCGGAGCGATCGCAGCGTCGCGCACGTCGAGGCGGAGTCCAGCTTCGCGACTCGAGGGATCGAAGCCGTGGCAGAGAAAGCAACGCCGCGCGAGGAGCGGGCGGATCTCGGAATCGAAATCGACGGGGGAGGGCGGTGCTTCCTTGGCGATGGGCTCTTCAGCAGGTGAGTCGATGTCGACTCCCCACGCGCTCCCGACCAGAGCGAGGACCGTGATCACGCCGAGGCCCATCAGCACTGCGTTCGATCGCGAGGCGCCACCCTCCTCGTCAGACATTGGATCCCTCACCGAGTCACCCCGTCCTCTCCCTGCCGGGGTAGGATAACGACCTCGCTCCGCCCGGAACAGCAGAGCGATGCCGGGGAATGCTAAGCAAACCCGGAGCCGCCCAGAGAACCGCAATCTCGACTGACAGGAGGCGAGCTCGTGCAGCTCATCGCCCGCTTCTCCCTGCTTCTAGGTCCCGCTCTCCTCTTCGCGATCGGCTGCGCCGGCCCCGATCGAAGGGACTCGCCGAAACCAACCGACCCCGTGGCTCCCGCCGGTTCCATGCCCTCGAGTTCCCCTAGAGCAAACGAAGCGTCGCCGGAACTTCCGGAGGAATCGATCGCCGCCGCTCCACTGGGCATCATCTTGGACCCTTCCGCGGGGGAACCGATCGCGCGCTGGCTCCTCTTCTACGACCGCGTGGCCAGCGCCGCCTCCGCTCTCGTCACCGAGGAGCCGGAAGAGCTCCTCTCGACCCTCGGGACCGAGTGGTGCTACGAGGACGACGACGGCTGGCATGCGGTTTTCGGTCGATACGGTGAAGAGGCCGGTGACTTCGAGCCCGTGCTGCACTATCAAGTCGACGGCGAATTCGTCGCGCGGAAGTCCGAGGCGGTCATACCGGCCGAGAAAGCCCGCGCCTACCCCCACGCGATTCAAGCGAGTGCCCCGCTGCTTGAAGAACAGCTCGGGGACCTTCCGCTCAGAATGAACACCTACGTCCGCCCGGTCGAAGAGGGGCTCGACGTCTGGTTCCTCCCCGCACCCCTGAATGATGGCCGCTGCCTCGCGGGCGGAGAGTTCTGTTTCCACTTCGATGGCGAGGGGAAACAGTTTCTCGGGAAGGACGTGATCTTCACGAAGTTTCTCGCGTTCACCCCAGGCCCTGAGAGCCGCATCATTCTCACCGACGCCGGGCGCGACCAGCCCTCGGTGGGAAACCTGTTTTTCGCTTACAGCCATTACTCGCAGTTCGACTCGATCAAGATCGAGACCGACGTCCGCCAGAGCCTGCTCGCGAAATACAACGATCAATTCTCGTGGATCCACATGGAGAAATCGCCGGTGGAAAATCGCGAGTAGTCAGCGGCGCTTCCGCTCGTGCTCGACGAGCACTTGGATCTGCGACCGAACCGAGTTTGCAAGAGACTCCGCGGCCGGGTCGGCGGGAGCGATGTACGCGAGTTCGTCGTGATAGCGCAAGATTTCGTGGAGCACATTCGACCGTCGCATCGCTCTAAACTCCTCGATGGAGAGGGTCAAGGGCGCGCAGAACGCATCGATGACCGCGGCATGAAATGATTGCGGCGCTTGATCCAAGAGGCGATCGCAGCTGAACATCGGATGCCCGACGATCACATCGGCCCAATCGAAGATGACCACGCGGCCCGATCTCACCTGGATATTGCAGCAGCCAGAGTCTTGATGGACGAGCGTTGGCGGAAGCTCGAACGCATCGAGATATCGAGTCGTGAAGTCATCGACAAACTCCTCGAACGCGTTCCGCACCTCCACGTCGAGGGTGTCGAGGACCGGACTCCCGAGGAGCCCCGCGATCTGACCCGGCCACTCCGCCGGACGTCTATCGCGTACTCCGCGCTCGAGCCACTCCTCTGCGTGCACCGTTTCCCCCGCCGCGATTTCGGCGATCGTACGCGCGACGACGACCCAATCCTTGAGCGCGTGTCCCGCGGTCAGCTCTTCGCCGGGGATCGCCTCCATAGCGAAGCCTCCCGGCCAGGTCGCGACGATGGTGGGAAGGACCGCAGGCCAGCGGCGACTGAGCTCCGCGACAACCACCTCTTCCCCCGGCGGCAGTCGATAGCTGTGTTTGATCCAGAGGATGCCCGCGGCGGTCGGCACGGTGCGCACGCACGACCGAGCCCAAGTGCGCACATTCGTCCACTCGCCGGTCGGTGGACGCCCCGCGAGAAGGAGCGCGGCGGTCGCGTTCGCCGTGGCAGCCTCTAGCCAGCCGCCCGCGTCCCAAGGAGCCTTCTGCATTACTTCCGCCCTGTCTCATCTTCAAGGGCCGCCCCATCTTCAGGGGTCCTCGTCGTCCTCGTTCGAAGTGGCATCTCCGGCGCGGGGCGCATCTCCGCAAACTCACTCTCGGTCTCCGCCCACCGTTTCACCCGCGCTCCGTAGCTCTTTGCCAGGGGGAGCGCACTCATGCCGTGAAGGATGGCGCTCAAGGTCACCGTGACCACGACCACATCGAAGATCGCCTCCGCGATCGGTGATTCGTGTGCTCCCTCGACCACCAACAGTCCGAACAGGATCGAGGCGAGTCCGCGCGGCCCGAACCAGCCGACGAAGAGTATCGTCGTGAGGCGAAAGCCGTGGCCGATGAGAGAGAGCGCGATGGGAATCATCCGCACTGCGGTCAGGCTGAGACCCGCGTAGAGCCAGGTCGACACCTCCGCGCGCCCGACCGCGGGCGCGACAAACGTGGCTCCAAAGAAGAGGAAGGTCAGCACCATCAGCAGCTGCCCCTCGCTCTCGGTGAACTCCTGCATGCCATCACATGCGTCATTTTCGAGATTCCCGGCGACCATCCCTGCGATGAATGCGGCGATGAATCCGTTCCCCCCCACCTCGTGGGCGAGTCCGTAGGCGATCAAGGCGAGAGCCAAGTTCACGTAGACTTTGAAGTGCTTCTCGATCGCCCCGCGACGCATCAGTTGGTGAGTGAGCCAGGTCCCCACTCCTCCAACGACGACTCCCACACCGGGACCGAGGGTCAGCTGCGCGGTGACGAACGTGGACCAGCTCGTTTCGTGCTCCCCCTCGGCGAGTCCCGCGTACGCGGCGAAGAACAGGACCGCGGGAAGTGCGATCCCGTCGTTCAGGCCACTTTCCACGTTGAGGGTCTGTCGCGTGCAGGCGGGGACTTCGGGGCTCGAAACCACCGCCTGCCCGAGGGCGGCGTCGGTCGGGGCGAGAATCGAGGCGAGCAGCGCGCAGTGCACCCATTCGAATTCGGGGAACAGCGCCTTCGCGCAAAGGGTGCCGAGCGCGATGGTCAAGGGTAGCCCGATCCCGAGCAGACGCAGAGGAATGCGGAACTCGCTGCGCAGCCTTCGGAGTGAGATACGGCTCGCGTCGGAGAAGAGGATGAGGATCAAGGTCAGTTCGGCGATGATGTCGATGAGGGGGGCATCCGGAGCGAGCTCGCAGAAGACGAAACCGCTCGGCCCGAGGACGACACCGAGCGCGATGAACGCGAGCGGCGGCGTGATCCAAGTGCGTTCGAGCCATCGCGAGCTCCAGCCGAACAGAAGGAGTGCGCCGGCGACGACGAGAAGTTGTCGTGGGTCCATGCTCAACCTTACCGGCGCAGACTACCAGAGGGAGCCTCAGAGAGGTGCTCCTCGTTCGCGGGTACTTAGGCGCTTCGGTTTGGCACCGGGCAGAAGGCGCCGTCCGAAAATTCCGCGGACTCGATCCCGAACGCGTGATCGAAGCGCGCGCTGTAGTTCTCCCCGGCGATCGACGAGGTGAGTTCGCTGCGCCCAACTCGCTTCGCTCGGCTCGATGCGGTTCATGCGCGAAAAGCGGACCTCTCGTCAATTTCTCGTTACCCGTCAGAATTGCCGAAACAAGGTGAGAAGGTTGGACACTTGCCCGCGCGCGCGGCACCATCCGCCAGTGTCGGTCAGCTCCGCGCTCTCCCCCCTCGAAAGGACCCTCCATGGCCTCCGGTCGCTCCATCATCTTCGTGATGTTCCTCGTCGGAGCCGTACTCCTCGGCGGCTACGAGTTTGTGCGACGCTCCGCCACTCCCCACGAGGTCGAGAAGATCGAGGATCGCGGCGCTCTGATCGGGGTCTTCGATCGCGTGTATCACTTCCTCGGAGATCGTTATCGGGTGCGGCAAGGAGAGGGAGAGGGGGACGCTCCGATTGGAACCGTCATCGTCTCGACCCTCGCTGAGGACGACTCGGACGCCACCTCGATCACAAGCCATCGCATCGGTCGCATCGATGGCGCGTACCTCCTCGAGATCGAAGACGGTGCGCCACCGAAGGTGATCGTCACGTTTCGTAGCCCCGATGCCAACGGGGCCGCGGAGGGGGTCCTCTACTCCCTCGTCGGGGAAGATTGGAGCGGGAAGGCACTCGAGCCCCTGGCCCGCGAGATTCTCGATCGGTACCTCGGGAACGATCAATACGAGCAGCAGGGCGCTTTCCTCTACCGCACCGTCACCCTCGACCCGAGGGTCGCCGACGGCCCCAATGTCGAGCAGCGACTGTTCTACGACTTCCATAATCAGCGGTGGGAAGTCGTGCGGTAGCTCTCAGGGTCCACGTGGGTGATCCAACTTACGACGCGGGGCCAACGGACGCAGGCCCACCGACACAGTGACCAACCTTCCGACACAGTGACCAACCTTCCGACACAGGGGACGCAAACTGGCCCACGCCTCGTCAGTTCGCTGCCTGAGATCACCGCTCTCTGGATTTTTGGCGCATCTTCCGTCGCGACCTCCCGGCCCCGGAATTGCCGTACTTTTGCCCGGATACCAGGGCCCGAGAGCCCCCTTGAGACGTTAAGATGCGAGCGGTGCTCCGACGCCCGACCCATGGGATGATCGAGACGAGCGACTTCGACGTGAGTTCCTCCCGTCGCGGGACTCAACCGGGCTCGAGAACGAGGGAGAGATCTCCGCTATGAATGACAAAAGGACCACCGGTCCTCATACCGGGCGTCGTTTCGTTTTCGGTGCGCTCGTCGTGCTGACGACGCTTTCCTCCGCGATCGCTGCGAGCGCGCAGTCTCTGCCGGTCCCGACCACGCTCGACGACTTCTTCCAGCCTGGGACTCAACCGAACACCATCGTTGAACCGGTGATCGCCGGTACCGCGTGCAACCTCTGCCACGCGTTCTTCCCAGCGCAGAACTCCCCCGCCGACCGGTGGTCGACCACGATCATGGCGCAAGCGGCACGAGATCCGCTGTTCCATGCGGCGATGACGATCGCCAACCAGGACGCTTCCTTCGCCGGAGATCTCTGTCTGCGCTGTCACACCCCTTCGGGATGGTTGTCGGGACACTCGACCCCCACCGACGGGAGCGCGCTGACCGGGATCAACGACTGGGACGGCGTCACCTGCAATGCGTGCCATCGGATGATCGACCCCGTGTTCACTCCCGGACAGAGCCCCGCGGTCGATCAGCAGATCATCGCCGCACTCCCTGCGACCCCAGTGAATGCACATAGCGGCCAGTACATCATCGACCCACTCGACCGCCGACGCGGACCCTTCCAGCTCTCTCCCGGGTTCTCCTTCCACCCCTGGTTCCAGTCCCCCTTCCACCGAAAGTCGGCTCTGTGCGGAACCTGCCACGATGTTTCGAACCCGGTGTTCGTTGCTCAGGGAACGGGCTACGTGCTCGACACCCTCGGCCAGCCACACCCCACCCACGACAAGTACGACGAGTTTCCCGTCGAACGCACCTACAGCGAGTGGTTGCAGAGCTCCTTCGCCATCGCGCCGATCGAGATGGGCGGGCGCTTCGGCGGCAATCAGACCGCAGTTTCGACCTGCCAAGATTGCCACATGCCGAAGACCACTGCGTCGGCGTGCTCACTCGGTGGCGTGACTCGACCCGATCAGCCTCTTCACGACTTCGCGGGCTCTCAGACCTGGGTTCTCGACGCCGTCATGAATCTCGATACCACCATGCTGATCTGGGACACCCCCGCCTACATGGATCCGGTGCTCCTCCAGCAGTCGAAGACGCGCAACGTCGCGATGCTCGAAGCGGCGAGCGATCTCGAGTTGACCAAGGTGGGCACCGACTTGCGGGTGCGCGTCGTCAACCAAACCGGCCACAAGTTGCCCTCCGGCTATCCGGAAGGACGGCGGATCTGGGTGAACGTACGCTACTCCGATGCGTCGGGGACGATCATCGGCGAGCACGGACACTACGATTTCAACACTGCGGTGCTCACGACCGCCGACACCAAAGTGTACGAGGCGAACCTCGGCATTGACGCCGCGGTCGCGGCCGCGACCGGTGTCCCCGAGGGGGAAAGTTTCCACTTCGTGCTGAACAACACGTGGCTCAAGGACAACCGCATTCCGCCGCGTGGGTTCACCAACGTGGGGTTCGCGTCGGTGCAAGCGGCACCGGTCGGATACACCTACGCCGACGGGGAGTATTGGGACGACACCGTCTACCCGATCCCCGCGGGCGCGCTCTCCGCCGAGGTGCGCGTCTACTATCAGACCGCCTCGAAGGAATACATCGAGTTCCTCCTGAACGAGAACACGACCAACAACCGTGGGCAGATCCTGTACGACCAGTGGCTCTTGAGCGGCAAGGGCCCGCCGGTGATCATGGACGCGCAGACGATTCAGCTCGACGCCGACGACTTCGTCCGCGGCGACTGTAACGTCGACGGCGGAGTGGATGTGGCGGACGCGATCTCTCTGCTCGGCGTCTTGTTCTCGGGGGCGGATCCCTCGAGCTGCCGCGATTCCTGCGACGGAAACGACGACGGTACCCAGGACATCGCCGACGCGATCACCGTGCTCGGGTTCCTCTTCACGCAGGGATCCCCATTCCCCGCGCCGTACCCGAACTGCGCGGCGGACCCGACTTCGGACTCGCTCGACTGCCTGCTCTACATCTGTCCGTAGGAGCTGTGGCGGACAAACTCTGATCCCCCCAACCGAGGGGAGCCCTGTCCTAGCGACAGGGCTCCCCTCGTTTGCATCCCGGGGGGGGAAGCTGGAAAAAGAGAGGATCTCCGCGAAGGATCGGAGCCGGTCGCGACAAGATGATGTTGTCGCTTCGGGTTGACGACACGAGGGAACTGGGGATTACGCGGGAGAGGGTGCGAGTGGAGCGATCCGAGCGCGAAGCGAACCTCAGGCGACGCATCCTGGGTGGAGAGCCCTCCGCCTGGGAGGAGTTGTACGAGGACTGCTTCGACTCGCTGTGGATCGCCGTCGCCCGAAAGGTCGGAAACCACCCTTCTCAGATCGAGGACGTCGTCCAGGAGACGTGGCTCGTGGCGGTGCGGCGGATTCGACGGTTCGACCCCGAGCGCGGGAGCTTCCGCGGCTGGGTTCACGGCATCGCGGACCTGGTCGCGAAGAACGCGGGCCGCCGCTTCTTGCGCGACCGCAAGGCGGAGCGGCCTCTCAATGACGTCGGACCTCGGGCGGCCGCGCCGCTCGTCGATCGAGATGCCGCGGAGTTGCTGGAGGCGAGTTTCGCGAGCCTCCCGGCGCGCTACCGCACAGTGCTTCGCGACAAGTACGTCGATGAACTCTCGGTCACGGAGATCGCCACGCGACGTGGCGCGACACCTAAGGCGATCGAATCGCTCCTCAGTCGTGCGCGCAGTGCGTTCCGTGAGGTGTACCGAGTCTTCG
The DNA here is from genome assembly GCA_937876125.1 of uncultured bacterium. Lineage (GTDB taxonomy): Bacteria > Planctomycetota > UBA8108 > UBA1146 > UBA1146 > JAFMMO01. The sequence goes on from CALEHF010000020.1 coordinate 35,543, forward strand.
CCGCGCCCCCGGATGAGCGGGGGCTTCGTTGAGTTCGAATCTAAGGAAGAGGAGCGCCCCATGAGCGATCCGAGAAGTGTTTCACCCGAGGAATCACCGCTTCGTGATGAAGCCCGCTCAAGAGAAGAGGTCCCGTTCCCAATGGAAGAAGAGTGGGGGTCGACCTTCGAGCGAGTCGCGGGGCTCCCCGACGGAGTCCCCGAGCCGTCCGACGCGTTCCGATCGGCGCTCTTGCGATCTACCACGGCACGGGCGGTGGCTCACGGCACTCGGCGGCGGCTGCTCCAATTGGCGGCGGCGCTCAGCATCTTCATCGCGGGTTGGGCGCTCGGCGCCCGCCAAACGGAGCCGGCGACGCATCCCGCCACTCCCCGCATCGGTGTGGAAGCCGCGCCGCCGGCGGAGCCTGTTCCGGCTGAAAGCGTGCCCGCGAATCCCCAAGAGCTCGAACGCGTCCTCGCGACAGAGACCCCTTCGAAGCGCCGCGAGGGGTGGCTCCGTGCGGGGGATGAGTACCTCGCCGGAGAGCGCGCGGACCCCTCTTCTGCACTCTATTGTTATCGACAAGTTCTCGAAGCGAGCGATGGCGCAGACGCGGCTTCGCTCGAGATCACGGACGACGACTCGTGGCTCTTGAAGGCGCTCAAGGTCGCTCGGCAGTAGCCGCTCGAGGCTTCGGCTGCAGCGACTGGCGTGAAAGGAAGGACATACGATGCGAAACCACTCGCTGCGCATCCCCCTGGTCATTTTGGTGCTCGGGGTCTTCGCGACCCTGCTCGGCTTCGATCGGAGCGGACACGCAACCACGGGAGGCGACACTCTCGGCGCGCTCCCCGGCACGCTCGAGGAACTCCTCGAGTCCGCTCTCCGCTCGAATCCGGAGATCTTGGTCAAGGACGCGGAGCTACGCGAGGCGATCGCCGCCCTCAACCAAACCCGCCTCGCAGTCACGCAGCAGGTCGTGCGTCTGCACTTCCAGCGCGTCGAAGAGGGAGAGGTCTTGAATGCGACGAGGCGGCATCTCACGATCGCGCACCAAATGAACCAGTCGGGGAATGGCACCGAGTCAGAGATCCACGCGGCGTCGATCGAGCTCGCCCAGGCGGAGGGCTCATACGCGCGTCTCGAAGCGGATCTGCGCTACGCCATCGGATCGGGAAGCGTACGCCACTCGAGCGCGAACATATTGGACAGCCTCCTCCAGGGCGCAAACAATGCGGCACGCGAAGTCGGGGAGCCGGACGAGGAAGTCCCGCCGAAGAGGCCAATCCCCGAAGCGATGCAACAGCGCCTCGCCCAGAAGCTGAACCTGAGTTTCGAAGGAAAATTGCTTTCCGAAGCTCTCTCGATGCTCGCACAAGCCACCAAAACGAACATTGTCACCAGCCAAGAGCTGCAAGATGAGGAGATTCTGGTGCAAATGAGCTTCCACGAGGAGATGACCTTCCGACAGATCCTTGTCGCGATCGCCGACACCAACCCGGTGGTCTTCGTGTTCCGAGAATACGGAATCTTGGCTCGGTGGGAGGGCACCGAACCGAGAGATGGCTCACCGACGATTCCATGACCGTGAGGCGACTCGCGACCACGCTCGTCCCGATTCGCGCGAGGGATTTCCGCTCGCGACGCGTCTTTGACCCAGCGCTTGCAACTGGTCAGGTCCAAAGAGGAGCTCCGCAACACTGCGATCTCCCCCAGGACCCGAAAGGAGGACGCCTTGCGTCATTTCTCCGTCGGCACGTTGCTCGTGGTCACGGTTGCTCTCTCACTCACCGGACTCGTCCTCGGCGCTGGATTCGTCGCCGTCAGCTTTGCCGCGGATCCCGACTCGCGCCCCCTCGACCTCCCGTCGGGAGGGAAGTCAGCCGGTACCGACTTCGACTCCGTCGAGGAGCCACTGGTCGGTGCGGTGTGCTTCGGATTCGCCATGGAAGCCCCGGCGATCCACTTCTGCTTCAGCTCCTATTCAGAAGCGGGGCTCACCCCAGATAGCACTTTCATGCAGATCCAGACCGAAGTCGTAGCTGCGATCACCGAAATCGGAGCCGGCGTCCAGGTGAGCGCCACTTCGTACGACTGCTACGAAGAGACCACGCCTCCCGTCGCCGTCGACGAAACCAACCGATCTGTGCTCGTGGAATGGGTCCAGTCGCAGTCGACGATGGGGATCCAACACGTCATCGGCGCGGCGGTACAAGCGATCGGGCACGCCAATACGCTCGGTATTGAGGGGCAACGGATCGTGATCATCGCGCGGGGATCGGCGAACGATCTCGCTGGCATCGAAGAAATCGCCACCGCGAATTTGGCGAACAACTGGCCGATCGACGTGATCTACATTCCCTCTGTCGGCGTTCCTGGAGCGACCGAATGGCAAACCCTGGCCGCAAGTCAAGGCGGGCAATTTCACCTCGTCGCGGAGTAGCCATCAGGCTGACCCGGGCCTTTCAAGCCACACGGGCCGTTCAAGCCACACGGGCCTTTCAAGTGACGAAAGGGGGGGAGCCCGCGGGGCTCCCCCCGACCTTTGCCGACTAGGCCTAGGAGTCTGCGTCACACGTCGCCACTTTCCGCGGTTCACTCCCCGCTCCGCCGCCCATCCTCTATCGTGGCCTCCCGATCGGAGGCTCCCATGCATCTCAATCGCGCCACCCCCGGCACGTTCACGTTCCGCGACCTCGGCCCCCTGCCCCTGTCGCTGGGGCTCCTTCTTGTCATGACATTGCTCGCTCCTTCGTGCGGGCCGATTTACCCCCACCCTGACCCCGTCGTCGGGCTCCTCGGCGACCCCGACACACCCCCCCCCGGCTTCCACGCCATCTTCGACGGCGCGTCTCTCGATGGGTGGTGGGGGCTCGCGACTGTCGATCCGAGGGTGATCGCGGCGCTCGACCCGCCGACCCTGGCCGCGAAGAAGGCAGAGAGCCTCACTGACATCGCGGCGCATTGGTCGATCGTCGATGGCGTGCTCGTCAACGACGGCGGGGGCCTCTACCTCACCACCGATCGCGACTACGAGGATTTCGAACTCTCACTCGAGTACCGCACGGTCGCGGGGGCGGACTCGGGAATCTATCTGCGCGGTGTACCTCAAGTGCAGATTTGGGACACCACCCTCGCGGGGGGCAAGTGGGAGATCGGCGCGGACAAGGGCTCGGGCGGGCTCTGGAACAACTCAGCAGGGACTCCGGGGCGCGATCCTCGGGTCCACGCGGACCGGCCCTTTGGCGAGTGGAACCAGGTACGGGTCAGAATGATCGGGGAACGAGTTTCGGTGTGGTTGAACGGCGCGAACGTCGTCGAGCACGCTCGTCTCGCGAACTACTTCGATCCGACGCGCCCCATCCCCCGACGCGGTCCCATCCAGTTGCAAACCCACGGCGGCGAAATTTCATGGCGTCGCATTTGGCTGCGGGAAATCGCCCCGGATGAGGCGAATACCACGCTCTCCGAAGAGGAGCAGGGCACGGGTGGAGTGGCGTATCGCTCGCTCTTCGACGGGAAAAGTCTCGACGGCTGGGCGGGGGCGATCGACGGCTATGAAGTCGCGAATGGCGCCATCATGTGCCGCAAAGAATCGGGAGGCACGATCTACCACCCCCGTGAATTCGCCGACTTCGAGGTGCTCTTCGAATTCCGACTCCCCGCCGGCGGCAACAACGGCCTTGCGATTCGATACCCCGGCTCTGGGGACCCGGCCTACAGCGGCATGTGCGAGCTGCAGGTCCTCGACAGCGAGGCGCCCCAGTACGCCTCGCTCGATTCTCGTCAGTACCACGGGAGCGCCTACGGGTTGATCCCCGCGCACCGGGGGTACTTGCGTTCTCCCGGCCTGTGGAACAGCCAGCGGGTGCGTGTGGTCGGCTCGACCATCGAGGTCGAACTGAACGGGACTCGGATCCTCGACGCCGATCTCAAAAAGATCTCTGAAGCGATGTACCCGCTCGAGAAGTTTGCCGGCCGGGCGCGCACACGCGGCTTCTTCGGTTTCGCGGGGCACGGCGACGCGGTGTCGTTCCGACGCATCGTTGCCCGCGATCTCGCTGCCGACGGCACTCCTGAGTCGAGCTCGGGAGGCACGCGTTGATCGACTTCTCCGGTGAGAGATCATTCTTTCGCTTCTGGCTGCCGCTGCTCCTCCTCGGCGGCTTGGTCGTCTTCCTGTTCCCGAAGTTCGGGCCGCGGGAGGAGCGCACCGCGCGCGAAGCGTGGGATGGCATGGTCGTCCTGGTCTCGCTTCCCGAGGTCCCCACCGAACCGCTCCGGCTCCTCGCCACGATGCCACTGCGCACGACCGGTGCAGTCGAAGAGCTGTGGGTGATCGGAGACACCGCGATTCCGGCGGGAACCAGGTCAGCGCCGCTCCTCCTCGGAACCCCGGCCGGGACCGAACTGAGCCGGCGCCTCAGCCGCCGCGTGATCCGCGACCGGAGCCAACTCTACAGCGCCACACCGACCGTGATCCTGTACCGCGCCGAAGACATCGGTGCGAGCCGCGCCTCGCTGCTCGGGGCGATCGTGCGGACGACCTCCGCCACCGGCGATCCCGGCGTGCTCCCGTCGATGGAGCTGATCGACGCCTCGGGGCGCAAGCCGCTTCCGGCGCCGCTCTTCGAGAAGCGCGAAACCGTCACTTTGGAGCCGTCGCGAGATCGCCGTTGGATCGGGAATCCGAAGAGCTTCAGCGCCGATTGGGCGCATTTCAAGGAGCTGAACCCGGGGGGGTTGACCCCGTTCATCCACGCGCGCTGGACCCTCCCGCCCCTCTCCCGGCCCACCTCTCCCCCGACTCCACCCGCCGCCCCCGCCGCCGACGGCGGATAGCCCCCTCCCAGATCCTCCCCGATGACCTGACTTTCCCCTCCACGCGCTTCCCACGCTCGAGCGAGGCCGATACGATTCGGCGATCATGACAGCATCCCAAGAACCGCTCCGAGCCCCCGGCGCGGCCCTCACCGAGGGCTCGTCGAGAGGACGCTCCGGAACGAAGACCTCGAAGAGTTCTCGCCCCGGTGGCCGAAGCGATGGCCTCGGCCTCGATCGCGCCGCGCGCCTCGAATTGCATCTCTTTCTCCGCCTCGCGCGGGAGTGGGATCTGCGCTTCGAGAAAATGTTCAAAACCGGCGCGCTGACGAAGTGGTACAGCTCGGTCGGGAACGAGGCGACCACTGTCGCCGCGGCAACCGTGCTCGAGAAGGGCGATGCGCTCCTCTCGCTGCACCGCGACTCCGGCGCGATCCTCCGCCACTACCTCGACCCTGATCAGCTCTTCCCCGGACTCCTCCCTGAAGGCTCGCGGCGCCCTGCGCTCGCGATCGACGCTCGCGAGATCTTGCACCGCCTCGCCTGCCAGATGCTCGGCCGGCGAGAAGGGTTCTCGAACGGTTACGAGCGCTCCTATCACTACGGACACATAGACGAGGCGGCGGGACTGTTCCACATGGGAATGATCAGCCACCTCGGATCGATGATCCCGGTCGCAGCCGGCGTCGCGTTCGCTCTGAAGCACCAGGGAACCGATCGGATCGCGATCAACTTCATCGGCGAGGGTGCGACGAGCACCGGCGACTTCCATGAGGGGCTGAACATGGCCGCGGTGTGGAAGCTGCCCTTCATTCTGATCATCGAGAACAACCAGTGGGCCTTTTCGACCCCTGCCAGCGAGCAGTACGCGTGCGCGAGTCTCGCCGAGCGCGGCGCCGCCTACGGCATGCCGGGCGTGCAGGTCGATGGCAACGATCCCGAGGCAGTTCTCGGGGTGATGCGCACCGCCGCGGCGCGTGCGCGCGCCGGCGGAGGCCCGACCCTCGTCGAGGCGATGCTCGGGCGACACCGCGGGCACTCTGAGGGGGATGATTCTCTCGCCCAGGTGCCCGAGCAAGAACTCGCGGAAACCCGAGCGAATGACCCTCTCGATCTCTACGAGGTCAAACTGCTCCAGGACGGCGCGTGCGACGCGTCCCACCTCCAAGACGTGGCGAAGCGCTGCCACGACCTCTGGATCGAAGTGGTCGATCGCGCCGCAGAGACGGAAGAACCCGATGCGACCGAGGAGCGCGCGATCTATGCCGACTGACACTCGAGAAGGAGTCACCGAGCTCTCTTACATCGATGCGATCCACCACGCCCTCGGTGACGCGATGCGCGCCGACGACTCGGTGGTCCTCATGGGACAAGATATCGCCGGTCACGGCGGCGCGTTCAAGATCACCAAGGGGTTCTCCGACGAGTTCGGCCGCGATCGGGTGCGCAACACTCCGATCGCCGAGTCGGGCACCATCGGCATTGCGACCGGCGCTGCGCTCCTCGGGGTGCGCCCCGTCATCGAAATGCAGTTTGCCGACTTCATCACCTGCGGCTTCAACCAAACGGTCAACGTCGCGGCGAAGATGTTCTTCCGCACCGAGCGCCCGGTGCCGCTGGTGATCCGATTCCCCGGCGGCGGTGGGATGGGGGCAGGCGCGTTCCACTCTCAGAACATCGAAGCGTGGTTCTTGCACGTCCCTGGGCTGAAGGTGGTCGCACCGGCGTTCGTCGACGATGCCTATCGCCTGCTGCGCTCCGCGATCGAAGATCCGAATCCGGTCCTCTTCTTCGAGCACAAGTTCCTCTATCGCCGCCAGAAGGGGCTGGTCGACCGCAGTGCTCCCGTTCCGAGCCGCATCGATGGCCGAGGTGTCGTGCGCCGCGATGGAACCGACCTCACGATCCTCTCCTACGGCTGGATGACCCACCGCACCCTCGAGGCGGCGGAGGCGTTGGCCGCCCTGGGAATCTCGGCCGAGGTGATCGATCTCCCGGTGCTCGCGCCGTTGGGGATGGACGAGATTCTCGAGTCGGTGCGGAAGACTTCCCGGGCGATGGTCGTGCATGAAGCGACGATCACCGGGGGCTTCGGGGGAGAGCTCTCGGCGCGCATTGCAGAGGCCGCGATGGATGCGCTCGATGCGCCGATTCGCCGCGTCTGCTATCCCGACTCCCCGCCTCCCTTCCACAAGGGGCTCGAGGCGGTGCGGATCCCCGACCCCGATCGGATCGTCGCGACCGCGCGGGAGATGCTCGCCTGGTAAGGGCCCCCCCGTCGGTC
>CALEHF010000021.1 GCA_937876125.1 uncultured bacterium
AGGAGAGAGACGCCGCTTGATCACTCGGTGAAACACAACATTTGACAATAGCTCCATCGACGTCGCCGACCCAGTCTACAACCTCGCGTATCAGTTCAGCAGCGGGCCTAGTCTCTGCCTCGATGCCCAGGACACGAACGACGACGGCGCGGTCGATGTTGCGGACGCGGTCTACAATCTGACCTATATGTTCATCGGTGGGCCGATGCCACTCGCGCCGTTCGGTGCCTGCGGGCTCGACCCCACAGCGGATGGGTTGGATTGCGCCGGGACGGTCGTCTGCCCCTAGCGGACTTCGCCTTCCACCCCCAAAGACGCAATCGCACGAAGGCACTCCCTTTCCCTGGGGGTGCCTTCTGTTACGTTTGAGCATCGTAAAAGGCAAAAAGTTCTCACTTCTGGACCCGCTGGGAAACATTCCGGAGGTCGCCATGGTGTACCCCACCCAGGAACGCCGCCAATATGCGCGCGAGCCGCTCACCGACGAACAAGCCGATCGGCTCTCGAACGCCTGCCAAACCACCAAGGAGAAGCTCATTATCTGGACGCTTCTCGATACCGGCCTGCGCGTCTCCGAACTCTGCTCCCTCACTCCGAAACACATCCTCTGGCAACAGCGGAAGCTCCGGATCAAGGGGAAGGGGGGGCCGTTCGGGTCGAGGAGCAAGCAGCGCATCGTCCCGCTGAGCCTGCGGGCGCGGACTCTCCTCGAGCCCTATTTCACTCTGCAACAGGAGTGGTTCTGCGGTCGTCGTCAGGCGCAGAACATCGTGCGGAGCGTTGCGAACCGAGCGCAGATTGCTGATCCCCAAGTGACTCCGCACGTTCTCCGGCACACGTTCGCGACGGCGGCTCTCCAGAAAGGGATCTCGCTCGCGGCACTCCAGAAGATCCTCGGTCACGATCGACTCAGTACGACCGCGATCTACTTGAACCTCACCGAGCAGCATGTCACGGAGGAGTTCCACGCGAAGTGGTAGCGGGCGAGAAGACGGTCACAGTGACTCCACAAATCCTTGCCGGCAAAGGCTTTCCTTACCAAACGAGTCACTGCCACCGGCGAACCAGAGGTCCCTCTCCACGGCGTACGGCGCACTCAAGAGTCGAAGCGCACGACCGTCCCGCGACCGTGGACCGTCATCGGGCATGGAGCAGCGACTCCGCGCTCGGGGCTGTTTCCTGGCGATTCTCTAGAAGCGCGCCGCCAGACTCCTTGCCCCCCGACGACCTCCCCCGGTACCTTCGTCGCTTCTCCCCGAGGAAGGACCCCTCCATGCTCCCCACCGGTCGCTCCGCACTTCTCGCCTTCTGCGTGATCTTCCTCGCGGTCTCTCCTCTCGCCGCCCAGGGGAGCGCCACTTCCGGAAGCCCCACGGCTGCCGGCTCCCCCGCCCCCACCGCAGGGGACGCCCCGTCGGGGGTTCTCGAGTTCTCCATCGTCGACGACCTCGATCGCGCGATCGCGGGCCGCCTCACGTTCATCGGGGAGGCGGGCGTCGGAGCCAACCTCTTTCCCAACCACGCGGCGAGCCCGAATGAACTCGCGGTCCGGAAGGACATGATCTACTCCCTCTCCGGGCGAGGGAGCGTGACAGTCCCCGTCGGCAAGTACCGGGTCATCGCCTCGCACGGCCTCGAGTACTCCATCGATTCGACCGAAATCACAATCGTTGAGGGAGGCTCCGCCCGATTCGACGCCCGGCTCGTGCACGAGATCGATACGACCGGCTGGGTGAGCGCGGACTTCCATCTCCACACGCTCACCTACTCGGGGCACGGCGATGCGAACGTCAACGAGCGCTTGATCTCGATCATCGGTGAAGGCCTCGAAGTCGCGGTGGCGACCGACCACAACCACCACACCGACTACACGCCTGCTCTGATCGCGCTCGGTCACGAGGGCACGATACTGCCGATCGTCGGGAACGAAGTGTCGACTCCACTCGGGCACTTCAACGTGTTCCCCGTCGATCCGAACGGAACCGTGTTCCCCCGCCAACTCGCCCACGGCCCCACCCTCTTCGCGCACGTGCGTGCCCACGACAGCAAGGTCGGTATCCGCGCCGTGATTCAGGTGAACCACCCGCGCTGGGGAAACATCGATTACTTCGGCCAGGTCGATCTCGATCCGATCACCGGGGCGTGCGTCTCCCCCAACTACAGCCGGAAGTTCGACAGCATCGAGGTGCTCAACGAGAACTCGTGCTGGGGGTACTACGAGTCCGGCGTCGATCCGATCGACACCGGAAGCGGGCGGCACTCGGTCCTCGAGGACTGGTTCAACCTTCTCGATCTCGGCGATGAGCCCGCGGCGGTCGGAAACTCCGATAGCCACACGGTGCGCAGCAATATCGCCGGCGTGCCGCGCAACTTCGTGGCGGTCGAGAGCGACTCTCCGAGCGAGCTCGAAATCGGGTGGGTGGCGGAGGCGGTGCGGCGCGCCCAAGTGATCACGACCACCGGGCCGTTCGTCGAAGTCACCGTACAAGGGATGGCGATCGGCTCGAAGGTGACCGCAACCGAGGGCACCGTCGAGATTGCGATCAAGGTCCAGGCGGCCTCATGGATCGATTGCGATCGCGTGATCGTGGTCGTGAATGGCGACCGCGCCCTCGAAATCCCAGTCCCCGACACCCGCACGCCACTCCGCCTCGAAACGAGCCGTACCCTCGCCCTGGGAGCCGATTCTTGGATCGTCGTCATCGTCGAGGGAGATGATCCACTGGCACCCGTGATCCCCGACAAGGTCCGCCCCGTCCGCCCACTCGCGATCGTGAATCCGGTCTGGGTCGACGCCGAGGGGGACGGGCAATGGGTGCCGCCGACGACGCAGGCGGCTCGCGCGATGGCGGCTCTCGCCGATGCGCCCGCCCAGACGCTGACCCTCTGGAAGAGCGCATCCCCTGCGAACCGTCGCCGGCTTCTCTCGAACACACCGAAGGAGTTTCCGTCGGCGCAGCTGCTCGTCTCGAATGGCCTGGTCGACAGCCATCGCCGGGTCCGGATCGCCGCCTGTCGCTTGGCGGATCGCCTCGACTCCTCGAGCATCGACAGCGAGCTCCGCCGGATCCTCGACAACCCTACTGCTGACCCCTACGAGCGGGTTTCTGCCCTGCTCGCGGTCACCGATCGAGACCTCAGGCAGCAGTGGATCCTCGAAGTCATCGATCGCGACGGTCCCCAAGTGATCGCCGAAGCGAGCGCGGTGCTCGAGAGTGACCTTCCCGGTGACTTCGTGCGCACCTGGCGAGTCCTCGGCTATCTCGAAGTTCCTGCCGCCGGCGCTCGCCCCACGGTCGAAGAGGAGGGGGATCTCGACCGCCGGTTCCTCGGGAAGGGGGGAGAGATCGGATGGGAGATCAGGGAGACGCGCTCGAACGGATATCTCGATCTGCTCGGTCTCCAGCGAGATCCGCTCCTCGCAGAGACGGCCTTGGCGTACGCCGAAGTTTGGGCGTACGTGGAATCCGCGCGCGCGGTGCGCTTCACTCTCGGGACCGATGACGGGTGCATTCTGATCGTGAACGGCACGGAGATCGTGGTCGATACTGGCTCCCACGGCGCGAATCCCCTCGCCCACGCCGGACGCCTTCCGCTCGAGACAGGTTGGAATCGCGTTCTTCTCAGGGTCCAGAATGGCCGCGGAGGCTTCGGCGCGTACCTGCGGATCCTCGACGACCAGGCGATCGTCTCGACCCGACCGAGCGATTCGCGGTAGACGCCCCCCGCGCCGCGCGTAGTTCCACAGCTTCCAACCCACGAACTCACCCCGACCAACGACCATTCATGACACTCTTGTCAGTCTATTTGTATGCCCATCGATTGCAATTCACAGGTTCCTGGATACGATCCTAGTAGCCATTACAGGGGCCTCTCGGACATTGAGCCTATGAGTTTGTAAATGTCCGAGCGCGTGGAGGCGCTGAGACTCCCGCCAGGGGCTTATGTTGGAAGAACGGCCGTTTGTGCGGCCGGAGGTGTGCATGCTTGGTCAGGGGTCGCCCCGTTTGGGGCTGGAGCCCTTTTGGCCGCATCGGAGGGCGATTTTCTCGCCTCTCCCCGCCCCCGGTTCCCCCGAATAGCCTGATTGGTTCGAGGTCCTCTCGCCCTTGCGGCGAGATCGGGTAATGACCCGATGACTGTCTGGGAGGAGGGACTTCCCATGAGGGATGTCCTAACCGTGTTGTGGATCGCCATCGCCGCCCTCGTCTGGGGAACCCTGTCCGGGGGAACGGCACACGCTCAAGGCACCGATCCCGAGTTCTATCCGCTGCCGTGCACGAACACGATCACTGCGCACGTAGTCGCGATGGATCAGTCGCTTTTCTACAACCGCTTCGGGGCGTTTGACCCGAACGGGATGATTTTCTCGCTCGAGCGCAATGTCGAACCGGAAGTGGGCACCGAGCTCGCCCCGGGCAACGTGCGGTTGAAAGCGGGGATCCGCCCGCGCCCGCTCACGCTGCGCGTGAACGAAGGCGACTGCATCGAGATCACGCTGACCAACCTGCTCGACCCGAGCCTCGTGATCAACGTGGCAACGCGCTCGGTCAGCATGAACGTCAGTGGACTCGAACTCGCACAGGGTTCGATGATCGGCACCGCGGCCGGTAACCACCTGAATCCGGCGCTCGCCCCCGGAAGCACCTCGACCTTCACCTTGTACGCACCGAAGCGCGGCTCGTACCACCTCAACAGCTTGGTCTCGGCGACCGGCGGCGAAGGGGATGGCGGCTCCCAGGCGCACGGTCTCTTCGGCGCCGTCGTGGTCGAGCCCGCTGGATCCACCTGGTACCGCTCGCAAGTCGATGCCCTCGCTCTGAGTGCAGCGACCATCGGAACCAACCCGAACGGGACTCCGATCATCGATTACGATGCGACGTTCCTCGACGGCACGCCGATCCTCAAACTTCTCGATCCGACCGGTGAGCTGATCTACTCGGATCTGAACGCGATCATCGCCGATAACGCGAGCCTGAACTGCACCGAGGCTCCTCCATCGGGAACCTGCGGCGAGGCGTACCGCGAGTTCACTGTGATCTTCCACGACGAGATTGCCATTCGTCAGGCGTACCCCGAGCTCACGAACGACGTTCTCTTTCACGGAGTACGCGACGGTTTCGCGATCAACTACGGTTCCGCCGGACTGGGCGCGGAAGTGATCGCTGTCCGCCGGGGCGAGGGTCCCGCGAAGGACTGCGGCGAGTGCAAGTTCGAGGAGTTTTTCCTCGAGTCGTGGGTCAACGGTGACCCCGCCATGCCGACCAACAAAGACCCCATCACGGGCGAGGCATTCGAGGTCACCTACCCCGAAGATCCTTCGAACGTGCACCACTCCTATATCGGAGACCCGGTTCGCTTCGAGAACCTGCACGTCGGGGCGGAGACGCACGTCTTCCACCTGCACGCGCACCAGTGGCTCTACACTCCGGGCGACGAGAACTCGACCTACCTCGACTCGCAGTCGATCTCGCCGGGAACGAGCTACAGTTATGAGATCAACTACGGCGGGGGCGGGAACCGCAACCTGATCCCCGGCGACTCGATCTTCCACTGCCACCTGTACCCGCACTTCGCTCAGGGGATGTGGGAGCTGTGGCGATCGCATGACGTGTTCGAGGACGGAACCGTTGGGAGAAACCTCCCCGACAACGAGATCGCCGGCGGAACGCCGAACCCGGCGCTGGTCCCGATCCCCGGGCGCATCATGGCACCGATGCCGAGCGCGGCCTTCGAGGGCTACCCGTTCTACATCGCGGGCCAAGCCGGTCGCCGAACCCCGCAGCCTCCCCTCGACATCGATCATGACGGCGGGCTGCCGCGGAACCGGATCGTCAACTCGACCTGGACCGACGGTCCCGCCGCGATCGCGCCCCACTACTTCGCCGACCCGGTCGCCCAACGCGTGACCTCGAACAACCCGAGCGTGAACCTGCTCGGGTTCGCCCGTCGGATCGAAAGCGCCGAGATGGAGTTGCTGCCACTCAACGGAACTCCGGAGGAGCAGGCGGCGATGGACTTCCACTCCGGTCTCGCCAACCCGAATCCGCTCCTGGGACCGGCTCTCCCGATCACGACCCAGTACAACTGGCCCGCGATCGGTTACCCAAGTTTCGACTCGGCAGGAAACCCCGGCTACTTCCTGGTCAACGGCCTCGCGCCGCAACCGGGAGCTCCGTACGCTGACCCGTGCCCGCCGACCTTCATCGACGGCAGCGGAGTCGTGCGCACGACGCCGACCCGCAATTACGAAGCGGCCTACGTGCAGTTCGACATGACGATCAACCAGTTCGGTTGGCACGATCGTCAGGCGCGAATCGCCGTTCTCGCTCAGGATGTCTTTTCGACTCTCAGCGGTGCGCGCGCACCGCAGCCGCTTTTCTTCCGCGCCAACTCCGGGGATTGCATCGTCTACAAAGCGACCAACTTGATGCCCGGCAACCTGAATGTCGACGACTACCAGATCTTCACCCCGACCGACATCATCGGTCAGCACATTCACTTGGTGAAGTTCGACGTGACCTCCTCCGATGGCTCCGGCAACGGTTGGAACTACGAAGACGGCACCTTCTCGCCGGAAGAAGTGCGAGAGCGCATCGCAGCGCACAACCTCCACGTCGACCCCGATGGAGACGGGACGCCGAACATCCCCGGTGCTGTGTTGCTCACCCCCGAGGTGCACCCCTTCTTCGGGGCCGGACCCAACAACGACTGGATCGGGGCTCAGACCACCGTGCAACGTTGGTGGGCGGATCCCTTGGTCAACAATGCCGGAGAAGATCGCACGATCCGCTCGGTCTTCACTCACGATCACTTCGGCCCCAGTTCCCACCAGCAGCATGGCTTGTACGCGCTCTTGGTGGTCGAGCCAACGGACTCGATCTGGACCATGCCGGATGGGCTGACCGTCATGGGCACGCGCCCCGACGGAGGGCCCACCAACTGGGCCGCGAACATCATCGCGGGCTTCGGGGGCACCGAATCGATGCGTGAGTTCGTGTTCGAGACCGGCGACTTCATGCCGACCTACGACACTTTCAACCTGCCGGTCGCCACGCGGAGTGGTCTCTTAAACGACCCGGAAGCGATTTCGACCGGCGGTGGCTCCGTGACGATCAACTACCGTAACGACCCGATCGCCCACGACCTCACCAACGCCGACGCCTATCGGTTCTCGAGCCTCGTGAACAACGATCCATTCACCTTCGTCGCGAGGGCGTACCCCGGCGACTCGGTGAAGATTTCCCTCGCCCACGGCGCCCAAGAGGGACAGCACAGCTTCGGTGTGCACGGCGCCCGCTGGCTCCAAGAGGGATCGAACACGAACTCGGGCTACACCAACAAACAGGAGTACGGCATCTCGGAGCACTTCGAGATGTACTTCGACCTCGGGGACGGCCTCAAGCACACGGTTGGACCGAGCGGGAACACCGATTTCCTGACCGGCAGCCTGACGACCCCCGATCTACGCGGCGGCATGTACGGACTGATCCGGGCCCACGGCTCGCAGCAGCCCGATCTCTCGCTGCTCCCCAACAACGCCAACTGGACCCTGCGTCCGTCGCACCCCTTGGCCCTCGGGATCTGCCCGACCGGTCCGGGCGCTCCGCCGAAGAAGTCGTTCGCGCTGGAAGCTTGGCGCGTCGGTGACCTGATCGGGTCGCAGGGGCTTCACCTCACCGAGAGATTCGGCTACCGCGACCCGAACGCGCTGGTCTTCGTGCACGCCGACGAAGTGCCCGACATCATCAGCGGAGCTCGCGCGCTCGAGCCGCTCGTCTTACGCGTCAACGCAGGAGACTGCATCGACGTGGCCCTCGAGAATATGCTCCCCCTCACTCTTCCGCAGTTCCTCGGGTCCAACACGGGCTCGAGCAGAGTCAGCTTGCACCCGCAGCTCCTCTCCTACGACATGGGAACCTCGGACGGAGCGTCGATCGGGCGCAACCCTGATTCGACGGTCGGTCCCGGAGAGACGCGCCTGTTCGCCTGGTACGCGGGTGAAGTCGCAGGCGACGATCTGGGTAACGTGACGTGGACTCCCATCGAGTACGGAGTCACGAACCTGCGCAGCTTCGGAGACGTCGAGGGGCACGCGACCCACGGGCTCTACGGCGTGTGCGTCGTCGAGCCGGAGGGTTCCACTTTCGAGGATCCCGACACCGGTGGCGCCGCTCGCTCCTACGAAGCAGATATCTACGATGCGAACGGCGACCTCCTGTTCCGCGAGTTCGTGCTGCAGTGGCTCGACGACGTGCCGCAAGTCACGAAGAACAACGGGCAGCTGACCGATCTGGCGACCCTACGAAACTTCGCCGGACTCAACTATCGCTCCGAACCCCTCTGGGCGCGGATGGGAGTCTTGGCTCCCGACCCGTGGACTGTCATGAGCGGGATCAACCAGACTTGGGCCCTCTCCTCGGCTCAGTCGCTGGTTGGGTGCGGCGGCCTCCCCTGCGGCGACCCCGAAACTCCGCTCTGCGAAGTGGAGGCGGGGACCCCCGTCATGTACCGCGTCGCGATGGCGGGCGCCGGCATCGCTGAGCCGCGCTCGTTCACTGTGAGCGGTCACAACTGGCAGAGCCAGCCGTGGACCGACGACTCGACCAAGATCGGTGAGAACCCGACTTCACGCACGGTGGGCTCGGTCGGAAACATTATCACCGGCAGCCATGAGAACTTGTTCATGATTGCGGGCGGAGCCGCTCGTGCTTCGGGGGACTACGTCTACCGCGCCAACAACAACTTCTCTTACTCGGGTGGTGCCTGGGGCATTCTGCGAGTCGCACCGTACGCCCGCATTCCTGCGGCGCCGGTTCTCAACCTCGCTTGTGTGGGGAACACGAGTAGTGTCGACCTGTCGTGGACCCACGGCGGGGACGACTACCTCGGTATCGAGGTCTACCGCGATGGGCTTCTCATCGCAAACCTCGACCCGATCCAGACCAGCTACACCGAATCCGGTCTCGCTCCGGGGAGCTACCAGTACTCGGTGATCGCTGTGAACATCGATCTCCCTTCGGATCCGACGATCTGCAACAGTCAGATCTCTCCGCTCGGAGTTGAAAACGTCACCTGCGATGCAAATGGAAACCTTATCGCGCTGAACTGGACCGCGCCGCCGGAAGTCGCCGGATACGACTCGATCGAGCTGGCCAGAAACGGCGTCTCGATCGCAAGCGTCTCTGCGACCACGACCTCTTGGCAGGACATCGAGGCGGGCTTCGGAACGCACCTGTACGAGATCGTGTGCGTGGTCAGCGGGATCTCATCCGCTGGTGCGTTCTGCACCAGCTCGATCGTGCCGCCGCCGGTCGGGCCGATCACCGCCACCGTCGACAACCCCTGCCTCGGGGGCATGACCGCCCAGTGGACGATCCAAGCCCTCTTCGAATCGATCACCGTCACGCTCGACGGGGCGCTCCTCGCGACCCTGCCGGGAACCGCGACCGAAGTGCAAGTCCCACTGGCGCCGGGATCGGCGGGAACTCTCTGCGTGACCGGGACCGCCTCTGGGCTGAACTCGGCTCCGACCTGCGCAACTCTCTCGGTGCCCATCGTCGAGCCGACCGCCGTCGCGAATCTCACCTGCACGACGAATGAAGCCACGCTCGAAGCCGAATTGACCTGGGTCAACACCGACAACTACGCCTCGATCACGATCTCCATCGACGGTTCCCTCTTCACGACGCTCCCGGGAACCGCAACCAGCGCCACCATCCCGGTCGCGTATGGGGGACACACCATCGAACTCCGAGGAGCCACGGTGTGCGGCGAAACGCTCGCGCCCGCATCTTGCTCGGTGGCGATCGCGCCTCCCGCCGTCAGCGGCCTCACCACAGCGATCGTGGATCCGTGCGCGTGCACGATCTCGGCGACGTGGACCCTCGGGACCGCCTACGACACGATCACCGTCAGCTTCGACGGGGTTCCGGTCGCCACGCTCCCCGGCAACTTGACTCTGTTCCCGTTTTCGCTCCCGAGTGCGAGCGGCGAGCTGTGTGTCGTCGGAACCGTCGGCGGCCTCGAAAGCGCACCTCTCTGCACGATTGCAAGTTGCGCCCCGGTCGCCGCGACCGCCGTCGAGAACCTGTCGATCCTGGTCGACGACGCGAACTTCGAGGCGACGGTCACCTGGGACAACACCAGCGACTACAGCGCTCTCGAAGTGCTGATCGACGGCACCTCGGTGGCGACCTTGTCGGGAGCAGCGACCTCCGCGACGGTCACCCTGCTCGAGAGCGGCTCCTTCGCCCTTTGTGTCACTGGTACCACGATCTGCGGTGCCCCACTGCCGGCCGCTTGCGCAACAGGAATCGCTCCTGTCACGTTCCAACGTGGTGACTCGAACGGCGATACGACTCTCAACATCGCAGACGTCACTTCGAGCATCGGAGTGATCTTCCTCGGCGACGGGCACCTCTGCTTTGACGCGCTCGACGCCAACGACGACGGCGGAGTCGACGTCTCCGACCCCGTCACCATCCTGCTCTATCTCTTCGCGGGCGGAGCCCCGCCGACGGGAAGCGCGGCCTGTTCCGTGGACCCGTCGAGCGACGCCTTGACCTGCGCGGCCAGCCTCTCCTGCCCGTAACGGGGACGCGTACCACGACTTCTTTCTGAGAAACTCGAGGGCTGCGGGTCATAGGACCCACAGCCCTCCTTCTCATCGGGGAGCCTCGAGATCTTCGATAAGATCCGCGCGACTTATCCCGCGCAGGTATTCCTGTTCTTGTCTGGGCTCCCGGAAGGGCTCGACGCACTCCCGGAAAAGTGCGCGTTCATCCCAAAGCCGTTTCGCTCGAGCGATCTCGAAGAGAAGCTACGCGATCTCGTGAACCTCTACGCGTAGGTCGCTGACTGCATCAGCGCCCCACGTTCGTCGAAAGAGAGGAGCTCAAAGGAGAGAAGAATCGTGCCACGGGAGCCACCGTCGTCACGACCTCAAGCATTACGCGTCAGGCCTTCTTCACCTTGCGAGCAGAGGCCAACCAGAAGAGCGCCGCAAGTACTGGAGACGCGCCTTTTGATCGAGAGGGGCGAGGAGCTGGACCTCTACGCCACCGGCGGCCGAGTTTCAGAGGAGCTAGACGACCGAGCGGAGTCACGCAACCGATGGAGATCCAGCCGAGACTCACGAGAGAAACTCGGCGTATCCAACGTCTTCCTGCCGCGCCCGAAGAGGCACGGGTCACTGCTCCTCCAACACTTCGCGCGCATCCCCCACTCGACGCGTTCGCTTCAATGCATCGAGGCGCTCGAGGATCGGGATCGCGAACTTCCGCGTCGTTTGGAGAACATCCTTCGCAACACTCGCGCTGAACGGCCCGTTTGCCTGGAAGTACGTCTTCAACTTCTCGAACGCGATTTCGATCGCTTCCGCCTCGAGCTGGACCTCCGGATTGAGGCGGACCCACAGCCCTTGATCGACGAGAAGCGAAGCGAGGCGCTCGAGACTCGCGAGGTCGAGCTTTCGTGCCTCGGCGAGTTCATCGAGCCGCGGAGGTGCGAACAATTGCGTGCGGTACGTCTCGCGCAACAGCTCGTAGGCTTTTTGATCGGCTTCGTCGAGTCCGACTTCGCGACCGGGGAGCCCCACCTTGCCGCCGCGAAGTGATTCGATGACGCCCTCTGAGTCGAGCTTCACCAAGAGCGCTTCGAAGTACTCCCCCTCGAGCCGCGCTTCGTCACGCACCTCGAGTTTCGGCACATGGACGCGGTACGGGTTCCTACGGAAGCAAGAATCGAGTCCGGCGAGGACGCGCTGCCGTGCGCGTCCCAACCCCTCGCCCGGGAACCAGTGCCCGCCGCGAGCGGGGACAATCGCGCCTTGCTCCTCGAGGGACGTGAGGATCACGCGCAGCTCCGCTTCGGCGATGGCCGCGCGCTTCGAGAGATCTTTGACGGATACGAGTGCAAAGGGGTCTTCATCGACGACGCTCGCGACGTAGTCAGGTTGACTCCCGAGCGCTTGCTCTTTGCGATCGAGGGACGCGAGCACATGGTCCTTGCCCATTTTCAGCCGCCATGTCGAGCGATCGAGAACCTCTCCACCACCGAGCGTGAGCATCGGCGTCTCCTGCCGAAAGACGTAACGATCTCCCGGCGCGACCACCACCGGCTCCGCGAGCCGAAACTGTGCGTACGCCTCCTCCCCCGGATTGACCTGCTTTCGATCCAGGAGGAACATCTTTCCCACCACCTCGGAGGTCCCGCAGTGGAACCGCACCGGCATTTGGTGGTAGAGGGCTTGCTTGAGAGTCGGCAGAGCGCGAAGCCGGGCCTCGATCATCGTTGCGGCGCGAAAGTAGCCCGGAGTCGCGGCGACCATCCCCCGATGGACATCATGAAAATCAATGTCGGAGAGGTTCATGGCGGTCGAGTGCCCGGCATGCGCGCGTTCGACAGGAATCTTGTACGCCTGGAGCGCGCGCACCCGCCCGGTTGCGCCGAGGGGCAGTATCTCGATCTGGTCGCCGGGAGAGACGCCCCCTGAAACCGGGATGCCGGTGACGACAGTGCCGTGTCCCTTCGCCGAAAAGACACGCTGCACCGGCATGCGAAAAATCCCGCCATCGTCACGCGGCGGCACTTCGTGAATCGCAGCATCGAGAGCTGCTTGAAACTCTTCGAACCCTTCTCCGGTGATCGCTGAAATGCGAAACACCGGCGCATCTTCGAGGAACGTCCCCGCCACAGATTCGCGCACCTCTTCCTCGACCAGCTCGACCATGTCCTCTTCGACGAGATCGATCTTGTTGACCACGATGAGGCCGCGGCTCACCTGCAAGAGACTCATGATCTCGAGGTGCTCGCGCGTTTGCGGCATGACCGAGTCATCCGCGGCCACGACCAGAATCACCAGGTCGATCCCACTCGCCCCAGCGACCATGTTCTTGATGAACTTCTCGTGGCCGGGGACATCGATGATGCCGACCGTTTCTCCGGATGAGAGTTTGAGTGGGGCGAAGCCGAGGTCGATGGTCAGCCCGCGATCCCGCTCCTCGGGCAGGCGATCGGGGTCAACACCGGTGAGGCGTCGCACGACCGACGACTTCCCGTGATCGATGTGCCCGGCGGTCCCGATGACGACGCGGTAGATCTGCTGGTCGGACATACGGCCTCTCGAAAGGTTGGGGCGGCATGGTGGGGCGGAGGTGCGGCAGTCCCGCGGCCTCTGGGGCTGCTCGCTGAGGATACGGGATAGACCGAGGGATGGGACCGTTTCCGCCGGTTCTAGATCTCCTCGTGGCGAAGCGCGGGGGGTTAGCAAGGCGGTTGGAGTGATCGAGCCGGAACAAAGCGAGCTGGTCAGGACCGTGCCGCGCTCTCCCCATCGCCCGCCCAAGCGGTCCGACCGCCCGTTCGAAGGAGCCGGTCTCCGTCACCTCTGGGGCGGCTACCTTGACCCGGCCGAGGACGAGTCCTACGATTCATGCTATGTCACAATCACGCGATGAACTGTTTCTGAAGCTCGCGCTCCGTCAAGGGCTGTTCTCTCAGCAGGAGGCGCGGGAATTCCTCATCCGTTACCGGACTGAGGGTGCACGCGGCGAAGGGGTCGGCCACTGGCTCGTGGTCGAAGGGGTGATTGCCGAAGAGCAAGCGGAGGCGATCCGCGCTGCCATTGCGCACCGCGCCGAAGGACACGTCGACTCGACGCGTCGACGCGTCCCGAAGCGGGCGGGAGGGGGCGCCCAACCGACGGCGGGCCACGGCCACCATCCGGTTCGACACCATCGCCCTCCGCAAGGGATCAGTGTCACGTCGACCCAAAAAGCGCTCTACATCTCGACGGGCGTCGTCGCGTTGGGACTTCTGATGTTCCTGGTGTTCCAGTTCCAGAAGCCCGCTGTGTCGCTCACCGACATCGCCAACAAAGACAATCAAGAGTCCGAGGGCAAGAAGGACGAAAGCGTCGCCGAGATTGCAGATCGGTTGCGGGGCGCCGACGTCACGACATCCTCCGCGCAAGTGAGCACGCCGAAGTGGACGAAGGAAGAGATCGAGTCGATGTCCCAACGGGTCCGCGACGGGATCTCCCGAGCGCGCGCCCACCAGAGCGATGGGCGCCTCGGCAGAGCAATCGATTCGATTCGAAAGAGCCTCGATGACTTCGGCGACGTGGTCCCGGCCGAAGTCCAAAAGCTCGCGGACGACGAGCTCGCCGAGCTTCAGAAGGTGCTCGACGCCGCGTACGCGGAAGCCCTGATCACGTTGCGCAAGCAACAAGCAGAGGGGGATACCGAAGGAGCGGAGGAAACGATCCTCGAGATCGGGGATATCTGCGGAGACGAGTATATGGAGAAGGCGCGCGGCGGCTCGAAAGAGTAGGCGGCCTGAGACGTGTTGAGGCGGGCCCGAGCCGTGACGGACGCGACGCGTTCTCACGACCCGGAGCCCGCCTTTCGCATCGATCAGGTGGAGTCGCAATCTAGTGAACAGCAGGTTCCCCCGAGCCGTTCGGCGACATCGACAGTGGCAAGCCCCTTGAATCAGGGTGCGAAGAATCGATGAACACAGCGCCGACCGGGAGTTCCGGCACTCGTCCTCTAGAATGAACTAGACTCCATATCTAGCGTCTCGTACGCTTGTTGTCTCGAGATCTCGCAAGTCATCGATGCATTCCTTCTCCGTGGAACTCGCCGTGACCCAACCTCGAGCTGCACCGCTCCCCGCCATGTGCAGGCACCATTGACCCGAACTCCCTGAGTTCGGCAGTCGTGAATGTGTGGCCGAAGTGGGAAATGTCGATCCACGGCAATTCAAGCTCATCAAGAATCTGTATTTCGAACTCCTCGAGCTTCCCCCCGCTGATCGAAGTGCCCATCTCGACCGATCCTGCCGGGGAGATCCTGAGGTTCGGAGACGGGTCGAGAAACTGATCGCTGCCAACGGACAGGCAGGCGTCTTCCTCCAGTCTCCGACTCTCGATTTCGCCTTGATCGATACGCCACTTTCACCATCTCGAACCGCGCGTTCCCTTCCCACTCAATCTCGGTCCGACCTACCGGCTTCGCCTCTCTTCCAGATCGAACGCGAACTGGGACGGGGAGGGATGGGGACGGTATACCTAGCAACCGAGAAAGAGCCCCCGCGCCGCCAGGTCGCACTGAAGCTACTCCCTGAGGAGTTCAGGAACGAAGACAAGAGGTGCGCGTGGTTCGAGAACGAAGCGACAATGGCGGGGCGGATCAATCACCCCAACGTCGCGACGATCTACTACTTCACCAAGATGGGCGACGGGCAACCCGCCATCGCGATGGAGTACGTTCCCGGGGAGCCCCTCAGCGATCTGCTCGCGCGCAGAGACGAGCCGCTCTCTCTGACTGAGACGGTGGAGATCGGGGTCCAGATCGCGCGTGGCCTCGCACAGGCGCATCGCCAAGGGATCGTGCACCGAGATCTCAAACCGGGGAACGTCATGATGACCGAAGAGGGTCAGGTCAAGATCCTCGACTTTGGCATCGCGAAAGCTTTGCACCTTCTGAATCCCGGGCGGGAGGTGAGCCCTGCGATTGGTGCCCCGACCCCAGACGATTCTTCGCCCGTCGCATACACCATCGGGTACTCCCCGCCGGAACAGGTGAAGGGTGAGACCATCGACGCGCGCACCGACCTCTTCTCGCTCGGGGTCGTGTTGTACGAGCTTGCGACGGGAGAGCGCCCGTTCGATGCGTCGCAGATCGAGTCCGTGCTCACTACAACACCTTCCTACGTCGATCTCCCCCACCCCTTGGTGAAGATCATCGAGCCCCTCCTCCGCAAAGATCCGGGGGAACGTACCCAGAGCAGCGCGGAAGTCCTCGATCAGCTGGAGCGACTGCAGCGATCTCTCTCCAGAGGGTTCTTTGGGGTGAAGAAGAACATCGTCGCACTCACCTCCGTCGTCGTGCTTCTGATGATGCTCGTCGTCTTGGTCGTGGGCATGCCGTCATACTTTCGCGAACGCGCCTTCGAAGAGGTGAGAATGCATCTGCTCGCCATCGAAGAGGTGAGAGGTAATCTGGATGAAGAGCAACCGATGTTGCGGAAGGTAAGCGTTGAACTCAACAAACTCGAGGAGGAATGGCCGCTCGATGAGCGCATGGTTGACTTGCGCGAGAGGTTCACTGCCGCTGTAGCAGAAGTACAGAACGATCGCTTGGACCTTCTCAAGGTTCGCCTCTACGCGGGAGAGATAAAGGAGGCGATAGAGATCCGTGACAAGATGCTGCAGCTCGAGCAGAGCGGAGACAGGATCGAAGGCGCGAAAACTCTAGTCGAGAAAACTGAGGCGCTGGACAGAAAACTTGACAGCTTGGTATCCAAGGTGACGGAAGCATTCGAAGGGAAGAGAATTGTCAAGCTAGAACAAGCTGCCGAGAGTATCTCTTCACTCTCGAGTTTCAGCATCGATGATCACGACTACGCGCCTGCTAAAGACGAAGCACGGACCCTGAAGGCGGACCTGGTGGTCCTGCTCGTTTCCTCAACCGAAGCTCCAGGAGATCTCACGCCCGCTGAGCGACTCACGTTGGAAGACTTGCTCCAGACTTGGGCACCCAGCGCCCGGTCCACTTCGTCCCCGGAACACTCTGCCCTCGAATACCTTCGGCAATGGCAACGCTCAGAGAAGCTGGTGGTGTCCTCCGGAGAAGAAGGCAATACCGCCGAATCGCTACGGGCCATCCTCAAAAATCTAGAGCCTCTTGGCTTCCCCAAGCAAACCGCAATAGTCACAGACAAACTCACTCGGCTCTTGGGGCGTGCGGACGCGAAGGCGCTCGCACTTCAGCTCTTCCGTGAACAGTCGCTGGAGAAGATCACAGCGCTCAATCAATTGAGAAGTAACGAATTCGCGCGAGAAGCAGCGTGGCTTGACCGGCTCAAGGAAGGCCTCGGGACACTGGACCCAACACAAGCCGGTATCTGTCTCGAGGAGCTTCGCAAGGCTCGAGAGGATCTACAGGACGAGTTCAAGGCTGCTGCTCAGGCACTGCTAGAAGATCTCTCGGCAAGACGCTGGCACCGAACTGTTCAGCACCGAGTCCTCGAGCGGAAGTCGGGCGAAGCGCTTTCCGCCCTCACCAGTTGGAGGGCAGAACCGATGGGGGGCGCGGCCGACCAGGAAGCGGCAGCCGATCTCATCTCTGAGCTCGAGGCGGCCGAACGCGCTCGTACGGAAATTGAGAAGACACTCGTGGCGTTTCGCCAGTCCTTGGCGAAGGAGAATCCCGATGCTGCAAAGGAGCAGCTCGTTGCGCTCCGGCCGCAGTTGAAAGGAGCGATCGAGAGGCTCGACCAGGAAGAGAGCCTCGCTCGAAGTCTCAAGTCAGACACAAACAATGTGGAGCGCCTTCGCGAACGGGCGAGGTTTCAGCTTTACCTCGGCGAGTACGCGAAGGCACAGGAGTCTTGCCGACTCTTGAGCAAAGATAACCAAGATCCCGACGGCATACGGATCCAGGCCTCCTTCGCGCTCGCGATCGATTCCGACGAGAACGTCTCGGCGGCGCTCGAGGACCGACTGCAATCGCTGCAAGATCGACTCGTTATGTATTGGTACTGGAAAGGCATTCTCACTGATGATCTCGCTGGGTTGCGGACAGCCAACTTCTTGGAGCCTTGCGCCTCGCTGAAGCACCGCCTCGCCCAAGCCGAGCTCGGCAACGGGGAGTGGGCGGTGGCAGTCGCCAACTCCAAGGCCGCCCGACATGCCCCATGGACCGATTTCGGGGTCACGGTACTTCTCGGTTGGCACCCCGCGAGTCTCGTCGACCGCTATCAGAAGTTCGCTTCGGAGAGTCTAGCCATTTCAGCTCGTGCCCACTGGGAGCTGGAACAGTACGCTTTGTCCGCTGAGAATCTTTGCGCCGCTATCCGCCGGAGTGATCGGATCGACGATCCGACGATCGTCGATCTCGAACGCCGCGCGCGATCTGCATTTCGCTCCGCGGTGCACGATCGCGAGATCGAACGAGCGCGTTCGATCTATGCCTTGCTCGAGCGAGGATCGAGGACGACGATCGAGCGCTGGGAGTCATCTCTCGAAGCAGAAGGGCAAGACCGAGACGACCTCCGGACGGGATTGCTCCACGCCTTTCTCCTACTTGGAGATTCAGAAAAAGCGATCCCTCTTGCACAGCGCTTGAAGCAGGCGAAACCCAACGATGGCCCCGTGCTCTTCGATTGGGGTCTCGCGCTCCTTCTGAAGAAGAAAGACGAGGCAGTCCTCTTGGAGATCTGTCGAGCCTTGGATGCCGTCGTCGACCCCAGCCCCCGATTGCGCGAACTGCGGGGGGCATCGAGGATCCTCTGGGAGGGGATTCAAGAGGAACCCAGTGAAGCGGCACTCCAATCGGGCCAGCAGGATCTACAAGTCAGCATCGATGAGGGAAGGCGCGACTCTTCTCTATTCTTCAGCTACGCCCTGGCCGAAATGTCCAAGGCCGATCCCGACTATCAGGAAGCGGAGAGACGGATCACTGAGGCGCTCGAACTCGAGTTCACCGAGCTCGGTTTCTTTCTGCAGTTCGACGGAGGATTTCGCTCTGCTGCCGAACCCGACTCGATCAGAGACTTTCGATTTCAACTCTTCAGGACGCGCGGAACCGCCAAGTTCAAGCTTGAAAACTTCACGGGCAGTGTCTCTGATTTCGACGAAGCGCTCTCGATTCGCGAGCACGAATTAGAGCTCTGGTTGCGCGGCCTCGCAAAGTGGAAGCTCGGGCAACTCGAGTCAGCACTCGAAGACCTTGGTCGATCGTACGAGCTTAAGGGTGACCCGGACAAAGAACCAATTCTGAGGACATATGAGCGCAAGTATGAGGAGGGGGGGGAATGAGTGGCACCGGTTCTCGGCAGCTCTCGGTGAATTTCGTCTCTGCGCTATTGTGGGCTTGCCTCTCTCTGATCGCCACTCCGATGGCCCTGCCCGTCTTCTGCCAGGAGGCCTCGGCCCCTCCCGATGGATCCGCCCCCGACGACGCAGAAAAGGCTGACCCCTTTGATCGAGCCAGCGAGAGGCTTGCCCGCAATGCTGCCGCCACCACCGATCTCGCCTCCGGAGAAGAGGAGACTGCTGCAGAGGCCCCATCGAGCGTGACTGTGATCGAGCGCTTCGACCTTGACCGGTTCGGTGTTCGCTACGTCAGCGATTTGCTTCGTTGGATCCCCGGCGCAGAGGTGCAACGTTCGACCGCAACGGAATCAAACGTCAACGTGCGTGGCTACAACGACGTCGCATCCTCCGCGCAGGGAATGATGGCGCTCCTCGATGGTCGGCAGGTCTACAACGAGTTCTACGGCAATGTTTTCTGGGATTCGATTCCGGTTCTTCCCTTCGATGTCGAGAAGATCGAGTTCATTCGGGGACCGAGTTCGTTCCTCTACGGCCCGAACGCGATGCAAGGCATCGTCAACATCATCACCCGGTCTCCCCTCGACTACGAACGTGACGAGTTACACCTGACTCTGGCCGGCGGCTCCTACGATTCGTCCTTGGCTGGGCTCACCTTCGTTCGGCGATCGGGTGACTCAGGTCTGAAGACGACTCTGAGCTGGGACGACCTCAGCAAGTTTGACGCACCGGGGGAGAACGCCCGAGACAAGGGGCATGTGGAGCTTCGCTACGGGGAGGAATGGGAAGGCGGCAGATTCGAGATCTCCGGTGGGGTGAGCGATCAGGATCAGCAAACTCTCATCCCCGACCTCGAACTGGGGTTTCCGGGGGGGGTGTTCGAGAGCGAGCTTCAAGATTCGTTTCTGATGGCAACGCTCGATCACGAAAAGCTTCGGGCTCGCCTGTCCTGGAACGGATTCGACTCGGAGTCGATCCCCAATCAGATCTTCTCTCCATTCAATGTCACCATGGATGTTATCGATCTGGATCTGCAGTACTCGCCGACTCTGCTCGACGGGCATTCCACCTTGGTGGGTACCGGCTATCGATTTTCGACCTTCGAGACCAAGAACCTCGACGTCTCACTCGGGAGCCATCAGACGAAACTGACTTGGGCTTTCGTGCAGGACGAATTTCACCTCTCCGACAGCATTCTCCTGACTGCAGGACTGAGAGTCGATCAACACTCCACCGCAGGCACAAACCTATCGCCGCGCGCTGCTCTCGTCTGGGAATTCCGGCCCCAGCAATACTTGCGTGCCTCGTTCGGATCCGGGTTTCGGAACCCCAGTCTCCGCGAGTTGTGGTTCAACATGCCTTTGACGATCCCCGGCAATCCGAATGGTGGACTCTTCATCGGGAACAAGGACCTGGAGGCGGAGCGGCTCCAGGCGTACGAGATCGGATACTCCGGTCAGCCGGCCGGAGGAATCCGGCTGGGAGCAACCGTCTTCTACAATCTCGTGAAGGATCTAATCCAGTATCGCCCCGTGCCCCCGGGACCCGTGCTCGTGCTCGCACCGCTGAATCAGGCCGAAGAAGTGTCTTACGGTCTCGAGCTCGAGGGAGACGTCGTGCTGAGCGATTCAGTTTCGAGCTTCGGTAATTACTCGTACACCATGCGAAGGCGAAATGAGCACCCGCGAGAAAGAGTCCCGTCCGGACCACGACACAAGGGAAACTTTGGCCTGAGGTACAAGACCGGAGGGCCCGTGACCGCCATGGTGTGGGTGAACTACTTCGGGGAGACACAGCTCAAGACGCAAGTCGACGAATATGCGCTCGTCAACGCGCAGGTGGCCTACCGCTTTCCTTGGAAAGATCGCGAAGGGGAGCTCTTCCTCCGTGTGTTCAATCTCTTGGACAACGATCATCGAGAAGCGGCGGAGGGGGATGAGTACGGGGCGATCGCCCTGCTCGGAGTTTCTTTTACTTGGTGATCGAGAGCTCGAGCGTCGAGCCGCCACCCGGTCAGCACTCTTCGTTTCCGGACATGTGATCAAAGAGCCAATCACGGGCGAAGTCCCATTCGCGTTTGATCGTGCTCCGAGAGACTCCGAGGGTATCCGCGGTCTCTTCGACGCTGAGGCCTGCGTAGAAGCGCAGATGAACGATGCGAGCCGCCTCGGGGTCCGACTCCTTCAGTCGCTCGATCGCGTCGTCGAGATCCAAAATCAGATCGAGATCTGCGACGTGGGCGAGGTCGACTGCAGTCAACGGTTGACGTTTGGCTCCGGCTCCTCGTTTGACGCGCCCCTTGCCGCGAGCATGATCGATCAGAATTTGTCGCATCGCTTGCGCGGCAGCGACGTAGAAGTGACCCCGATGCGACCAGCCGGGGTCCTGGTCCCCGATCAGTTTCATGTACGCCTCGTGGACGAGGGCAGTCGCTTGAAGAGTATGGCCCGGTCGCTCATCGTTCATGCGTACCTGAGCGAGCTTTCGCAGTTGTTCGTAGATCAAGGGGAGAAGTTGTTCCGCAGCCTCCTCGCGCCCCTTCGAAAGATCGTCTAGAAGCTGAGTCACTTGATCGGGGGGTTGTTCAGCCATGGCCTTCAGTCTCCTAATTGATTGCAGTCAATCCTACTTGTTGCGTGCGCGCCGGTCCTTGGACGAAATCAGATTTGAATCGTCGCGATCGAGGTGAAGTCTTCCAGAGCGGGCGACTCCAGGTCAGGAAGCTCCGCAGGAACCACTTCCACGTCGCGAACATCTTCGAAGTCGTTCAAGATCTCGATGCGCAAGCAGCGCGATAGCGCAGGGCTTTGACGGATCTCGTCCATCGACCGGCCGCCGTTGGGCATGAGCGATTCGATCACTTGGTCGACTTGAACCGGCACTCGATTCAGGCACTCGCGGATCACCGCCGCGCACAGTCCCGGCCGCTCCAACTGAACGCTGTGCTTGCAGTGCGGGAAGATCCAGAGGTCGGCGGTCGGGATCTCAGAGGCCAGCTTGTAGCCCATCGAGAGCGGTAGCGTCTCGTCGCGGGCGCCCCAGAGGATCGAGCAGGGGACGTCGATCGAAGCGTAGTCTTCGACCAACTCGGCGACCTGGGGCCAATCAGGGCGTTCTTTCTCGGTCCAGGGAACGGCCTGCCTCAGGATTGCGCAGTTCGACTCGAACCGGTCGCGATCGCAGACCAGGTTGATCAGCCTCGTCGCTTCCTCACGCGGCGCGTCTTCGACGCGATCGAATCCGCTCGCCACGATTTCAGTCAGCGGCGCTTCGATCAGCCCGAGTAAGTTACCGAGCTCGATCTTCCAGTAGCCGACCTCAACCAGGCCCTGGAACGCCGCGGGGGGAGACTGGATGGCGACGTCGAAGGGAGCGATCAAGATCAGTCGCTCGACCTGGTCGAGGGTTGCCGCGAACTCCTGCCGGAGGGCGCGATTCCCCATCATCCGAATCGCGAGCATGCCCCCATAGGAGTGGGCCAGCATCGTGATCTTGCGGGGAGGCGCAGTACGATCGTTCAGTCGAGATTGAATCGCCTGGAGAACTCGGCGCGCCATCGTGGTCGGCCCGTAACCCATCGGTCCCAGACTCTCGGGAGATGGCTTGTCGCTCTCGCCGCACCCTAGGAGGTCGATTTGCATGAGGTCATGATCTCTCCCGAGATCCGCGGCGATGTATCTCCAACCTTGGTGATCGGAGAGCACTCCATGGATCATCACGAACAGGTGATCCCGATCTCCAGGGCCAATCTCGTGAACGGCGAGGTCGAGCGCGACTCCGTTCGCGTCGAACGTGGTCACCCGGGTGGTCACCGAAACACGATCGCGTGCCTCGTTCACCAGGTCCCCGTGAATTTGATCGTCGGTCCTCAACTCCAGGACGGGGGCGCACCCGGCAGCGAACAAAGCGAGGGTGAGAAGCGCGGCCACTCCGCGTCCGTAACTCGCCGTTTTCCTCGAGGAAGTGTGCTGGGTGTTCCTGGCGTTCATTTCGGCCTCCGATTCGTGGGAAGTGTTCGCAATCACTCCTGAAGGCGACGAATCGGGGAGTTGGGGTTCAAACTCGTGAGCTGCGCATAAGCCATTGCAGATAAACGACTTCAGAGTTTACGAGGGGACGGAGCGCGGGCCCGCGTCATGAAATTTCTTCGCGTTGGAGATGGATCGAGCGGCGGTTGGTCGTGAAGAGAGAGTGAGTCTTGGCTCTCTTCTATGTTTCACCGAGGGTGCAGGGTGCCAGAAGCTCAAATCCTTGAGGACTTCACCTCGGAAGAAGTGCTCGCCAGCCTTGAACCTGATCATGGGGTGGCTCACGGACCCGGGTTCGCTCTTGCTCCGAACGCTTCGAAACCACGCGGGGAACTGCTCGAATCGGGCCGGAGTGCTCGCTCGCCGGTGTCCCGAGCGCTATTCTCAGGGGTTCACCGCCGCGGCTCGGCTCGCCCACTCCCTCGCTCTCCTCTCAGACACGCGGAGGCTTCTTGGCCAAGGAACGTCTACAGAAGTACATCGCGAACTGCGGCTACTGCTCTCGTCGGAAGGCTGAGCTGCTCATCGAAGCCGGGCTGGTGCGAGTGAACGGCGAAGTGGTCCGCGAGCTCGGAGCCAAAGTCGATCCGGCCAAGCACACGGTCCACATCCACGATGAACAGATCGTCTTGAGCACCCCCAAGGTGATCGCGCTCCACAAGCCTGCAGGATTCATCACGAGCACCCACGACACTCACGAGCGCCTGACGGTGATGGATCTGCTCCCCAGGCGCATTGCCGAGACCGGAGTGCTTCCCGCGGGACGACTCGACCTCGAGACCGAGGGACTCCTGATCCTCACCAACGAGGGAGACCTGCAGCACCGAATCACACATCCGCGTTACGAGTGCCAAAAGGAGTACTACGTCGAGCTCGATGGCACTCCGACCGACGCCGACCTCAAGCGCCTCTCGGATGGGATCTATCTCCGCGACCTCTGTCGCGAAACATCTCCCGCCGATCTCTACGATATCGTCCGCCGCTCCGACGGGACGACCACATTGATGATTCGCATCCGCGAAGGGATGAAGCGACAGATCCGACGCATGTTCGAGGCGATCGGGATGACAGTCGTGTACCTGAAGCGGATCTCGGTCGGTGGCGTTCAGCTGGCTGATCTCCCCCGAGGAGAGTGGCGTGAGCTCACAAAGGCGGAGATCGCGAGCCTCGATGGAACCGAGACTGGAGACGGCGAGCCCGCACCTGAATTGACGTCGAGCGCAAGTGAGGAGCGGAGCGAGTCCGCCGGGAGTCCTTTAGAGGACAGCCGACGCACGCCCACTCAGCACTCGGGTCCGGTCGTGAGTCCGGTCCCAGTGAATCGTCCCTGGCGAGAAAAGAGCTCCGAGAGTCGACACCGCCGACCGGAGGAGTCTCCGAGTCCCGCCCGCGACCATCGTCGCACGCCATCTGGACGCCGTGACGGCGGGCACGCGGGCTCCGGCTCAGGTGACCGCCCGTCGTACGGGGGTGGTCCGCGCAAAGAGGGCCAGCGTAGTAGCAGCTCGTACGGTTCCGGTCCACGCGACCGTTCCCCGGACCGGGGCGGCCCCCCCCATCGCCAACGCCCCCAATTTGGAGGTCGTCCTGGCAATACGGATGGTCGGGGAAGAGACGGGGGCCAGCGTCCTGGAGGTTCGAGTGCTGGGGGTCCTAGAATTGACGGACGTCCGAGCGAAGGTGGACGCGGCCGGAACGAAGATACGTCTGGCGGACGCCCCGGACAGGAGAGCCGACGCGGGCGAGCTAGAGATCGGGACCGTCAGGAGTACGGAAGTCGCCCACAGAGTGATCGACCGCAGAGTGATCGACCGCAGAGTGATCGACCGCGGCAGGATCGACCGCAGCAGGATCGACCGAAGGGAAATCGTCTCGACAGTCGGGACGAGGGGCGTCGTGACGGCGAAGGACGGGCGTCGGGCGGGCGCTCCTACCGCGACCGCGACGACCGGCGCGCAAGCGAAGGGGAACGCCCGACTCGAGACTCCCGTCCGGACCATACCTCAGGGCCGCATCGGGGGGGAGGTCCCCATGAGGGGGGTCGTCCTCACCGTGGCTCCAGACCTTCAGACCCGAGCGACCGGCCCCGCCGCGGCCCGTCCGATCCGCCACGGCCCGGTCGGTCGGGGCGTTAAGTCGGCCCCTGGTCAGGGTTCCGAGAGCGCCGGTGCGGTCTATTCGTCTTCCGAAAGAGATTGCGGTATCGTCCGTCCATGACAACTTCCCAGCATCCCCCCCTCAGACTCGCCTGCCTGGCTTTCGCTCTCGGTTGCTCTGCCATCTGCGCCGTCGTCTCCGGCTGTGCGAGCGGAACCTATCGCGCGGGCGAAGACAATTCCCAGGCGTACTCCTTCCGCATCGTCGCCGAGACTTCGCCCGGACGAACCCGAGGCGGCCCCGGTGGTCTGGGCCTCGGAGAGGAAGTCAGCGCAGGGTACCTCCACACCCTCGAAGGCGAAATTTCGAACACTTGGGGGGACGATTCCGGTTCGTTCGATCGCGTGGTCGAGATCGGCGGTGCGAATTTTCCCGCCGGCACCTCACTCCAGAGCGACTTCAGTCTCACCGCAGCGTCGGTTCTCTCGTCGAGCGGGTATCGCACCGAGACCGGTCTCGAGTTTTCCTTTCTCTACGGGCTGGAACTGACCGCTCTCGATCTGGAACTGCGCGGCGGTGGCTTGTCTGGGGACAATGATCACCAAGAGCTCGGCGCCCTCCTCGGCCTTCGCTTGCGCTGGCTGATCGACGAACGATTCCGAATCTTTGCTTCACATCGCTTGAGTGCGCTGCAGTACAGCCTCGAGCAGAGTGAACTTGGAGTCGAGTACCGCGTGGTCCCGCGACTCTCCCTGTTCGGAGGATTCCGCCGCAGCGAATATAATCTGGACCACACGACAGACTCGAAGATCGATCTCACTTGGAAGGGTCTCTTATTGGGGATCCAACTGGAGTTTTAGATGTGATGAAGGACCGACGCCAGCGAGCGCGCGAGCTCGCCCGATCTGAAGACCCGCTCCGCTGGTTCGAGACCTTCTACCGCGAAGCGGGCGAAGACCTCGCGCAGATCCCCTGGGTCGATCTCGCCCCCAACTCACACCTCGTTTCCTGGCTCGACCAAGACGCAGGATCTCGCCTCACCGGTCGCGCTTTGAAGATCGGCTGTGGCGCAGGTGATGACGCCGAAGAGCTCACGCGCCGAGGATTTCAAACCACCGCCTTCGACATCGCGCCGCGAGCGATCGAAATCTGCCGGGCTCGATTCCCGAAGACCGCCGTCGAGTACTCGGTCGAGAATCTGCTCAATCCGCCGCCAGAGTGGATTTGCGCGTTCGACCTCGTGGTCGAATCCTACACCCTACAAGTGCTCCCCGAATCGATGCGCCGCCTCGCTCTCGGCGCGCTCGCGCGCATGCTTCGCCCGGGCGGATCCCTCCTCGTCATCTGCCGAGCGCGCGATGAGGGCGAACCTCTCGATGCGTTTCCCTGGCCTCTCTCGAAGTCCGAGCTCGACCCGCTCATCGAACCTCCAAGCGCCGCGAGCGCTCACCCCCCCGATGACCGTTCAGCGACCCCCCGCCTCTGGGAAGCATCCTTCGAAGACTTCCTCGACGCAGAAGACCCACCGGTGCGTCGTTTTCGCATCGAGTATCGGCGCGGAGCAGCGCCCGAGTAGAAGCCAGTGATGGCAGCGCATCACACGTGGACTTTGAGCACTGATCCAGATCGTGAACAGAAAAGAGCGAGGGAAGTGACCCGATGTCACTTCCCTCGCTCTTCGGTTCGGTCCGACTCTCGCCAACTGCCGCTCAGTCGAGCCGGAGGGTGATGTCTCCGAAGACGTCCCAGGTCGTGATCTGGATCGTCCACTCTCCGGCGAATCCGAGTTCGCTCGAGGTGTTCACGTGGAAGTGTCCACCCGATCCGAAGTAGGTCTCTTCATAGATCTGGGTGAGGGTGTCGTCGAGGATCTGCACCCGCACTTCACCGAAGAAGTTGAACGCCTCGAACTCGATGAAGACTTCGTCCCACACCGTCGTCCAGAGGTACTCATCGAATGCATCGTAACTCCGAAGATCACCGGTCCAGGTGAACTCGGTCGTCGAAGCGAACGCTTGCGGGTGCGTCTCGGCAGGCTGCGACCGGCGGTGGCTCTTGTGGCAACCGGCTGCCAGCAACGGGAGTGCGAGTGCCAGTGCAGTGAGCGCGCGTGTCTTTGGGCCGAGCATTGTTCCTCCTCCACCGAGTGTCCTGAAGCTAACCGTGTCCTGAAGCTAGGCGCCTGGGGGGGTCCGTCGGGCGCGACACCGAGAACGGACCTCGGGTCCGGGTCATTCAGTGCGAACAGAAAGTCACGCAACTCTGTTCCCCAGACCACCATCGTACGCCTCAGATGACCGGGTACCAGCGCCGCAACGCCAGAAACAGAGGGGAGCGGCGGGCCGAGAGGTGAGCCTGTCCGGACAGTTGAGGACGGACGTCCGGAATTCTGCCGTTGTCAGGCACTTCCCCAGCCTCGCCGACTGCACAAGCTGCCCTGCCCGTGTGAGTTCGGTTCTTTCTTCCCCGATCGGCACGCTCGGTCTCGCCCTTGCTCTCGCCCCCTCCGTCGATCCATCTCCCTGGAAATCGACGGAAAGGATGGTCGCCATGCAAGCAGCTCCTGGCAATCGTGGGCCCCCGTTTGCCCGCCGCTTTTCTTCTTTGAAACGCCCTACTTTGAAGCGCCTCTTTTGACACGCGAACGCAGCGCCTGCCTGCTCGCAGCTTCGACTCCGCTGACGGTCGATGCGAGATCGCTTCACCCTGTCGTCACTCCCCTTTCTAGTCCCGCCCTTTCCTGTTCCGTCACATCAACTGTTCCCCCACTCCACTCTTCACAGAGAGGTTGTCCATGCTCGTGTCTTTTCCCGAGGCCGGCCGCGTAGCCACTTCGATCGGTGTTTCTTCTCTCGGAGTTCTCCACTCACTCTTGCGACTCCCGAAGAGCGCTGCTCTCCTCGCGCTCCTCTGCGCCCTCGTGTCTCCCCCACCACTCGACGCTCAGGCGGTCGCCGAGTGGTTCGTGTGCGACAGTACCGACGACCGCGTCATGCACCTCATCGATACGGATGGCGACGGTCTCCTGACCAGCGCCGAAGCATTCGTCTTCTACGATGACACCTCGGACGGACCCGATCTCTCGACCCCGAGCCACATCGTTCCTTGGAACGCGGGGTACCTGGTCAGTGACGGAGGCACTCTCGACGCGATTTACTTTCTCGCCGACCTGAACGGAGATGGCGACGCGAATGACAGTGGCGAGATCCGCCCGTTCTACGACGACTCCGCTCCCGGGCTCGATCTCTCGAGCCCAACTGGGCTCGCTGTCCGAGATGATGGGGCGCTGTTCGTGTGCGATGACGGCGCGACGGTCCGCGCGATTCTTCGCATCGTCGATCTCGACGGGAACGGCGACGCACTGGGCCCGGACGAACTGACCGTCTACTTCGATCAAACAGCATCGCTCTCTGAACCGGTCACCGATCCCGAGTCTGTTGCGGTGGCGCCGGATGGTACGATCGTCATCGGGGACAGCGCGACCGGCCGGGTCATCCGACTGAACGATCTCGACGGCGACGGAACCGCCCTCGGTGTGGGCGAGGCGACCGTCGTTTACGACGCGACCGGACCGATCGTCCTCAACGACATCGACGCAATCCAGGTGGATGGCGCTGGACGGATCTACGCGATCGACGAGGACACGGGAACGGTCTTGCGACTTACTGACCTCAATGGTGACGGTGACGCGCTCGATTCTGGCGAGGTGATCCTCTTCCACGACAACTTGGCCCCCGGCTCGGTGGTCACCGATCCGAACGATGCCATCTTGATCGGTCCCGGGCAGCTCGTGGTCGTCGATGGCGCGATCGACGCGATTGTCCTTCTCTCGGATCTCGACGGGGATGGCGCAGCTCTGGCGCCTGATGAGACGACGATTCTCTTCGAGGATGCCGGCGTGACCTTTTCCACTCCCCACGGGATCACTCCCGCCGGAGAGTCTGGCCCTCCACCGGTTGGAGTCTTCGTCACGTCCGTAACCCCGACCGTCGGAGATGCCACAGGAGGAACGGTCGTCACCTTGCTGGGGTCGGGCTGGTCGAACGGACCTGTCGTGGTCGACTTTGGGGGGTCCTCTGTTTCCGCGACCGTCGTCTCCTCGTCGGAGCTCTCGGTTGTGGCGCCCACCCACGCTCCGGCCCTCGTCGACGTCTCGGTGAGCGCCGGAGGGATGACCGCGATCGTTCCGGGTGCGTTCCGCTTTCAGAACCGCTTCCTTCGGGGGGACGTCACCCACGACGGGGTCGTGGGGCTCGCCGATCCGATCGTGCTCTTGTCCCACTTGTTCATCGCGGGGGCGGCGGTCCCCCCCTGCCTCGATGCAGCCGATGCGAACGACAACGACTCGCTCGATCTCGAGGATGCCATTGGTATCCTCGACTACCTGTTCGGGGGAGGGAGTCCGCCAGCGGCGCCGTTCTCGAGCGTCGGATTCGATCCTACGCCTCTGGGTCCGGGGTGTGCGACCGCATTGACGCCGTAACCGACCACCCGGACGAACCCAATACACGAGGCGCGAGTAAGACGAACAAAACCGGGCGGGGGACACAGGTCCCCCGCCCGGGCTCAGCGGAAACAATCGATCGATGCCAAGAAGGAAAAGAGACCGGGGGGCCACGGGGCAGACGGGCCCCCCGGTCGAGCAGGGTAGGGAGGGATGGGTCTCAATACTCTGGTGCGACCACGAGGTCTCGCCAGAAAAGGACCGGAACCGCGAGTTGGCTTCCGATCGGCCGCGATCAGGACCTGCGACGCTTCACACCTTGCTCGGGTGAGGCGCAGGCCGATCGCCGCCGATCAGTAGCGCTTGCGGAGACGAGCTTGGGGAACCCCGGCTCGCTCTCGGTACTTCGAGACCGTCCT
The DNA here is from genome assembly GCA_937876125.1 of uncultured bacterium. Lineage (GTDB taxonomy): Bacteria > Planctomycetota > UBA8108 > UBA1146 > UBA1146 > JAFMMO01. The sequence goes on from CALEHF010000021.1 coordinate 29,830, forward strand.
ACGTGCAATGTCGATCCCGCGCTCCTGCAGACGTCGGGTCAACTGCGAATCGCTCAGTGGCCGACGGGAGTCCTCCTCGGCGACCATTTCTCGGATCACGCCGCACACGTTGTCGCGGCTTTCGATGCCCCCGTCGGTCCTCTCGACGCCACCAGTGAAGAACCGGCGCAGTTCCATCGAGCCGAAAGGAGTTTGAATGTACTTTCCGTTGGCAGCGCGGCTCACCGTCGAGATGTGAACCCCGACCTGGGTGGCGATCGTCTGCATGGTCAGAGCAGAGAGGTGCCCGGGTCCACGGTGGAAGAAATCCTGCTGGTGATCGACGACCGCCTGAGCGATGTCGGCCAAAGTCCGGTGGCGCTGATCGACAGCGTGGAGGAGCCAACGCGCTGACTCCACCTTTCGCCGGACGTACTCGAGTACTTTCGGGTTCTGCCCATCCTCGCGCAACAGGGCTGCACAGGCGGGAGAAACTCGCATCCGCGGAACGGTGCTCTCCTCGATCTGGACGACGTACCGACCGTCCACCTCGTCGACGAAGATCTCAGGGCGCACTTGCTGGGGGGTTCCCGAGACGAAGGGACTCCCGGGATACGGCTGCAGCGTGCGCAAGAGAGAGACGGCTTCCTTGACGTCGTCGAGGCTCGCGCTGAGCGTCTCGGCAACGCGGGGGAGACGATTCTCGAGAAGGTCCTGCAGGCAATCGCGGACGATGCGGTGCTCGAGTTCGTCCCCTTCTCCCAGTTGGAGGAGGAGACACTCGGCGAGGTCGCGTGCCCCAACGCCGCACGGGTCGAGACCTTGTATCACTTCGAGTGCGCGTTCGACTTGTTCGGACGAGACACCGAGGCAGGCTGCGATCTCTTCAGTTTCGCCGTGCAAGTACCCGCGTGGATCGAGCTCGTCGCAGATCTTCTGGCAGACCCGGCGGAAGCTGTCCTCAAGTTCAAGATCGCTGATCTGAGCGCAAAGGAATTCAGAGAGGCTCTCACCCACGTCTGCGTGATTCGCGAGCGCTTCGTGTTTGTTATCCGCTCCCACCGAGGAACTGCGCGGACGATCGTCGCCCCCGTAGCGGCTCTCGTAGGTATCGAGGAGATCGAACAGCTGCTTCAACTCTGGGTCCCGTGAATCGCCTGGATTCGGCAGTTCCGGGTCAAGTGCAGTCGGCTCGGTCATCTCGAGAGCCGGGTTCTCCATGAACTCCTTCTCGACTCGAGCGGCGAGATCCATGGAGTTGAGCTGCAAGATATCCATCGAGAGGATGAGCTGCGGCGCCAGGATCTGTTGCTGCTCGATGCGGGTCGATAGCTGGAGTTTCAATCTCGGTCCCTTCTCTCCCGCCCGCAGTGCGGACGGACCGAGGGCGGGAAGACCGCGCAAGCGCGCTCTCCAACCATCTCGGAGGTAGGACGAGAGACGTGGTGTGGTTTGGGCGAGTCCCCGGTGGGAGCCCCTCTCGCCAACCCTCACCCTCCTCGAAAGGAGAGCTCGGGGTGCGGAGATCGCGGTGATCTCCTGTCAACTTTGGTTGTCGTTCTGAGCGTCCAGTGGTGTGCACCCGACCCAGACTCACGTCGAGAAAGCGCTGTGGTTCAGCCATCACTTTCGCGAGTCAGGGGGAGGCACACTCAGGAAGTCACAACTGCCGCGCGCCAATCGGTCGACCTGTCTTCCGGTCGTAGAAGACGCGATCGACCGGTGTTTCGACGAAGATCAGTTCATCCTCGACGTCGAAAAGCACGCGGTGTCCGGATTCGAGGGCTTCCTCGATGAGGTGAGCACTTCTGGGATAGGTCGATCCGAGCGACCCCGCGATCGCCCGGCGGCGCATTTCTCGCGAAAGGTCGTAGAGAAACTCAGAAGTCATGCTCACCCTCTCAGGGAACGCAAAACCCGCGGGTCCGAACCGTTGAAGACAGAACCACTGAAAACAGTGTCACTGAAGACAGTGTCACTGAAGATAGGGGTGCCTCAAACGACAACCGGACGTCCTGACTGATCACAGCCTGGCGGTTCGAGATGGAGAGGGGGATCAATGGAAGGACGGTCCGTCCTCGAAACCCCTCTCGAAGACTACGATCGCTTCACCTGCGAGTCGTTGTCACTCGGACCGTTCATTCGAGCATACCCTGCGCTCACGACTATCGTCAAACCGCGGGGAACGCCTCGTCACAACCCCTGAAGACGAAGATCTTTCCGTCACCGATCCTGCCGGTGCGCGCCGCCTTCGAGATCACGTCGATCGCCTCGTCGAGGAACAAGTCTTCGACGCTGACCTCGATTCTCGCCTTGGGAACGAAGTCGATTCCGAACTCATCTCCGGTGTAGGCATCAAGGTGACCCTTCTGACGTCCGTAGCCGCGCACCTCCTGGACGTGAAACGGTGTCGCCGCGATCGGGGTGAGCGCTTCGATCACCGCCTCGACGCGAAACGGCTTCACGATGGCGATCAGATGGAGCACCGTTTCCAACTCTCTACATGGCAAAGGGGGCCCAAGGAGGGGGGTCCCGACCGCCCCTACCCCTCCGGTCACCGGAGAGACTGACGCAGCCGCGGCATCGTGCGGTCCCGCGGGGCAAGTTTCCAGGCCGAAGCCCTAATTCGCAGCCGGATGGAGTTCTGCTCTGTGTGCACGGTGATCCAGGTGCCCCGGTCAGTTCCTCCGGGCTCCCAGGTGCAGGCCTCGTCCTTGAGTGTGGAGGTGGGGGGGGCCGGGCTCCCCGGGCAAGGGCTTGGGGGCGCTCTGCAGGCTTCCGGCACGGCGGTGAGGGTCGCGGGTGGGAAGGGCAGCCGTCAGGAGGAGGGTGAAGCGTTGGTCTTCTTCGTGCCCGCTCCGATGAGCTCCGAGGTGTCTTGGACGATGTGGAGGAGCGGGAGGACCCCCAGAGTGCCGAGGGTTCGCTCGACGACCGGGGCGGGTTGGACGAGTGTCACGCTCCCCCCCCTCTCTTGGATGATCCGGAGATGGCCGACAAGGGCAGCGCCTCCAGCCAAGGACATCTGGGTGAGGTGCGCGAGGTGGATCACGAAGGAATCGTGCCCTGATCTCAATCGAAGTTCGAACTCGCGGTCGATCTTGTTGATCGAGTCAGCGTTCAACTCCCCCCGGATGTCGACCCGGATCAGGTCGCCCTTCCAGGCCTGAGACTGAACGTGGCAGTGCTGCTGTCCCATCGAAACTCCTCCAGCTTGTCCTCGGAGGCTGTCGGAATGAGTTTTCCGACAGCATCTTAGTATCGGATGGGATGGGGGCTCACGACCAATCGAGGGTCCGGATTGTGGACGCTCTGCGGGATCGAAGCGGATCACTCCAGTCCGGCGGTTTCCCCCCAGGTCAGCCTCGGATCAGGTGCGCTTCACGATCAACAGGGTCACGTCATCGCTCGGCTCGGCTCCTCGGGTGTGATCCGCGAGGTCGGCGATCACCGTTTGCACGATCGTCTCGGCGTCGTGCTCCTGTACCGCTTCGAGAACGGCGACGAACCGCTCGGGCGTGTACTCATTGCCGTCGACGTCCATCGCCTCGATCACCCCGTCTGTGTACAGAACAAGGAAGTCGCCGATCTCCAGGTGGAACTTTCCGATTTGGAGGGCTTGCGAGAAGAGCGGTCCAGGATCCATGCCGAGCGCGATGCCGGAAGGCTGAATTTGCCCAATCGACCCCTTGGCTGCCTGATACAGGTACGCGGGGTTGTGTCCCGCACGCCCCACCTCCAATCGGCCGGAGGCAGGATCAAAGTCGAAATAGATCAACGTGACGAACATACCGCGCGTCATGTCGCGAGAGAGGCTCTCGTTCACGACACTGAGGAGATCGGAGACTCGATTGTGAGCATGCGCCGCCATCCGAACGAGACTGCGCGTCATCGTCATCACCAGGCTGCCAGGGATTCCCTTCCCCGAGACGTCGGCGACGACGATACCCAGTCGATCCCCTTCGAGCGGGATGAAGTCGTAGTAGTCACCACCGACCTCCTTCGCCGAAGCGTAGTATGCGGCGATCTGATACCCATCGATCGCGGGCAGAGTCTCGGGAAGTAATGCGCTCTGAATGCGGGTCGCGATGGCGAGATCGCGCTCGAGGGAAAGTCGCCGGAGTTCTTGCGCTTGGGCATCGGAAAGCTGATGAGTCATTCGATTGAAGGCGGCGGCGAGCGAGCCAAGTTCATCGTGACTGCGCACGGCGGATTGGTGATCGAGGTCTCCCTGCGCCACGCGTTCCATATCTCGTTTCAACTCTCGAATCGGCCCGGTCAAAACTCGACCGACGAACAACACCACCGGGATACCGATCACGAGCGCGATGAGCACATTGCGAATGACACTCGAGCTGAGCTTCCGTTCCAGGTCATCGATTCGATCGGCAGAGAGGAACACCTGAACGAAGCCCACCACTCGACCCTCGAACTGGATGGGGCGCTCGAAGAAGCGGACGCGGCGCTTCGAACCGGCGGTAGAGAGAAATCCGGTCTGAATCTCCACACCCGCTCGGGTCCCTTCTTCCGACTGGAGGGGTTGGAGATTCTCGAGATTGATCTTGTTCCCGGCTCCCGCGCGCTCGATGAAGGTTTCTCCCCTCGGGCCGAAAATAATGATGTCGAGGACTTCGGCGGCGGCCGGGTCTTCGATGCGAGCGCGCAGCTGCGCCGCGAGTTTCGTCTGGGCTTCGGCCTTCTCGGAGCTCGGGCGATTATCCGCCCAGAAGGGATCGGTCTCACTCGCAAACATGGCGGCAAGGATGCCGGTCTGGTTGATCTCCCGATCGACCGAAGAGAGGGAGAGCCGCAAATCAGAGCGTGCGACGAAGATCAGGAAGACCACCAGAAGGACCGCGGTCACGACGGCATACTTCACCGCGATGGGAATCGTCTGGGTCGGAACCTGCTCGCCCGGACGGTGGCGGGTCGAATGGGTGCGGCCCCCGGCACCTCGCGCACCTCCCGCCGAGCCGTGCATGCCCGCTCCTCGGACACCGGATCCTCGGGGATGGGTTCCGGGGCGGCGATCATCGGGACTCGGGTGGCGACTCGGTCTGCTCAAGTTTGAGGCCCTTCGCCAGTGCAGAGATCAACCGGTCGGCCGAACCGCGCGCGGGAGCGACCCCGTCGTGCGACTCACCTCGCGGACGCCTTCCTCGAGAAACGGTCGAATCCAGCCACCCATCTTGTTCGAGCGCGGGTGGTCCCCTACCGTACTGTTCTCGACCAGTTTTGCCAGCGGGCAGTCAGTATGGTCGGGCCGTCCTCATGGATCAGCCGCGAGGCACGGCCTTTTCTTGCTGCCCAGTCCGATGGGCTACACAGTCCTATTGGCTGGCCAGCCTCATCGGCTGGTCGGCGTCCCACTTCATCCTGGCACCCTGAATCGGCGGGCTCAGCCGAACTGGCTCCCCACGGCTCCTCACCTCTCTAAAAGACTCTCTTTGCTGCGACGAACAAAGGACCGCTTGATGACCCCGGCAGACACAACCGGCCCCCATCCCCCGAGGAGCTCCGAGAGGGGACCGGGGGAATCGGTGGTGATCCTCGTCTCCCTGTGCCGGTTCGCCGAGGCGATCGCGGTCGGGATGCTGGTCCCGATCCTGCCCCTCTTCATCGCCAGCTTCGAAATCTCAGACACCGGGGGAATCTCCGGGTGGATCCGCGACCAACTCCCCGCCTTCGCCTCGCGCATCCCCTCTCTCGTCTCGCCGACCGCGGAGAGCCGCACCGCGCTCGTCTTCTCGATCGCCGGGATCACGATGTCGATCGCGCAGATCTTCTCGGGCAGACTCTCCGATCGATTCGATCGCAGAAAGCCGTTCATCATCGCCGGAATGCTCGGCGGCGCGGCATGCTCCGCCGCCCTGGCCCTCGCCGATAGCTTCTCCGATCTGCTCGTCACTCGCATCGCACAGACGACGTTCCTCGGTCTGACCTTCCCGCCGATGATGGCGATCATCGCGCGTCACTCCTCCCCCGGGCGCGGGGGACGCATGCTCGGTCTATACTCGACGATCCGCCTTCTCGGGTTCGCACTCGGCCCTCCGGTCGGGGGTCTGCTCGCACAGTTCGGCGGCATCCAGACCACCTTCTACGGCTCGGCGATCCTGCTCACTGTGTCGATCGCGCTCGTCGCTCGATTCGTCCCCGACCCCCGAGAAGGCCCCGTGAAACGGTCGGAGCGCGGCCCACGCGTTCCGGTGCCGTTCATGTTTCGACTCCTGGGCGCGAGCACCTTCTTGATGATGGTCGGGATCGCGGCGGTGATTTCACTCTTCCCTGCCTACCAACGGGAGTTTGGCGCCACAGAAGCGCAGCTCGGTCTCGCCTTCAGCGCGTTCATCGGCACGCGCTGTCTCTTCCAATACGCGAGCGGCTGGCTCGGGGATCGGTTCGACAAGAAGCTCGTGCTGCTCGGCGCGCTCGCACTGCTCGGGCCGCTGGTCGCACTCCAAGCGTACGCGACCTCCCTGAACCAGTTGATTGTCCTGCGCATGGGTCTCGGGGTTGCCTCGGCCGCGATGAGTGCGTCGATCGGGGGAATCAGCGCCGAGCGAAGCCAGGCTGGCAACCGGGCGCGAGTGATGGGGATCAATTCGATGAGCTTCACGATGGGGGTCGCCACCGGACCACTGTTGACGGGCTTCATCCCCGATCGCAAACTCGCATTCGCGATCCCCGGGGTGGCGGCGCTCCTCTGGATCGCGGTGATCGCGTTCGTCGTCCCCGGCGATCGCACCCACGCACGCTACGAAGAAGAGAAGCTCGGTAAGAGCGCGAGCACACCTCCGGCATCGAGCGCAAAGAGCACGAGCCCGGCGTAGAGTCCTGCGAGAACGTCGTCGAGCAGAACCCCCCACTTCCCGGGAATCTTCTCGAGCCGCCCCACCCCGAGCCACTTCGTGATATCGAAGAGCCGAAAGAGCCCGAACCCGATCGCGAGTGTGTATCCGAAGGGCACGTCGCTGGCGATGGGCACGGCGAGGGCGATCCACTGCCCACACGCCTCGTCGCTGACCACCGCGCCAGGGTCCTCTTCGCCGAAGACAGCCTCGATCCGATCGCCGACCCCGAGGTGTAAGAGGGCGATCAGAGCGGCAAGTGCCGGCATGAGCCACAGCTCGCGAACCCCCGCCCCCCACAGAATTCCCGCGACACAGATCGCCGCGAGCGAGCCAAAGGTCCCGGGGGCCTTCGGAGCGGCACCGCTCCCGCCAAAGGTCAGGATGAGCCAGGAGAAGCGATCTTTGGGGCTCACGAAGTCGGACCCACTCTCTCGCCGGATTCTGAGTTCGGAGTCGTCGCTGATTGGGCCTTCGCCGCAACCTTGAGGTAGTCGAAGAGCGAAATCAGCGTCGCGGCGAGAGTGGCGTAGAGAAGCACCAGCCCCGTCACTCGCCACGCCCCTCCAACACCGGGCGAAAACTCGAGCGCCTCCACGACGAAGACGAACGGGATCAACACCGACTGGAGGATCATCTTGATCTTCCCCCCCCAACGCGCGCCGAATGGAATGCCGCGGCTCTCGAGGTACGAGCGCAAGCCGCTGACGAGAAATTCACGCGCCAGCAGCACGACGACGAACCACGGGGCGATGAGATCCGAGATGGGGATCAAGTAGATCAGCGTGCCGAGAACCAGCAGCTTGTCGGCGAAGGGATCCGCGATGCGACCGAACGCGGTGACGAGGTTCAGCTTGCGCGCGAGCATGCCGTCGAGCCAATCGGTCGACACGCAAAAGGTGAAGAGCGCGGCCGCGACCCAGAGCGAGGTCGATCGATCGGCGAATAGTTGGACCCCGCCGAATTGCAGCGAGAGCAAGATAAACAGGACGAACGCGAGCGCGATGCGACTCAGCGTAATCTTGTTCGGGAGGTTCCACCACTCGGGCTTCGGCATGCGCTTGGCTTCTCGTTCCAGAGGAGGGGAGCGGCACTCCGCCAGCGACCACCTACCGAGTCGACGGGTGCTTCACCAACTCAGCGATGAGATCGTAATCTTCCGTGGCGGTGATCCGCGCCTGGACGTAGTCGCCGGCACTCCCGGCATCGTCGGGGAGGAAGATGCGAGTGTCGATCTCGGGGGCCTCGGCGTAGCTGCGACCGGTGAGGCGTGATCCTGCCTCTGTCTCGAACCAACCGTCGATCAGAACCTCGGTCTCGGTCCCGACCCGGCGGGCATTCCACGCAAAGGCGACCTGCTGTTGGGCGAGCATCAGCCGCTCGACCCGATCCGCCGCGATCTCAGGAGCGATCTTCTCGGGAAGCCTCACCGCCGGCGTACCGTCCTCGTCGGAGTACGCGAAGACTCCGACACGCTCGATCTCGATCTCTTCGACGAAGTCGATGAGCTTCTGGAACTGCGCCTCGGTCTCGCCGGGGAACCCGACGATGAACGTGGTACGCAAGACGAGATCATCGATCTTGTCGCGCATCCGACGAAACAGATCGACGGTGTCCTTCTCCCCCATCCGACGACCCATCCGTTTGAGGACCAGGTCGTCGATGTGTTGGATCGGCATATCGATGTAGGGAATCACGCGGTCGAGGCTCGCGACCGCATCGATCATCGCTTCGGAGAACTTGTAGGGATACGTGTAGAGCAGTCGCGTCCACTTCAGCCCGTCGACCCCATTGAGCTCTTCGAGCAGTCGCGGAAGGTGGTAGTCGCTGTCGAGGTCGAAGCCGTAGCTGGTGAGATCTTGAGAGATGAGATTGAGCTCCGTCGCGCCGCTCGCAATCAGCTCGCGCGCTTCATCGAGCACCATTTCGACCGGCTTCGAGCGAAACTTGCCGCGAAAGCTCGGGATCGAACAGAAGGTGCAGGGGTTGTCGCACCCCTCGCTGATCCGAAGGTACGCGCTGTGCACCGGGGTCAATCGGAGACGTGAGCCTTCGGAGTACGCAGGGTGGTTCGGCTCCTTGACCTGCACGGGATGCTCGAGGCGTGCGTTGGTCACCAGCTCGGTGAGGATCTCCGGCATCCGCGAGTATTCGGACAGCCCGACGATCGCGTCGATCTCGGGGATCTCCCCCTTCAACTCATCCGGGTAGCGCTGACCCAGGCACCCCGCCACCACCACGAGCTTCGCCGGATCGTTCTCCTTGTAGCTGATGAGCTCGAGGATGTGATCGATCGATTCCTGCTTGGCCGCCTCGATGAATCCGCAGGTGTTTACCATCAACACGTCTGCGGTTTCGGGATCGGGAGAGACGATGAATCCCTGCGCGCCGACCCGCCCGAGGATGACCTCGGAGTCGACGAGATTCTTCGGGCAGCCGAGGCTGACGAGGTGCACCGAAATCGGTTTCACGGCCGTGTCTCTCTCTCTGGGGGGGATTACGGAAGCCAGGAGGGTAGCACGCGCTCTCGGGGGTCGTCACCGCATTCGCGGCCGGAACCCGGGATTGTCCCCCAATCGATGAATACCGCACGAACTATTCTTCCTGCATTATTCCGGGGCGAGAGGCGGAGCATCCGACTCCGCACCGATTCGTGGACGGGGTCCCCACCACAGGGCCCGGGAAGGAAGGCAACACATGTCTCTCACTTGTACGGCAACCTCAATCACGTTCATCGTCGAGCGGTGCGTCGATGGCCGCATCAACAAACTCACCATGAAGAAATACGAGTGCACGGACGCGCAGGGAAAGACCAGCCAGCTTCTTGAGGTGATCGACACGGAGGTCACCACGACGCCGTGCAGTTGGTGAGAATCGATGTGACTCCCGCCGCCCATGGGCGGCGGGAGTCACCGCTCTTCGGGCGCCTCGTAGACGAGAATCACGTGGGCAGGGAGAGACATCCATGCTACTTGCCGACTCCCCGTCAGCTGACCGTCGTCGAGCAGGCCCCGAGCGAAGGCCTGCGTGTCGACGCGCACGTAGTTTGTTGGCGGTTCTTGGCTCGGAGAGTAGATCCCCCCTCGGTCATTATTCTGTGTCGCGAATTGCAAGATGAAACAGTGATGCCCTTTGAGGGTCTCGAGCAGCTCGAGGCGGCTCTCTTCGCGCCAGCCGAGGTCGGTGCGTTGGCACGCCGCCATGATCCGTTTGAACTCGGTCTCGGTCGGGAGCCGACAACCGAGATCGGCCGCGATCCCCATCGCCGCGTGCACCGAGCAATTCGCGAGACTGTCCTTCGCTTCAAATGCTCCGCCCTTCCAATCGATGTGCACCCAGTAGCTGCCGGGGGGGCATGGGTCCGATGCATAGCGCTCCACTGCCAGCCGCGCCTCGCCATAACTCACCGGTTCAAGCCGAACGTACAATTCCGGTTCCCCGGGAAGGCGAACGAAGCCCCGGCTCTCGGGAGATTCTCCCACCCAGCGGAACTTGAACTGATGCGCCTCGCAATCGACATCGACGAAATGCGCCGTCGATCTCCTCACGCCCTCGACCTCGGTGACTACCTCGTAGATTCGGCCGGGTGGGAGCCGAACAGTCTTGCCGGTCTTGACCCTGCGCTCTGATCCCAACGGTTCCTGCCACTCCCGAGGATGCTGTCGCACGAGGAGATCGAGTTTCTTGTTCTCCGACTCGGCGAACGAAACCGTCACCCAATCTGCTGTCTTTGCGCTCTGGATTTGACCGACCAGCATGGCGCCCGCCCCGAGCGCGAGAAGAGCGAGCAAGAGCACAGCCCGCTTCCTCACCCAGCGCCCAACGTACCGTAGGGGGTGAACCCCTTTTGTTCGGACCGCCTGGTTCGAACGAAACCGCCGCAGCTCATCGGCCATCTCGCGCGCATTCTCGAATCGCCGCTTGCTGTCGTGCTCCATGCACTTCGCAACGATGTTCGCGAGATCACGAGGGACGCGGGGATTCAACGTTCGCAGCGGGGCGTACTCCCCCAACATGATCGCGCGCAAGACCCCCTGATAGCTCTCCGCGTCAAAGGGATACTGGTTCGTGAGACAGTGATAGAGCGTGACGCCGAGAGAGAAGATATCGGTGCGGAGATCGACAACGACCCTTTGTGGCTCGGTAGACGACACCGGCCCCCCCTTGCCCCAGCTTCTCGTGCAGTTCATAACCGGCGATGGACGACAAGGCGGGAACCTCACTCCGAACTCGGACGTAGAACCAAACTGGCCCCAATGGGCTTACGGGCCCGGCGAGCCCGGCGGGAAAGCTTGAGTCATCACGGCTCGCCGCTCGAGCGAGGTCCAGATTACTATTTCTTTTAGGTCCGCGAACCGTGCTCCGGCCCCTCTCCCGACCCACCGTCGACCTCGCCCTGATTCACGGGTATCTTCCGCACCCCTCCTCTTCCTGAAAGAGAATCGATGCCTGTGACCACCGCCCTCTTCGCTCTCTTGATGACGATCGCCGCACCAGCGCAGCCACCGGTCGCCGTCCCGGTCGCCATCGTCGCCCCCGCCGTCGGGGCTCCGCCCTCTTCGACGATGGCGCCCCCCCCGGTCTTCGAATGGTTCGACTCTGAAAACTTCGAGGAGCTCAAAGAGGTCAAGCCGAGCACGCTTCTCAAGTCTCTCCGCAAGGGGCGGAGATTCGCGAAGTTCGAAACTGGAACCCAGAAGCGCCCCTTCGCAGATGGCACCGGGCGCGAAACCCAACTCCATCTGTACGTTCCGAAGAAGCCGACCGGGATCGTCTTTCTCCTCCATGGACTGGGCGGAGGCGGAGGACAACTGATGCCGCACTACGAGCAGTGGGCGGAGCGATCGGGGCTCATTCTCGCGGCTCCTTCGGCTCGCAAGCTCGGTAAGGTCAAGAATGAAGACTGGAGTTCGACCGCGGAATCTCTCCAGCACTGGTGGAGCTACCGTCCCGATGGATTCGTGCTCTCCGCACTCTCCGTGTTGAAGCGAGAGTTCCCGATCAACGAAGATCGTGTCTACTTGAGCGGATACTCGATGGGCGGATTTGGCACCTGGAACCTCGGCCTGCGCTATCCCGATCGTTTCGCGGCCGCGGCTCCGATCGCCGGCGGAATCTCGCAGCACGAGTATCAAATCGAACGCGACGACAAGCTGCGGGCGTTGGTCGCGAACGCGAGTCAACTGCCCTTCTACATCGTGCACGGCGAGGCGGACCAAACGGTCTCGGTCGATCACGACCGCAAGACGCGCGCGCAACTTCAGAAGCTCGGGTACGAGCACGAGTACCGCGAGATCTCCGGCGCCGGGCACATCCTTGACGTGCGCGCGGGGAGCCCGCTCATGAAGGGTATCCAGGCGTGGCTCGGCGACCGCACGCGGAAGTCACACCCGACCACCGTGCGGTTCCACTCTCTCGGCGAGTACATGAACCAGGCCTACTGGATTCGGATCGACGAGTACGACGGGGAGGGACCGGGAGATGTGACCGCCAAGATCCGGAAGAACAACCAGATCACCATCGAGACCAAGGGCGTGAAGAAGCTGACCGTTTTCATCGACGACACCCGGATCAAGCTCCTGCGTCCGGTCGTGATTACGTGGAACGGCACAGAGGTGCACAAGAAAAAGGTGAAGTCGTCGAGCGAGGCGATCATCGAGTCGTGGCGGGCGCGAGAGGACCGACAACTTCTGTACCCCGCAATGGTGACGATCGAAATCCCAGCC
>CALEHF010000022.1 GCA_937876125.1 uncultured bacterium
CTCCGGACGCAGTGACTCCGGACGCAGTGACTCCGGACGCAGTGACACCGGACGGAGTGACACCGGACGGAGTGACACCGGACGGAGTGACTCCGGACGCAATGCGAGGGGACGCAGAGGCGCTGCGCCGAGCGAGCCCACTCCTGAGCAAAAAGAGCGCGACGCGGGATCTCGGGGGGATCGTCCTGCTCGAGGCCGCGATGAGTTCGCCCGGGGCGAGTACGCTCGCAGTGAAGACTCACCCGATGAATCGCGCCGGGAGAGTCGCGGGACCCCCCCTCCGAAAGAGCTCGATTCGATCGTGGGTGAGATTCGGCATCGCGAAACTCGCCCGCTCTCCGAGCGCGCCGGACACCGCACAGGGAAGAGGGCGAGCGAGAGCGATGAGTCGAGGGCCCCGGAGCCTTCGATCGATCGCCCTCGCGCGACCGGTGGTTCAGGCGCGCTGGCTCCGGCTCCACTGGTTCCTGCTCCCGCGGCCCACACTTCCTCGGTGCCGTCGGAGTCGCCCAAGAGCGTGTCTCCCGATTGGCCTACTGAGCGGGCCCCGGGGTCGGCTCCGAGGCCTGGCGCTCAAGATTGGCCGGGAGCCGCCGTTTCTGCCTCGCCCCCCGTGAGTTCGGTTCGAACTCCGGAGGTCCCCGCTCCTCGCGCGGAGTCTCCGAAGTCAGAATCTCTGAAACCGGAACCTCGGAAAACGGAGACACCTCGAGCGCCGACCCCCGCTCCAAGACCCCCGGCTCGCTCCCCCGGCAAAGTGCGCGACGATGCGGCGGACTCCCCTTCGGGATTTCTCGCGGGGATCTTCGATCCGGATGACCCAGCTGCTTGATCGGGACTGCTGGTGGAAGGGCACTCGCCCGCGGCGGGCCCGAGCTTCGGGCTCGGTCCCGAAGGTTTGGACGATCGAAGGGGGATCCGGTGCTGGATCGTTCCGTCTCCGAATTGAAAGCTCCGATCAATGAACCGGCGGGCGGAGATCTGAGCGAGGCGACTCCCGCTGTTCTCAAGGTTCACCGGCCGGCGCTCTTCGCCGCAGATCTGCACCTCGACGGGAGTGAACCCGCCCGCGAGCGGCTCCAGCAACTCCTTCGCGTCGCACATTCCGAGGGCGCCGATCTCTATCTCCTCGGCGATGTCTTCCATTACTGGTTTGGAAGAAAGCACCTCGCGCTGCCGATGTTCCGACGCGAGATTCAATTGTTCCGCGCTATGAGCTCGCTCGGAGTCTCGATCACGATCGTTCCGGGGAACCGTGACTTTCTCCTCGATGAAGCCTTTACCCGCGAGACAGGAGTGAAGGTCAGTGGCGACTCGATGCTGATCGAATTGGGTGGCGAGCGCGTACACCTTTCCCACGGAGATCTCTTCGGCCTCGCCGATGTTCGGTACCAGCGCATGCGCCGCGTCCTTCACAGCGCGCCGATCCGACGTCTCGCAGCCTCGCTTCCCGCGGTGGTCGTCAACGCCCTTGCCCGTCGTTTGCGACGGCACTCGGAGACGGTCGTTCTGGAGAAGAGCCCAGAGACCCTGGCGCCCGATCGGGAATCGATCGCCGCCCTGTTCTCCGGGACCTCGATAGACGTGGTGGTCTGCGGTCACTTCCATGAAGCGCGCGATGAAGCGTTTCCCCCCTCCGAGGGGGGAGGCCGCTTTCGAATTCTCGAGCCGTTCGAAGAGCACGGTTATGTGCTTTCGGCGAGCTCCGCGGGGTGGCGCGAGCGGCGCCTCGGGGGTGAAGCCGACCCGTACCCCACCCGAACCTCGGCGCCGTGAGCGTCTCGCCCCTGACGATCGTCGTCACGGGACCGACGTGCGGCGGCAAGACAGGGCTCTCCACCGAGATTGCACGTCGATTCGGTTGGCCGATCCTTTCGCTCGATTCGATGAAGATCTACCGGGGCATGGATATCGGCGCAGCGAAGCCGAGCCCTCTGCTCCAGAGCGAGCTTCGCTTCGAACTGATCGACTTGCGCGATCCCCAAGAGAGCTTCTCCGCCTCCGACTATCTCGAGGAGTGGAAACGGGTGTCGGCGTCCATCGAGGGGCCGAGACTGGTTTCAGGGGGGACAGTCTTCTATCTCAACGCACTCAGAGAGGGGCTTTTCGAGGGGCCGGGTCCCGACCCCGACGTGCGCCAGAGGCTCGAGGAGGAAGCGACCCGCGTGGGGCCTGGAGCGCTCCACGAGCGCCTCCAGCGCGTGGACCCGATCGCTGGGGCAAGGATTCACCCCACGGACCAGCGGCGTACCCTGCGTGCTCTGGAGGTGTTCGAGCAGACCGGCGAGACGATGACTGTGTGGCAGGGACGCCGGTCGCCGGTCCTCGATCCTGCCCGCACCTGGCTGCTCGGAGTCTTTCGCCCCCGCGCTGAGCTTCATCGGCGCATCGAAGAGCGTGTCGTCAGAATGTTCGAAGCGGGGTGGGTGGACGAAGTGGTGGGGCTGATCGCGCGGAACGATCCCCCGTGGTCGCGGGCGGCCGCCCAATCGATCGGCTACGAACGAATTCGTCAGGCTCTCAAAGAGGGCCGCGATCCAGAGGAGGAGATTCCCAATATCCAGGTACGCACGCGCGGTCTGGCCCGGAACCAGTTGACCTGGGTGAGGAAAATGCCGGTCGAGTGGTGGCGGGTCGAGGAGCGGGAGGAGTTGCTCGCCGCGCTCGCCTCCGCCGTCGCAGCGGATGCTCTGCCGTCGGAGGATCGAGAGCGAAGGGCGCGGAAGACCGAGGTCTGAGCGCGTTTTCCGCCCTCCGGCTCCACTCGCTTGCTCCAGGCTGGATGGCTCCAGTCTGGATGTGAAAAAGCCCGCATGTTCCCGAGGATCTCTATCCCCAGGGCAGTGCGGGCTCTTTCAAGAGAGACTGTCGGACGGTTCACCGGGTGAGCCGCCGTCAGCTCCTAGTAGTCTTCGAGGGGGCGATCCTCGAGATCCCAAACCACCCGGTCGAAATCGACCCGGAATTCGTGGAAATCGCTGCCGATCTTCCGGAAGACGCGCTTCCAGTAGCCGGGGAACTCGCGGTGCTCTTCTCGCTCGCCGAGCAGCCGAAGGCGCCCAGGGTGAGTCCGCCGAGGCAGAGCGCGAGGACGAAGATTCGGGTGAACTTACGCATGCGAGCCTCCTGCTCGTGATGGTTGCAGGCGCTCGGAACGAGCCTCGCTGTGCGAGAGCTCCTGCCCGACCGCATCGATTCTCACCGCACGCAGCTCTTCCCGATGGGGGGGAGCTGAGCCGGCGTCTGAAAGCAAACAATATGGACGGAGTACAGTCGCGAAAAGACGAAATGAACTTCTCGTCGATCGAAACGGGTCCCCGCTCCCAGGAACCGTCCCCGAGCTGTTGAGGGGCTTCCCTCCTATGGCTCCGAGACGTGAGACCTCCAAAGCCCCCAAGACGGAGCAGGTAGCGTCTCTCCCGGGTACCCAATGCGGAGCCCGAAGACGCGGAAACTAGCCCGCACGCCTCCGAAAGTCAACGGCCCCAGGTGGATACCAACCATCGATACCAACTGTGGTAACGACCGAGGGTTCTTTCCGTAGAACCGCGCCCCGCTGGGCGACTCTCGAGAGAGCACTCTTTGGCCCCACACGCATTCCACTGGCTCGGTGTCACCGCGTGGTCACCGGTAGTGCTCCGGTTCTTCCCCGCCGTCTGCGAGGAACCGAGACTAGAGGATGAACGACCGCTCGTCCCTGCTCTCGACCAACTCCTTGAGGGCCACGTCAACCGCCGGGCCGTCGATCTTGAGCTTGTTCCCGATCTCCTTCAGGTCGTCGGGGGCGTGAAAGAGCGGGAGCTCGAGCAATCGTTCGAAAATCGTGTAGAGGCGCCGGGCGCCGATGTTCTCATGGCTCCGGTTCAACTCGTATGCGATGTCGGCGATCCGCCCCAGCCCTTCGGGAGTGAACTCGACCGCTACGCCGTCGGTCCCGAGCAGTGCTGAGTACTGACGGGGGAGCGCATTTTCCGGCTCGGTGAGAATTCGCAGGAAGTCGTCGCGCCCGATGGCATTCAGGGTCACACGGACCGGGAAGCGTCCCTGGAGCTCCGGGAGCAAGTCGCTCGGTTGTGCCCCTTGGAATGCCCCCGCCGCGATGAACAAGATGTGATCGGTGCGCACCACGCCGTAGCGCGTGGTCACCGCGGAGCCCTCGACGATGGGGAGAAGATCACGTTGGACCCCTTCGCGACTGACCCCCGCCTCGCGGCGTGACGTTGCCGTGGAGATCACCTTGTCGATCTCGTCGATGAAGATGATTCCGCTTTCCTCTGCGAGTCTGACCGCCTCGGCGTTCACCTTGTCATCGTCGAGGAGTTTCTCCGCCTCCTCCTGACGAATCGCGGTCCGCGCTTCGGGGATCGTGAGGCGTCGCGGCTTCCCCGGGTCCTTCCCGAGCTTCTTGAAGAGGCCGGGGAGATCCATGCTGAATTGCTCGAGTCCGCTCGGCGAAAACAGATCGAAGCCGGGGCCTTGCCGATCGGCGATGTGCATTTCGACCGTGCGATCATCGAGCTCGCCCGTCCGCAGCTTGTGTCGGAAGGCCTCGCGGGTACGTTCCCGCCGCTGCCGATCATCGTCCTCGACCGACTCGGTGGGGGGGACCAGCTGGTCGAGAAGGCGCTCCTCCGCCGCTTCCTCCGCTTTTCGGCTCACCAGTTCGAGCTCGCGGCACCGCACTAGATTGAGGGAGACCTCGACCAGGTCGCGAACCATCGATTCGACGTCTCGGCCGTGGTAGCCGACCTCGGTGTACTTACTCGCTTCGACTTTCACGAACGGCGCGTCGATCAGTTGAGCGACCCGGCGGGCAATTTCGGTTTTGCCGACTCCGGTCGAGCCGATCAGGATGATGTTCTTCGGAATCACCTCCTTCCGGATCGCCTCGGGGAGTTGTTGGCGGCGCCAACGGTTGCGAATGGAGACTGCGACCGCGCGCTTCGCGTCGGTCTGCCCGACGATGTAGCGGTCCAGCGCCTCGACGACCTGGCGCGGAGTGAGGGAGTTCATCAGAGGACCTCGATATGGTGCTGCTGGTTGGTGTAGACGCAGATATCGCCCGCGATCTCGAGTGAGCGGCGGACAATTTCATCCGCGGGAAGATCGGTGGAGTTGTGGAGCGCGAGAGCTGCCGCACGAGCGTAGTTTCCCCCGGAGCCGATCGCAATCACGCCATCGGTGGGCTGGATCACTTCGCCCCCTCCCGACAAGAGGAGCGAGTGCTCCTCGTCGACGGCGATCAGCATCGATTCGAGGCGACGGAGCACTCGGTCGGTGCGCCAATCGCGGGAGAGTTCTCCCGCGGCGCGCACGAGATTCCCGCCGTGCGCGAGCAACTTCTCCTCGAATCGCTCGATGAGGGCGAGAGAGTCACCGACCGCTCCGGCGAAGCCAGCGAGCACTCGACCGTGTCCGATGCGGCGGATCTTGCTTGCGTCGTGCTTCACAACGCAATCACCGAGGGTGACCTGGCCGTCGCCGCCGATGGCGACGCGACCGTTGCGGCGCACCGACAGGATCGTGGTCCCGTAGAAGGTCGGGTAAGAACTCCCCGCGCCATTGGAGTGGTGGGATCGCTCGTGCATCAACGCGCTAGCCTTTCCGGGGGACGACCGGAACTCGCCGCCGAGAGCGCCCCATACGAGAGGCAACCAGGGGCGGGCGCAGTTCCGGAACGTTCGAGTCGCGGCGACCGGGTGGGTGGATGATCGTAACCGCAGGCCCCGATTCGAGGAACCGGCTTCGAGGATCCAGCATAAGGAGCTTTGCCTCGGGGAACGGGTCCCGCCTTGAACTGTGCCGCTTGAACTGGGCCAAGTTCCGAGGAGAGTGTCCACCCTGCTTTGACACGTCTCCGGGGCACCCGTAGACTCCCCGCCATTCCAGGAGTTTGACCCGAACGAGGGAGAGTGCCGTGACCGAAGAGCGAATCCGCTCCGTGAAGATCGAGAAGATCGGGCGCATGCGCGAAGCTGGGATCGTTCCCTACCCGGAACGGCACGAGCGGACGCACACCCTCGCGGAGGTGGGGGCGCTCGAAGAAGGGCACAGTGGCATCAAGCTGTGCGGTCGCATCGTGAGCCGCCGCGAGTTCGGCAAGTTGACATTCTTCGACCTCCAAGACCTCGAGGGCCGCTTTCAATGCGCGCTCCAGCAGGACCGCGTCGGCAAGGACTCCTTCAAGCAGTTCCTGAAGCTCGTCGACATCGGTGATTTCGTGGGGATCGATGGCGAACTGTTCAAGACCCAGAAGGGGCAGCTCACCCTCCAGGGCGATGCCTGGACCTTCCTGGGCAAGGCGCTGCGCCCTCTCCCCGAGAAGTACCACGCCATCGCCGATCAAGAGACGTGTTACCGCCAGCGCTACCTCGATCTAATCATGGACCCCGAGTCGCGCCGTCGCTTCCACTTGCGCGGTCGCCTGGTGCGCCGATTGCGCGAACTCCTCGACGCCGAGGGATTCGAGGAGGTCGAGACGCCGGTTCTGATCACCAAGGCCTCGGGTGCGATGGCGACGCCGTTCGAGACTCATCACAAGGCTCTCGATATGCCGATGGTGATGCGGATTGCGCCGGAGACCTACCTCAAGCGCTGCATCGTGGCCGGATTCGACAAGGTGTATGAGTTTGCGCGGGTCTTCCGCAACGAGGGGATCGATCCATCCCATCTCCAGGACTTCACCATGCTCGAGTTCTACGCCGCCTACTGGAACTACGTCGACAACATGAACTTCACCGAGCGTCTGATTCGCGGCACGCTCCAAGATGTCCTCGGGACGATGCAGGTGGAGTTCGAGGACGAGACGATCGACTTCGGTGCGGAGTGGCCGCGGAGGAGTCTCGGTGAGCTGATCATTGAACATGCCGGGATCGACATCCGCGAGCACACCGACGCCAACGCTCTGCGCGCGGCGATCGCTGCTCGCGGACTCCAGCTCGACGGCATCGAAAAGCTCGGCCGCGGAAATCTGATCGATCAACTCTACAAGAAGGTCTGTCGGCCGAAGCTGCGCCAGCCGACCTTCATCACCTCGCACCCCATCGACTTGTCGCCGCTTGCACGACGAAATGATGAAGATCCTGACATCGCGGATCGTTTCCAATTGGTCGTGCGCGGCTGGGAGATCCTCAACGCATATTCCGAGTTGGTCGACCCTCTCGATCAGCGCGGGCGCCTCGAGGAGCAGGCTCAAGCGCGCGCGGATGGCGATGATGAGGCGCACCCGATGGACGAGGATTATCTTCTCGCCATGGAGTACGGCATGCCGCCGATCTCGGGGTGGGGTATGGGGATCGATCGGTTCGCAGCCCTCGCGACCGGAGTCGAGAACCTCCGGGATGTGGTCCTGTTCCCGCTGATGAAGCCTGAGGTCACCGGGACTGTGGATGTGGCCGTCGGCGGGGCGGATCTCGCTGACAAGGGCGAAGCCGGGAGCTAACTTCTACTCCCGCCGGAACGGATCCCAACCCGGCGCATCCACGTGGAACTCCTTGCCGTCGAGGCTCATCGCGAGGCCAGGAGCGCTGCGCGTCTCTCCGATCCAAAGGGGTGCGGGCAACGCGCACGCGGCGAACGCGCGTTCTATCGGCTCCCGCTCTCCGACGATGCACAGTCCGTAGTCCTCGCCGCCTCCGAGGGCAGTCTCGATCGAGAACCCCGCCTTTCTGGCCGCGAGTGCGAGGGAGTCGAGCGCGAGATCGGCGCCGAGCCCACTCGCCTCGAGCAAGGTGGAGAGATCGCGGAGAAGACCGTCGGAAGTGTCGATCGCCGCGCGAACTCCCTGCTCTGCGAGCGCGCGCCCGAGGAGAGTGCAATCGGGGGGATAGGCCCAGGGACTCCGATCCGCTTTGCTGAGGGTCTCGCCGCTCGCGATACGCTCGCGGATCCAACCGGCACGACCCGGCACGCCTGACACCGCAATCGTCTGTCCGGAGAGGGCGCGATCGCGGCGGAGCGCCCGTTCGGGGCGGACGCTGCCGATCGCAGTCGCTGTGAGGGCGAGTCCGCCCTGGTTCCGGACGATGTTCCCGCCGATCAACCGGCCGGCTCGCGGCATCGCATGATCGAGTCCGCTGAAGAAGTCCTCCCCGAGTCGCCCGGGGAGGGACGGAGTCTCGAAGGAGAGCAGAACCCCGAGCGGAGTCGCCCCCATCGCAGCGAGGTCACTGACCGTCACCGCGATCAGTCGCGCGGCCAATTCGGCGTCGGTGAGCCAGTGATCGAGAAAGTGTGTTCCCTCGACCAACCCGTCGACGGTGAGAACGCTCACTTCCCCTTCTGGGATGGCCAGGAGCGCAGCATCGTCTCCCGGTCCGAGCCAGGTGCCATCGGCGCTCGGTGGTTCGGTCCGCGGCTGGATGAATCGTTCGATCCATTCCCTCTCCGACGCAATTGCCGCGCTCATGACAGGGGAGATTCGGCGCGGCCGAGAGGTTCAGGGCTCGGGAGCCGGGCGTCATCGGCGAGCAGAGCATCGATCGCTCCGCGCACATGGTTCGCCGCATGCTCTCCGAGGAAACCCTCGCGTTCGGCGGTGTCGAGTGCCACCCGCTGGCGAAGGAGGAGCTGCCGGTAGATTTCGCGGTCCTTTGCCGCGGCGAGCTCTGGGTGAGCTTCGAGGACTGCCGAGAGTTCGCGGGCTGTGTTCGAGCGCGCGTGTTGGAGATCCTCGAGCAGCGCTTCGATCTGCTCGCTCGACCATTCGCCGCGGTCAGAGATACTCCCGAGCTCAGTGATCGCGGCGTCGATCGCGATCGCTCGCGCATGAACCCCTTCCCATCGCTCGCGCTCCGGCGTGGACTTCCCGAGGCCCAGTCTCGACAGCAAGGGGGCCATCGTCAGTCCTTGGAGGAGTAGGGAGAGGAGAACCACCCCGAAGGTGACCGACTGAATGGTCGAACTCTCGTCCTCGAGGCCGGGAACCGAGCCGATCCCGAGTGCGAGCGCGACCGGGATCGTTCCCTTCAAGCCACCCCAGTTGAGAATATGGAGCCAGCTCTTCGGATACGTGCCGCGGAGCCAGAGATCGATTCCGGCGATTCCGTAGGTGAGGAGCGCGCGGGCGAGAATCATCGCCCCGAAGATCGCGAGGATCCAACCGGACTTCTCGATCAGTTTGTCGAGCTCGACGACGAAGCCCATCGCGAGGAACACCAGAGAGTTCGCGAGGAACGCAAAGACCTCCCAACTGAGATTTACGGTGATCAGTGTGGTGGGGGACATCGAGTTCGCGCGACCGACGTTTCCAAAGAGGAGTCCCGCGAAGACGACTGCGATCACTCCTGAGCAGTGAAGGTGCTCCGCGAGGAGGTAGCTGCCGTAGGCGAGGACGACCGAGATCAGAACTTCGACCAAGTGATCGTCGATCTTCCCGAGCAGCCGGTTGCCGACCACCCCGAGGACCGTCCCCACCAGAAATCCGCCGCACACCATCCAGCCGAGAGTGAGGATCTCTGCCCCCGGCTGGATCACCTCCCACCCCCCGGCGATTCCGCGCAGGAGCAAGAGATAGAGGACGACGCTCAACCCGTCGTTGAAGAGCGACTCTCCTTCCACGAGAACCGCGAGTCCCTTGGGAACCCCTTGCTCGCGGAAGATCGCGAGGACGCTGACCGGGTCGGTCGGGGAGATGATCACGCCCAGCAGGAGCGCGTACTCCCACTCCCAGCCGACCAGAACCCGCGAGGCGGCAGCGATCATGAGGACCGAGCCGAGGGTTCCGACGAAGGCCAGCGTCAGGATCACCCCCCTGTTCGACCAGAGCTTCTCCCAGCGGATGTTCATCGCACCCTCGAAGAGGAGGGGGGGAAGGAACACGAGGAGGATCATTCGATCGGTGAGCTGAAAGTGACCTTCACCCTGAAAGAAGTCCCCATGTTGCCGGATGAACCCGACCATGAGGCCCATCACCACGAGTCCGATCGTGTAGGGAACCTTCAGGCGCTTGGCGACCACCGACACGAGAACGGCGCAAAGGAGGAAGAGAATCGTCTCCTCCAGCACGGGGAGGGAAGCGAATCCGAGCGGGATGGGAAAGCGGTCCACCGTCGTTCCTCCTGTTTGTTCCAGCGCCGTGTTGGCGATTTTCATCGCTCGCAGGGACGACTCGGACGAGTCGAACGGGAGGAAGGTAGCCGCGGGGCCATCGAGGGACAAGGCCACCGGGGGAGGTGAGGGCGGGATCTCCCGGTTCGCTCGAGGGTGGCAGCAGTTTTTCGGTCGGCTGGTATGCTCTCACTCACGAAGGTGGCGGTCGGAATGAGTTTCCCGACAGCCTCCGAGGAGGAAACTTGTCCCGAATGCTCGCCTTGTCTCTCATCGGTGCTCTCTCCATCGCAGCGCTGCTCGTCTTCGGACCTGAGCCTGGGGAAGAAGAGGCATCGCATCGGGAGAGTGAGACGTTTGCGCGGCTCCTCGAGGAGGCAAATCGAGAAGGGACCCTCCCCGACCCCTGGCTCATCGCCCACCTCCTCTTGGCCATCCCGGACGGGGGTGACGACGGGGGGAGGGAGTTACGCGAAGTTTGGCGGGCGAATCTCTTCGATACTTGGCTCCTCGATCGGTCGGTTTCCCCCTCATTCCCCCTCCACTTGCCCGACGGGCGCGGCGAGCAGCACCCCGATCTTGTGCTCAAGGTCCTCGCGGAGATTACGATCGAGTCCCCCGAGTCCCCGACCCCTCCCGAGCTCGCGTTGCTCGCTCGGTCCGCGCTGGCGAGGTTCGAACCGCCCACGGAGTTTCGCGGGTGGAACGATGTCGCCTGGCTTTTGCAGGGTCTCTCATCGCTGGCGGGACGCTCCGAGTTCTCGATCTCGAAGGAGTCGATCCTCGGGGCGGAATCAGGCGAGCCCACCGGCGGTGAACGGTGGACCTTGGAACGGCTCGCCGTGGAGACCCTCTCGGTGGTCGAAGCATTCGACCGGGTGGTCGAGGATGCACTTGCGGCCGAAGGGGAGTTCGTGCGCCCCTCTGCGGAACAAGGGCCCGCGGTCGCGGGGATCTATGCGACGACGTGCGGTGGACAGCATCTTCTTCAGGCGGTCGTCACTGCGCTCGGCACTGGAGTCCTGCCTCCTGTCGAAAGCGCGCGGGTCGGTGCCCGGGTCGACGTCCTCATCGCCCGACTCGAGGCGGAAGAGGCATTTCGAGTACGGGAGGAGCAGCGTGCCCTCGCGGCCGGGATATCAAAGACCGTGGTGGCGCGACATGTGGTGGACTCGAAGCTGAAGCTGCACGGTCATGCCCTCGAGACGCTCTCCTTGGCCGACGCCGCGCTTCCTTCCCGTCGCACCGAGATCCGGGCGGCGCTCCGTCGCGAGATCGAACGGGTCGAGCACCTTCTCGACCTGCGCCTGACGACGATTGATCCCGCGGGAACTATCGTGCCGCGGTGGCGAACCGAGGACCCGTCCCGATGGGAGCTCTGGTTCGGGGATGGCGCCCATGCCCTCCATGGGCTCCGGCGCGCGCGAGGAACCCTTTCGAGGACGGACTGAGGCCACCCTCGCGACTTCGCTTGCCCTCGGGGCGGCGCCTCTCGACACTGTGCCCCTCGAGCAGCTTCCATCTCGACTCCCGGACCATTCACTCAAGGAACGAGGATCCCATGTCGCGCGGCTCCGCTCGTCTGAACCAGCTCACCACCTACGCCTTCGCCGCGATCCAAGACAAAGTCGCCGAGCTCACGGCCCAAGGGCGGAAGCCGGTGGACTTCGGCGTCGGGGATCCGACCCTTCCAACCCCCGCGTTGATCCGCCGAGCGTGTGCAGAGGGAATCGAGCGCCACTCTTCGTCGGGGTACCCTCCGTACCGCGGCACTCAAGGATTTCGAACCGCCATCGCAGAGTGGACTCAATCGCGATTCGGGATCGAGCTCGACCCCGATGCCGAGATCTGCTCCTCGATCGGATCGAAGGAAGCGATCTTCAACTTTCCTGAAGCGATTCTCGACCCCGGCGACGTCGTCCTGGTCCCCGACCCCGGCTATCCGCCGTACGCCCGGGGAACACTCTTCGCTGAGGGAACCGTGCACGCGATGCCGATTCTCGCCTCGAACGATTTCCTTCCCGATCTGGATGCGATCCCGGATTCCGTCGCCGAGAAGGCGCGCATCTGCTGGCTCACCCATCCGAACAGCCCGACCGGCAAGGTAGCGAGTGCGGAGTACCTCGAGCGCTGGATCACCTGGTGCCGCGAGCGCAACATCATCGCGGCGAGCGATGAGGCGTACTCCGAGATCTACTTCGGTGAGCCGCCGCACACCGCTCTCGAGTTTGGTCGCGAAGGGGTGGTCGTCTTCCAATCGCTCTCGAAGCGCTCCGCGATGACCGGTTACCGGATTGGGTGGGTCGCCGGGGACACGCAGATCGTGAAGCAGTTCGAGAAGGTGAAGACCAACGTCGATTCGGGAACCCCGTTCTTCATCCAAGAGGCGGGGATCGCTGCGCTCTCCGACGAGACGCACGTCGCAGGGTTCCGCGATCACTACCGTGGGTTGCGCGATCGATTGGTCGACGCGTTCGAGAAGGCGGGGTGCCCGCGCTGCGAGCCGGAGGCGACTCTTTACATTTGGCAGAAGGCGCCCGCGGGAATGAGTTCGATCGAGTTTGCGGAAAAGTTGCTGCACCCCGAGATTGCCGCGGTAACGATCCCGTCGTCGATCCTACGCTCCGATCCGACCCCTGAAGCTCCTGAGGATGCGTTTGTCCGACTCTCGCTCGTTCCGAGTCCCGAAGCTTGCGATCGGGTGGCGAGAGGTATCGAGGAGCACCTGAGGTTCTGAGCGCGCTCGATCCGTTGACGCTCAGCTCTCTTCGCTTCCTTCAGCGACAGGTCTTTCTCTGCTGACATGGTCTTCTCGGGCGACATGGCCTTCTCGGGCGACATGGCCTTCTCGAGCGACGACGGCGCGCGCGAATGCCAGGATCTCGGGGTCCGCCTCGGGCTCCAAGTGTCGAAGGAGCGTGGAGAGAGCCTCCGCGCTCCAGCCGTTTCTGAGCGCGCCGCGCAGGTGGGAGTGGAGCGGAGTCTTTCGGCGTTGGGCGAGGAGAGAGGCGACCGCGAGCCCCTCGAGCTCGGCGAGAGTGAGGATTCCTCGCCCCATCACCTCCCCGTAGGCAAAATCGAGGATCCACCGTTCGAGGTCTGGGTGTCGCGCTCGCAGCGCAGAGCGCACCGCATCGCTCCCTTCGCGATACACGGCGACGAACGCGGGCGGGGGGTCGTCGTGCTTCTGCTGGCGAGCGTTCGGTTCGCCTGCTGGGGTCGATTGATTCTTCTCACACGTTCCCGACGCACCTCCTCGGAGGGCGCCGAGCGCTTCGACCGCGCCTGGAAACCCGGAATAGGGGATTCCTTGGAGGATCGTTTCGGCAATCATCTCCGTCGAGAATCCGGCCGCTCGAGCCACCTCAATCGACTCGGATACGGCTCGAGACGCGGGATCTGCTATGCGTGCGGCGATCTGTGCCAACATTCTGAATCGGTCGGGATCGATCGTCATCGGGACCTCGCCGTGGTTTCGTGTGGGGGGAGTGCCCGCGAAGCGACAGGATCTTCCCCGTCGCCTTGCCGCCCTCGTACGGCCTGCCTACGATACTCCTCCGGAGGAACTGAATGTCCCATTCCATTGCGTTCATCAATCAGAAGGGCGGGGTCGGCAAGACCACGCTCGTTGCCAACGCCGGCGCGTGGTGGGGTCGAAAGGGGCATCGCGTGCTCCTCATTGATCTCGATCCGCAGGCGCACCTCACGCTGCACTTCCACACGGGAATCGACGAAGAGAAGCGGGACGAACACAACATCTACCGGATTCTTCGCGGCGAATGCTCCTTCGCAGAATCGGTGCAGGCCCTCCCCGAGGAATCGCTCGACCTGATTCCGAGTCATATCGATCTCTCTGCTGCGGAGTGGGAGCTCGGGCAAGAGGTCGGTCGCGAGGTCATCCTGCGCGACAAGCTGGTCGCGTTCCTCGAGGAGAACACCTACGACGTCGTCCTCATCGATTGCCCTCCGAGCCTAGGGCTCTTGTCTCTGAATGCTCTCGCCGCGGTTGATGAAGTGGTGGTCCCGGTGCAGGCGGAGTTCTTCGCCCTCTTGGGGATGGCGCAGCTGATGCGCGTCATCGATTTGGTCCGCTCTCGCCTGCATCCGACGCTCCAGTGGCGTGTGGTTGTGCCGACCCTGGTCGATCTCCGCACGAACCTCGGCCGCGATGTGATCGGCGAGCTCGAGGGACACGTCCCTGGCATGGTGACCGAGAACTGGCTTACCAAGCGCGTGAAGGTTGCCGAAGCTCCGAGCCATGGGATGTCGATCTTCGCCTACGCGGGAGACACCCCAGCAGCAGAGGAGTTTCGGAAGGTCTGCGATGAGATCGCGACCCGAATCGAGTTAGCGACACCGAGTGCTGAAGCGGTCGCGACGGCAAAATCTGCCCGGCTGGCCGCGGTCGCCCGAGCGGCGGCTGCGGTCGCCCAAGTGGCCGCAGCCCAGGCGGAGGCTGAAGCGATCGAGTCTCGACTTCTGGACGAAACGAGCGCTGAGGCCACCGTCGTTGGCGAACCTCCCCTCGAGGAATCCGATGTGGCATCCCCAGCGATGGAGGAATTCGAGACGGAAGAGGTCGCGCCCCCTGCCGTCCTCGCGCCGCTGGCTGAAACTCAGGGGGAAGCTGCGGCGGAGCCGATCGAGAAAACCGTCATCGCTCTGACTCCCACAGACTCGCCAGGGCCCGAGGCCCCAGCGCCGGACTCGCCAGGGCCCGAGGCCCCAGCGCCGGACTCGCCAGGGCCCGAGGCCCCAGCGCCCGACGCGCAGGCGATCGATCCTTCGCCGTCAGAAACTGAAGTATCTCAGGTGGTTCCCGCGGCCGAATCGAGTGTCGCGCCGCCCCCAGCGATCATCCCCCCAGCCGTCGAAGAGCGGGCTGCTTCCGCCCCCGCCCGCACAACGCCGGCCCCCGCCAGTTCAGCCACTGACTCGAAGGAAGTGGCCTCGAAAGAAGTGGCCCCCGATGGGGCGCCGGCGGTCCCTGCCTCGGACCGTTCGAAAGTGGACAGTGCGGCGGCTTCGCCGAGCTCCACCGACACGCCGGCGAGTCGCATTCCTGTCGAGGCGCATCCGCCCGTTCGACGCTTCCCACCCGAGGCTGCTCCCTCGACCCCGGCTCCCTCGACCCCCGACGATGATCCCTCGCGCTCGGTAGCTCCTTGAGTCCTTGCAACCTCAGCAGCCTGTTGAAAAAATCATTTCGATCGAGAGGCCCAGCTTCCTTCGCCCAGTGCCCCCGGCCAAACGACGTCGTACCGGTCGTAAGTCGAGTTTGGCCGGGGGTACTGGACTCGAAATCTCGCCCTCTCTATTCGAAAGCACTTTTTCAACAGACTCCTAGGCGCGGCGACCGAGCGACCCTGATGTTCGCTACATTCGTCGCGCTCTTCGTGTTCGCTACGGTTTCAGGCCACGTCTACGGGGACGATGTCTCTGATCTCCATCGCGCGGGTGTGTCGTTCTACGAAAGGGGGGAGTTTCGACGGGCACTCGAAAAGTTCGAGGCCGCGTTGAAGCTGGCTCCCGAAGAGAAAACGATCCGAGTCAATCTGGGGCGCTCTTACGTCGGGCTCGCTTCGCAGATTCTGGACGCCGCTTCCGGCTCGGACTCGCGCGAATTGGAAAACGCCTCCCAACTCTTGCAGAAGGCGCTTCTGCACTGGGAAGGGGATGCCCAGACCCACGAGCTGATCGCACTCTGCGCCCTCCGTCGTAACCGACTCCCTGAGGCGGAGCGCGCGCTGAGGACCGCGGTCGAGCGCGATCCGACGGCGGTGCGTTCTTGGAAACTCCTCGGAGTGGTACGCGACCAGAGAGGGAAGACCGCTGCGGCGATCGAGGCTCTCGAGAAGGCGGCCTCGCTCCGCCCCGGCGATGGCGCAGTGACTCGACGGCTGCGCAGACTCCGGCATGACCAGGAGACGATCTCGGGTGGGCGCCCGCTCGGCAGCGCTCGCTTCCGGGTGTACGTGCCCGCTGAACTCTCCCTCGATGAGGGGCGAAGGGTGCTCGGCAAGCTCGATGCCATCTGTGAAGAGCTCGAGCGTCGCTGGGGCGGGGACCCGCCCCGAGGGGTCGAGGTGATCCTCTATCCTCCCGGGGAATTCTCGCGGAGGACCGGATTCGCCGAGGAAGTCGGGGGCGCGTTTGACGGTCGCATTCGCATCGCGTTCCCGGAGGAGTTGAAGGCGGGAGGGCTGACACTCGACCAGGTGATCCGGCACGAGACTGCTCACTTGCTTCTCCATCGGCTCCCGGCGCCACTCCCCAAATGGCTCGACGAGGGGCTCGCGCAAATGGTCGATGGCGGGGCACGGGCCGATTGGGACGAGCGCTTCCGGGAATCAGGTGGGAGTTCGGCGGAGGTCGGGATTCTCGCGCGCGAGAGCGCGATTCAAGCTCCCCGCCCGGAGACCTGGGCCGGGCTCTACCTTCATTCGTACTTGTTTCTCAAAGACCTGGAGACCCAGCACGGCCGCTTCAGGCTCGATCTGGTGGTGCGGCGTATCTCGCGAGGGACTCAGGCGGCAGCCGCGTTCACCGAGGTCTACGGGAGCTCTCCGGTCGAGCTGGACCGAGCGTGGCGCGCGCGCCTCCGAGGCGTGAAGCAAGCGGAAGGCGAAGGCGCCGAGCAGGCTCCAACGGGGGCAGGTATCAAGAAGGACGGGTCGGGCAGCCGATAATGGGGAGTCGCTGATCTCGGTTGCCGCAAGGCGGCCCCGCTTGTGCGGACCGAGCGCGACGGACTGCATCCCCACTTGGAGGTACGATGGCGAATCCGCTCTCCCGAGACGAGCTTGAGTTCGTGCAAGCGATCGAGAAGTACAAGAAGGAAAAGGGCAAACTCTATCCCTCGTGGACGGAGATCCTCACGATCGTCAAAGAACTCGGCTATGTACAAAGCGCTCAAAAACGCAAAAACACCGAGTCTACTGTGAAGAAGAAGCCGACCAAGGCTGTCGCTGAGTAGGCACCCCAGGTGTACCGAAGGACAGTTTTCGCGTGACGCTCAGCTCTCGCGCGGGACTCTTCTGCCGCTCTTCGTCGATGTGAGGTCCAAAACGGGGATTCAACCGGGGGCGACTGTCGCAACTCCCGATGGGGACAGAAGAAAGTCCTGGATGCCTCTGGCTCGATCGACACAATGAGGGACATGGGGGGGAGGTGTGCGAAGAGCTGCCCGCCTTCCTTTGCGGCCCCCCCGCGAGCGGTCTCGCTCTAGTTGCCGCGTGCGTGCTTCATGCCGTGCGTGCTTCGAGGAGCGTCCCGAAAGGAGTGACGGTATGAGTTCAGCGTCCCACGCAACGCAGCAATCTCTGACGGAGATCACGCGCCAGTTCCCGAGCCAATGGGTCCTTCTCGACTCCTGTCGTTTCGCCGATGATGGTTCGATCACCCACGGGCGGGTGATTTACCGCACCTCCGATCGCGATGAGGCCTACCGCGAGCTCCACCGTCAGCCGAATAGCGTCCTCATCTTCCTCGGGACCATCTCCCACGAAGAGGATCGCCCCTTCCTCGATCCCGTGAGCTCGCTCGAGGTCGTGATCTAGAGACTCGACCGGGGCCGCCTGGCTCGGAAACTCTGCCCGAGCCTCGGCTGCCAGTGATTCCCCACTCTCCGAGAAGCAACGCCGCCTGGTCTGTGGTGGGGGGTGTCGGCTGTCATTCGTGCGAGAGGGCTCTCTCCCCGCCCCTTTTTGGCAGATTTTTTTTACACATTTGGCTGCCCCAGAGCACGCGCCGCACAAACCGCGGCTGAAGTGCGTTAACTCTCCATCTGGTCGAATGGTACGGGAATTCGGGGGTCTCGGATTTCTTCCCGGCGCGGTTGAAGGCTCGTGGGGGACGTGTTACCGTCGCTGAACCGTAACTCTCACCGCTACTAGGATCTAAGGCAATTGCCCGAGTCTGCCGATACCCATCGGAGGACCAGGTACATTCCACGCTCCTGGCTCGGTGAGGAACGGTTCCTCGCCGGTGCTTCTGGTCATGTTCACGCGCTGGAGTCACACGCCGACTCCGAGCGCACCGACCAGCCAGAGGCTCCAGGTCTACGACCCCGATCGCACCCTTCAACGTGAAGAAGGAGGGGCGAGTGGTGCAGAAGGAAGGGTTCCCTTCATGAGGACCGTCACCAAGCGAGACCTCGTGCAGGCGATTGCCGAAGAAACGAACGTACAGCAGCAGAAGGCGAAGGAAGTCATTCAGTGCTTCCTGGACCGGATCATCGATGAGCTGGCGAACGGCAACCGCTTGGAATTTCGCGACTTCGGGGTCTTCGAGCCGAAGGCGAAGGCTCCTCGTGTGGCCCGCAATCCCCGCACTGGGGACAAGATTAGCGTGCCCGAAAAGATCACCGTGAAGTTCAAGGCCGGCCGGATGATGAAGGAGAAGCTCCAGAAGGACGATCCTCCCGCCGGTGGGACCGGGACTTCTTCTGCATCACCTCCCGCAGCCCGTACCGGTGGGACCGACCCCGCGTCTGCCTGAGCGGTGGAGCAGCAGAGCGGGTGCTTCGTCGCCCCCTTTTAGCCTCTGAGAGGGTGCAGGTCGTGCTTCAGCCGAGCTCGTCGGGTCGCATTCCACTCTCACGTCCCACGATCGAGGGCGTCGATCGAGACTCGGTTCTCCAGGTTCTCGAGGGGACGACTCTGGCGCTCGGGCCGAAGACCCGTGAGCTCGAAGAACGCTTCGAGTCGCGCTTCGGGATGCCCGCCGCCCTGGTTTCCAGCGGCACTGCCGCTCTCTACCTCTCCCTGCGCGCGCTCGGTGTCGAGGGGGGAGAGGTCATCACGCCGAGCTACGGCTTTGTCGCCACCGCTCACGCCATCGCGTTGGCGGGGGCAACACCTCGGTTTGCCGATGTTCACCCGAAAACCGGCTGTTTGACCCTCGATTCGGTGATCCGTGCATTCCACCCCGCTGTCCGCGCGATTGTTCCCGTCCACATTTTCGGAACTCCCGCCCCCGTCGACGAGATCGTCGCCTGGGCTTCCGAGCGCCAGATCCCGGTCATCGAAGATGCTTGCGAGGCGCTCGGCTCCGAACGCTGTGGTCGATCAGTCGGCACGATCGGATCGGCCGGGACCTTCGCTTTCTACCCGAATAAGCAGATGACGCTCGGCGAGGGGGGGCTCGTCGTTTCGCCTCACGGGGAGGTCATTGAGGCGGTCCGTCGGATGCGGAATCAAGGGCGCACCTCTACGGGCCTCGAGTTCGCGGGGGAGGGATTCAACTTTCGGATCACCGAGCTGCAAGCCGCACTCGGCCTCGCGCAGATCGAGCGGGTCGATCGGTGGATCGAGCGGCGCGATCATCTTGCCGCGCGTTACATCGCGGACTTCAGTGCTCACCCCGGGATCGAGACGCTCCCGCCGGTGCCGGCAGGGGATCGTCGGAGCTGGTTCGCATTTCCCATCTTCCTCGAGAACCGATCCACACGGGATCGGGTCGCTGCCTCCCTGGACGGGAGGGGGATCGATTCCGCTCCGTACTTCCCAGGAATCGATCGGTTCCCCCCCTATGACTCGGCTTCGCGGGTTCCCAGCGACCTTCCGGCGACCCGGGGGCTCTCGGATCGAGGCCTCGCGATCCCGTTCTTCCCCGGCTTGGCAGAGCCAGATCGACGGTTTGTCGCCTCCGTGATCCTCGGAGCGGTGGGAAGCGTCGAGCCTCGAATGCGCCCAGTCGCGCCTCCGAGCGCCCCCAGTGAACCCTCGTCTCGGTAGGCCCCTTCTGGTCGACGTAGACCTAGGTCTTACAAGAGACTAATATGGGCGCTCGTCCCGCCACCGGTTCGTCTCCGGTTTCTTACCGTAGATCGGATCCCTTTCGCTCCAACGGATGGAGTTTCATGGTCCGACGCGCTGACTCGTCCTTACCCGCAGATTCCTTCCAAAAGGACGCTTCCTCCCGCCCAGACGCCGTTCTCCAATCTCGGGCGGCCGAGGCCTCCGCGGCCGAGGACCGAAAATGGATCGAGCAGGCGAGGTACGGGGATGAGGCCGCTTTCGGATCTTTGGTCCAGAAGTACCAAGACCGGGCCATCGCGATCGCTCGCAACTTCGTACTGAACGAGGAAACCGCGCGGGATGTCGCTCAAGAGGGTTTCCTGCGCGTCTATCGCAACTTGCACCGCTACGATCCGACGCACCGGTTTTACACCTGGTTTTACCGGATCCTCGTGCACCTAGCGATCGACCGGACTCGGCGTCGAAAGCGAGTACAGGAGCTTCTCAGGCAGCGAGCCTTGGAGCCGATGGCAAGCCCCGAGGATCCCTCATCGCCGCTGGAGATTCTCGATCTCCGCCGGCAGGTGTCGACGATCCTTTCCGAGTTGCCTGACAAGTACCGGGTTCTCTTGGTCCTCCGCGACCTCGAAGGATTCACCTCGAAAGAGATCTCTGAGATCTCGGGCTCGAACCACGCGACCGTTCGCTGGCGTCTCCATCGCGCTCGTCAGATCTTTCGGGAATCCTGGGAGGCGGCGGGTTACGACGTGATCGGCGGGCCCGTGACTGCGGACGACGACCTCGATTCTGATTCTCGCTGAATGTGCGCGAACTGAGCTGAACTAGAACTGAGCTGAACTGGAACTGAGCTGAACTGGAACTGAGCTGAACTGGAACTGAACGCTTCGGTGCGTGTCTTTTCACGTCTTTTCACGAGAGAGTGCAATGTCGATCGAACCGCGATGGCCAGACAGCAAGAACGCCGCTGGGGATGAACCTCCAGGCGGGTCGTCCTCCGTTGTGCCGCGCGGGTTGCATCTGAGCTGCGACACCTTCGAGCGCGAGATGTTTGCGGCTCGAGCGCGTACCCAAAGCCTCGAAACTCGCTGCGATGAGCTCCCCCTGAGCAGCTCCCAACGGGTCCACCTCGAACGCTGTGGGGAGTGCCGCCGCGAGTTTGAGGGGGGAGCGTTGAGCGCGCCTCTCGCTGCTCTATCCGGCCTTGGCGGATTGGGCGCGTCCTCCGCGGGCGCAGACCCGTTGTTTCTCCCCTCAGTTCTGGCTGCGGTCAGAGAAGAGCGCCCGCCTGTGCGGATGCGGGAGCGTCGAGTTCGTCGCCAATGGCTCGTCGGATCGGTGAGCGCCTTGCTCGTGGTCGTGTTCGTGAACGTGCTCTCGTTCCCGGGGAACGGGTTCCACAGGGGCGAGGCGGCTCTGACCGATCGGTCGTTCGCGGGCGTGAGCGCATCCTTACGCGCAGCGTCCTCAGTCGCGTCAGGTGACGCCGACGAGTACCTCCTCGGATATGCTTCACAGTACCTTCCCTGCGAGTTCATTCCGTCGGGGAACTCTCCCCTCGGTGATGTGACGGAGATCAAATTCTGATGCGATTCAGCCCCGGGAAACTCTTCAGACCTCTCTCGAGAGAGCGCGGCAAGGCCCTGTCTTCCACGGCCCGACCGATCGCAACGCTGGTTGCGCTCGTGCTCCTCCTTGGAATGGTCACCCTCTCTGCCTCTGCTGTGCGGGCGGAGCCCGGCGCTGAGCAGGATGGCCTCGGTCAGTTTGATCGTGATCTCCAACGCCTCGCAAAGAAGGTGAAGCCCTCCGTCGTGTCGGTGCAGGTGATCGCCGTTTCAGAAGCGACCCCCCCCCCCGAGAAAGACGACTCGAGTGTGAAGGAGAAGGGGTCTCAGACCGGAACGACCGGCGGCCTGCATCGGGTTCGACGCGTTCTCTACCGCGCCTCCGGACTCGTCAGCAACCGCGACGGAGAGATCATCACCGTGATTTCAGCTCGCCCGTGGGAGTACGACCTGGACCCATCCGAATCGTTGACCATCGAGGTCGAGCTGCACAACGGGGAGCTCTACGTGGGTTCCCTCGATGCGACCGATCCTGAAACTGGGATTACACTACTCTCCCTCCTCCATCCGCCCAAAAAGCTGCGTCCCGTCCGCTTCGCGAAGGGCACGCCGCAACAAGGTGCGACGGTCGTTTCCGTTGGCGCCGACGGATTTGCTCTCGGTTACATTGCGCACCCCGCGCGAGGCGTCGAGCACGGTTCGGCCTCGTTCCCTCGCGGAATCGTGACTTCGATCGAAGCGCAACCGGGAGACGTCGGCGGAATGCTCGCGAACCCGGAGGGGGAGTTGGTTGGAATTCTTGCGTTCTCGCTCGCGCAGCCGCGTGGGGTCGGGGACTCTCCCGAGACTGGGCGTGCGCCCGAGGGGGTCCAAGAGGGGCGTGCCTCTGGAACCGGCGTCGGGGCTGATTCGGAGACCGCGTACGAAAAGGCGGGTCGTCCGGAGTGGGGGGGACTGGGCGCCTGCAAGGTGACCACTCCTCGCGACGGGGGGCCGTTGGGGCGCTCGGTCGCGATCCCGGCGGATCTCCTGCAACGGATCGTGTTTCAACTTCGCAAAGATGGAGTGATGAAGCGGGGCGCGCTCGGAGCCACTTTTCAGTTCCACCATCCGGCTCTGGCCGAAAACTCTCACATCGGGGCGGGTGCTCGGGTGCGGAAGCTCACATTGGGAGGCGCGGCGGAGACGGCAGGCCTTCGCGTCGACGATGTGATCCAAAAGATTGATCAGCGGTTTCTGCGCCGTCCGGAGGATCTGCTCTGGTTCCGTGAGGTGGTCGAGTACGGCGAGATCGGGCGTCACCTGACGGTCACGGTCGCTCGTATGGAGAATCACCGGATCGTTGCACGCACTCTGCGGGTCCCGATCGGAACGCGTCCAGAGGGGAGCCGCGGGGATGAGCTCGAGGACCCACCGTGTGAGCCTGACTGCGCCCCGGAGCCCGGTGGACGACCAAAACCTGATAAGACTCCCACCGTCGAACCTCAGTCCGGGGGCAAGATCGGAGCGTGAGGCGATTCTTCCCTCGCGCTCTCAAGCTGCTGCCCAGATGGAGATCGCGCTTCCGACGGAAGAACCCTTCCTCGGCGAACTCCCTGCCGATCAAATTCCCTCTGAACCCACGCCTGATATCGGTACGCTGTTCCCCGGAGCATTTCTGGGGGGCCGTAGCTCAATCGGTTAGAGCAGTGCGCTCATAACGCATCGGTTTCAGGTTCGAGTCCTGGCGGCCCCACATTTTTCCCCACGAGAACGGGTTGCTTGGTGCGCGGGTCCGGAACCGGCACACTCTTTTTATCGCAGATGTTCTTTCGCATCCGCCGTGTTCTCCTCAGGTCCGCTATCCCCCCCTGTCGGCCCTCGGTTACACTCGACGCGTCGAAAACAAAGCAGATTCCGACCTTGCCCCTCCTCTCGCGCGCCGCTACTGCCAGAAGAGGGCGATGTGGGAGGACCGTCCGATGGGAGATCCAGCAATGAAACCACAACGCATCCTCGTTCGCCCCACCAGCCAGACCCGACCGGGCGATTCGCCGATCCGGGTCCCAGGAGAACCGGTCCAAGGGACCGTGTCCGGTATCGATGGCGAGGATGTCCAACTCGAGGTCACTGGCGGCGGCAAGGCGGTCATTCCGACGACCGACTTCACTTCTTTGCCGACGGTCGGCGATGCCATCGAGGGACTCTACCTGATCGATGACCCGGCGGCCGGAGTGGCGATTCTGACGAAGAAGACTCCGGCCACCGAGGTGGACGTGAGCAAGGTTCGTCCCGGAATGTTCGTGGTGGGGGCGGTCGTTGAAGCAGGGAAGCCGGGTCTCCGGATTCGCTGTGGCGAGGTGGCTGGGTTCTTCCCCGCTTCCCAATTGCCCGCTGGGGTACTCAGAGAGCCGGGCAAGCTTCTGAGGAAGAACGTCGCCGGAGTCGTGACTGATGTTCGGAAGGGTGAGATGACCCTCAGCTTGCGCACCGTACTCGATCGTCGACAGAAGCAAAAAACAGAGCGCCACATCTCATCGTTCCGTGAAGGGCAGCGTCTCTCCGGCACGGTCGCGCGCGTGACCGACTTTGGGTGCTTCGTCGACCTCGGCGGGATCGACGGCCTGCTTCATATCTCGAGGATTGAGCGGCACAACGAGCAACGTCAAGAGAACGGCGATCCACCCATCGCTTTCGAGGCCAAGCAGCCCATCGATGTCATCGTGAGCCGAGTCGAACCGGATCGGGGCCGCATCGGTCTCGACCTTGCGGATCCGGATGATCCGACCGCTGGTTACACTCCCGCCGACGAAGCGCAGTCTGAGGCGGACGAAGTGACGGGAATCCTTCGCGACTTGAGCGCTCTGGGGGGGAACGTCTACGTGGAAGAAGGCGTCGAAGGGTGGATCGCCACCTCGCGCCTGGCTGGGCACTCTCCACGTCCGGGCGAGCTGCGTCGGTTCCGCATCCTCTCTCGCGACGCGGTCACCGGTCGCCTCGAACTCACATTGCGCATGCGTGGTGGTGACGACGACGACGACGACGACGACGACTTCTAATCTCTTCGAACGCGGCAAGTGTTCAGAGGATCGAAGTCGGAGACCGCCCTTCCCACCAGGATTTCGCCCGCCACCCTTCCGATGGGGCGAGGTGATGACACACCGCGCTACACCCACTCAGAAGGCTCGGACAGCGGGTCCGCAAGTCTCTAAGTGTTGTCCGAGTATTGGCTTAGGTCGTGGGCTCCTGGCCTGATCTCGAGTTAGAGCGTATTCTTCGTGATAGGGGCCTCTTTTCCGAGGCCCCGGGAACGAGGTACCGATGCGCATGCGGTCCTGGAACCAGGTTTCGCGCCCCGCTCCGGGTTCCTACTCCCACTTTGGTGGGTTGTGGGAGTTTCAGCTGAAAAATGGGGAACAGACCCCACATCACCACCAGAATAGCGAAGAGGTGATCGTCGCCCTCGAAGGGCAAGGAGTTGTTCATTTAGCCGGCGAGACCGTGGCTCTTCAACCGGGCGAAGTGGTCTGGGTTCCCGCTCAGGCGGATCACTGGATCGAAAACGCCGATTGCAAGTTGCTCCGCGGCCTGTCGGTTGAGATCGGTGGAACTGCCGAAGATATCCCGGGTTACAGCGGCGGGCGGGTGAGCGAGCGCGATCTCGACTCGCTGATCGAGTCGATTCCGATCGAGATCGACGAGGCGACGAGCCTCCAGTTGATCATCCAGCTCTTCGACACGGCGGGGATCCTCAGCGAGCAGATCGAGAACGCGATCGGGCTCGAGAGTGATACCGGTCTGGCTGCCCTGCAGCAGATCGAACGGCGCGTCATGGACGCCGTCGTCGAGATTTCGAAGAACTACTCGCGCGAGGACGGTCTCTTCCCTCGGCGATTCTAGATCTCCAATTCTCATCGCAGGTTTTCCCCGGGCGGGCCCGGATCGGTGATTTCACCGTTCCGGGCCCGCTTGTCGATTGCAGGG
Organism: uncultured bacterium; assembly: GCA_937876125.1. GTDB lineage: Bacteria > Planctomycetota > UBA8108 > UBA1146 > UBA1146 > JAFMMO01. Next base: position 25,337 of record CALEHF010000022.1, read on the forward strand.
GCTCGTGGCAGAATGCGCCCGGCTGGCGAAACATCTCCATGCCCCGGTCGCGCGCTCGACTTGCGTGAGAACGAGGCCCGACGCTCCTCCGTACCGACTCTAGCCGCGAGCGCGGCTAGATCTGCCACGGAAGGAGAGGAGGCCCGGTGTCCCCGAACCGCTCTGGTTCCCTTCCGTATCCCCGGACTCGGCAAAGATGCATTCCAAGCATGCTGCGCCTGAGTTCTCTCCTCGTCCTGCTCCTTCTCGGAGTGGGTGGGAGTTCCTGTGCCACCGCGGATTCTCGACCGGCGCATAGCCCGGCCGAGGAGGCGCGCCATCGGGTGCAGTTTCTCCAAGGAGAGTTTCGAGCGGGACGTGGGGGGGCCATCACCCCGGAACAGATCCGACTGATCGAGCGCATGCCGTATCGCTCATCGGGTCCAGAGAGTATCCCGCGGGTGTTGCGTGAGGGGATTCCCGAGCCGACCGTTCCTTTTGGGGAACGTCGGAGCTTGCTCAAGCTCTACGGGGGGCTGGAGGCGGGAGTGAAGGTCCACGTGGTCGACACTCCACAAACTCGAGAGGACGATTCGTTTGATCCGCAGCAGTAGCACGAAGCCCCCAGAGAGCGGGGCAAAGATCCCCGAAGCAGGGGCGAAGAAGAACGATGCGTCGGGGGACAGCAAGGGGAGCGCGCGTGGCGCAGCAACCGCGGAAAAGAAGCCCGAGGAGGCGAAGCACCTCGGCATGGATCCGCAGCGCAAACAAGCGTTGGATTTCGCACTGCAGCAGATCGGCAAGAAGTGCGGGCAGGGCTCGATCATGTACCTCGGCGACGAAGCGCGTCGTCGGGTCGACACGATCTCGACCGGCTCGATCTCGCTTGATCGAGCGCTCGGAGTCGGCGGTTTGCCGCGTGCGCGTGTGGTCGAGATCTTCGGGCCCGAGTCATCGGGAAAGACGACCCTCACCTTGCACGTGGTCGCGAACGCCCAGAAGAACGGCGGAGTTGCCGCCTTCATCGATGCGGAACACGCTCTCGATCCGACCTACGCCGAAAAGCTCGGCGTCAATCTCGACCAACTCCTCGTCTCCCAGCCGGATAGCGGGGAGCAAGCGCTCGAGATCGCTGAGATGCTCGTCGCGTCGAGCGCGGTCGATGTGGTCGTGATCGACTCGGTTGCCGCACTCGTCCCGCGAGCAGAGCTCGAAGGTTCGATGGGGGACACCCACGTCGGACTGCAAGCCCGATTGATGTCGCAAGCGATGCGAAAGCTGACCGGTGTCATCCATCGCTCCAAGACAACCGTGATCTTCATCAACCAGATTCGCGAGAAGATCGGCGTCATGTTCGGAAGCCCCGAGACGACGAGTGGGGGGCGCGCGCTGAAGTTTTACAGCTCGGTGCGCCTCGATATCCGCCGGATCGGGTCGATCAAGAGCGACGGGGACATCAGCGGGAACCGCACCGTTGTGAAGGTTGTGAAGAACAAGCTCGCGCCACCCTTCCGGAAGGCGGAGTTCGATATCATCTTCAACCGCGGCATCAGCTACGAGGGTGACCTCCTCGATCTGGGGGTCGAACTCGATATGGTGACCAAATCGGGAACCTGGTTCTCCATCGGCAAGGAACGACTCGGCCAAGGTCGGGAGCGAGCAGTTCAATTCTTGCTCGATCACCCGGATATCGCCGGGAAACTCGATGCCGAGGTTCGGAGCCAGGTTTTCGGTGAGGATGATCCGGCGAAAAGCTGAAGTCTCGGAAGAGTTCTTGAGCAACGGGCCCCGGGGCCGGCCGTCTCTCGCAAGTCGGGACGGCCCCGGGGCCGGTCCATTGCCAGGCATGCCGGCGGTGGAGTGCCCGGCAAAGCTGACAGTGCTCTGTTGCTGTCACTGGGCCGGTCGAGGAGCTCAGCAATGCGGTTGACCTTTGTGCAGCGAAGAAATGGCCTGAGCAGGCACGGATGAGGCAGGGATCGATGAATCAGGAATCGAACATGCAGCGAGCGCAAAGCGAGCGGTCTCTCAGGTCAGGTTCTCTCAGATCTGGGTCGAAGGGTCTGGGGTTTGACCGGAGTGGGGGACTGAACCGTCGGGAGTCGGGGTCGATGCTAATCATCGCGCTCGCGGTCTTGACGCTCCTCTCCATCATCGCTGTGACCTTCGCTGCCTTGATGCGCCTCGAGCGGAAAGCGACCGAGAACTTCGTCAACTCGGCGAGTGTCGAATTGCTTTCTGGATCGGGAGAATCCGCAGTGATCGCCATGCTGCGCAGCGCCCCCTTGTGGGACGGCTACACCGATGGGTCCAGCAAGCAGCGCACTCCGTGGCTCTACGGGATACAAACCCCTTTCGGCGACATTCGATACGGCAATCAAATACCACTCGAAACTCTCACCGACCCAAGTCACTCTTCATACTCTTCCGATCTCGGAGCGACCTACGGCGGCACGGCGAGCAGCGACAGATTCCTCACGAAGATCATCGACTGCAACTCTCAGATCTACCTGAACGGTGACCAGGACACGACCGCCCAGATGCTCGACAACCTCGGCCTCGCGATTCAGAAGAACACCGACATCCAGATCGATCCCCTCCACACCGAGCCGCAGATGAAGGGGAAGAAAATCACGGGGCGCGACATCATTCGCTTTCGGACCCGGCTTCCCGGTCGACGCTTCACATCGAAGAGCCAGCTCAAGGGGCTGATCGGGATCGAGAACTACGAGATCTTGGCGGATTTCGTCACCGCACATGCGTGGGTGAATCCGTACACCTTCCGCGGCGACGGGCGCGAGCCAATTCGGGCAGAGGTTGAGGGGGAAGATGGCATCTCCTCCGTCGCGAACCTCACTTTGCAGGCGAACCCGCGGGTCGAGGGAGGAGCGACCCTCTTCGCTGAGCCGCGGGCACCGATCAACGTGAACACTGCCCCGAAGGAAGTCTTGATCGCGTGCTTAGCGGGGCTCGGCTGTCGCCGTGCATTCCCGCTGACCGAACTCATCACTCAGCAGTTCGAGAACCAGAACCGCGCCAGCATTGATGTCGACGGCACCCTGCCACCCACGGACGAAGAGATTACGCTCCTCCAAGTGCCGGTGTGGGTGTACAGCCAGCCGCTCCAAATCGAGCAGGCGGAGCTCATTGCCGAGGAGATCGTCCGCGCTCGCAAAACCCGTCCGTTCAAGGTGTGGCGCTCAGGTGATAAGAGCCAGCCCGGCTTCGAAGACTTCATCAATCAGCTTCCCCAGACCGTCTTTCCCGCCGCCTCCTCCGTCACTGTCATCAACCCGCGCGATCCCGGCGGCAGCTACCAGGGGCAAGTCCTCGGGGGGGGAGAGGGATCGGGGCGCATTTATGGAGCGGGACACAACACCGGGGACCGGAATGCGCGCCTAGCCGCGGGACTCGCGGTCAACGGTGCGAATGCGTGGTACTTCGATATGATGCGCGACATGTTGAAGGCGAACTTCAATCCGAACTCCCGCATCAACAAGTTCAATCCGAACCTTCCCGCCCTGGTCACGGTCGACAAAGCAAACTTGTCGAAGTTGGCGAACGAGGGGCGGGACAAGAATGATGTCCAAGTGGGGCACACGACCGAGTTCTGTTTCGACTCCAAGGGGCTCTACGAGATCACTTCCTTCGCCGAGATCCTGGTCGGAAACGAATCGGAGCCGGTCCAGACCTTTGCCCAAACGAAGCGTCGTTCGATCGTGAAGGTGTTCGACGTGTTGCACCACACGACCCAACGTCAGTTCGAGCAACCGTATAGCGAGCTCGGGACCTCGAGCTTCCGCGATCGGGAGTACGTTTCGACCTACCCCGATCCGATGGACGCCCTCGAGCCGGACACCTACTACGGCTCGATCCGGGATGGTCGGGTCGAGCTCTCCGGGGCGACCGACGCGCGGTTGCAGTCGGTGCGCCCAGAGTTGCGCTCGAACGAGTTCTCGAACTCGAGCAATCTGATGCTCGCACACACGTTCAGGTTCCGCAAAGAGGTCGGACCTCTCCAAAGGATGATTCGCCAGCAGGGACGCAACGCTCCGAGAACTCGTGAATTGTTGCGAGAAGTGCTCGACGCGGATTACACCAAAGAGGGGAGGTTCGCCAAGCGCTACTCGCGGGATCGCTGGAAAGCGGATGACTCATCCGATGACGTCGCGAACATCGACGAGCCGCTGGTGAACACCTCCGACTTCAACGGTGACTTACAGCCGGATGGTCTCCACATGAGCATGATGCGCGTGAACCGTAGCGGAACGCGTATTCTCCGTTTCCCGGCGAGTGGTAGTCGCCAATCCCCCGCGGACGAAGGGCTTCCGACGAGCCCGTACGACAATACCGCGGGGAATCTTCCTTACTATCGGGGCGGGGTGTCGTTCTGGATCAAACTCGAGTTCTCAGGGAGCGATCCTGTGTTCAGCGGGCTGCTGAAGGCGACCCAGATACAGGCCAAAGTGGGAGTCAATCCTGGAGATTCAGAAGGCACCCAACTCTTTATCTGGAAGAACACGACCGGTGAGATTCGAGTGACTCGTCTCTTCTATCACCAGGCATTCGCGTTCCAAGAAACCGGAAACGCGATCCCTGATATCGGCGAGGGTGGAGCTCTCGAGGACGAAGAGTACCAGGTAGACCAGCGCAAGTCCCACGCGCGATCGGACCTGGTCGTGGATGTCAGCAGCTGGCGCGCCCACGAGTGGCACCACTTGGTCGTCGAGTGGGATGACGAGGCTCTTGCCGGACGAATCACGGCCCGGATCGACGGCGAGGAAGCCCTGGCGAGCAGCAATGACCTGGGACTGGGTAAGTTTGTTGCCCTCAACGAAGAGTCGCCCAAGGATGAGATTCAAATCGGCGGGATTCACCGCGATCAGGCGGTCGCGACAGAGGGAGTGTTCAAGTTCGGGACCAACGTTCAACTCCAGTCGATGCAAGACATCGCCCCGAGCCTGAAGAAAATTCCGGCGAACGCGACCATCGATGAGTTCCGCACCTTCTCCGGAGTCTACGACCGCGGGAATGATGAACTCGGATACTTCACCCGGGAGACCGGCAAGTACACCAACCGGTTCGAGGTGCCGTTCCCCGAAGGGATCCAGCGCGTGCGTCTGCGTTCCTTCACCTGGAGTGTGTACCCGCCGATGATGTACGGAGGGTCCGGGGTCCGTTGGACGCCACAGACCGATTTCATCGCGCGTGTCGGAGGGGTGAACAACAGTCCGTCATTTGTGGGAGTTGGGGATGCTGGAGGGGACCAGACCCTGAATTCGGTCCTCTCTGGGCAATGGCTCCATGCGAAGGGAAGTCTCTTCGGGCGGACCGGATCGCTCGGCTACCAGTTCGAGATGCGAGGCGCCCTCGGTCAGAGGGCATTCGGCGATAGGATCGTCTCTTCGCCCGTTCTCGACGATGTCACGCTGACGTACTACTTGCCGTCCGCGCAGACCTTGCTGAGCGAAAACCTCGACTAACTCGGGGTGAAGCACCATAGAGCACCTCAGAGTGACTTCGAGCGGGATCCGGAAGGGTCCCGCTCGCGGTCGTTCCGCAGATGAGCTCTCGCAGCACGAAATAGGATCGGCGATAGTACGTTCCGCGCGTTTCACTCTTGTCCCCAAGTGCTCGAAAACGGGCCCCCGCCCCGTCAGGGAGGAATCATGAAGAAATCAGTCGGACCTTGCTCCGCCACGAAGTGGCTGCCAATCCTTTCGATCGCCGCGGTGATGTCGATCATCGCGGGTCAGTGGAGCGCCTCGCTCCTCGCTCAATCGGAGAGCCTCGATGTGAAATACGTCGAGATCATTTCGATCCAGCAGCGTGTCGATGGCAAGAAGCACTTCCTCGATGTGAAGGCGAAGGCTCCAAACCTGCCTGTCGACTGCAAAGTGCAGTTCATCCTGACCTGGAACTATCAGCGGGTGCAGACCCACGTCGTCAAGGTGCCCACCTCGAAACGGATCGAGGAGAGCTTTCTGATCAAGGATTACGCTCCCTCCCCGACGCACTATGTGATGCGGACTCAGCTCGAAGAGCCGAAGGACCAGCCGCGAAAAGTCCGCCAGGAGATGGAGAAGGACACCAAGACCTTCCCGGCGGGGGCGGTTCCGTGGGCCGAGCATCATGAGGACAAGAAGTTCCTGATGGGCACGCCAGAGGAGATTCAGGCGGCTGTCGCGCAGATCCAGGAGTGGTTCAAGGAGCGGTACACCGCGCTCGGGGGACTCGATCGCAAAGTCAGCTCAGCGGTGAAGGCGGTCGAGAGTGGCGAAAAATACGTGAACGGTAAGGGCGAGTTCGAGGAGAAGAAGTGGCGCGACATGATGGACAAGGAAGTCCTTCAGCCGATCCGCGAGTACCAAGCCGATTTCGAGGAAGGTCTCATGGGGAAAAAGATGGACATGCTCGCGTATCGCATGCCCCTCTCCGATCTCCGTGAACTCTCCCGCGCGGTGGCTCTGCGCACGACTCAAAGGTCAGTCACTCTCTATGAAGAAAAGGGTCTCGATCCGGTGAAAGACGATCTCGAACCGGAGGGGGTCAGCACGGTGGTCCGAGGCTTCAAGCGCGAGCGACTCCCGAAGTCGAGCGACCTAGGCAAGATGGTCAGGAAGATCAATCTGGCGATCGGGCTCGAGCAAGAGCCCAAAGAAGGGGAGGGATCGCGGTGAAGTTTTCGAGTCCGCGGATCGCTCTTCACCTTCGCGTGGGGATCGTGTTGTTCGCCATTTTATGCTTCGGTTGGAATGGCCTCGGTCGTGAGCTGGTGCTTGCTGGTGAGCAGTCGATCGATCCCGCTCCAAAGCTCTTCTCGTCGCGGGATGATATTCCCGAGCCTCCCGTCGAGCTCTTGAAGCTGACCTCGATCAGCGCCAGTCCCAAGGGGAAGGGGTGGGAGGTCGAGTTCTCAGGAGCTGCGCCCAAGCTTCCTCCCGGATCCGTGATCGATTTCTCGCTCTGGTGGAGAACGTACAAGCTCCAAGAGTTTCGCGTCACCTTGAGCGGCACTGGGAAGTTTCGTGAGAAGCGGGCATTCGAGGAGATGACGGGTTTCGCCCAAGGCGTATCCCTGAAAGCCGCGATCAACTTTCTCGGGCAGTCTCGTTCGGTGAAGGAAGCGATGGAGAAAGATCCCGTCACTTTCAACCTGGAGCGAAACCCATGGACGGTGCGATTCCAGAAGCAGAGTTTTGGCCTCGGAACTGAACAACAGCTCGAAGGACAATCGCTCGAAGCGCAAAACGTCTTTCGCGATTCGTTGAAGACGGCACTCCGGGTCGAGAAGCTCTTCAGCTCAAAGCGTAGCGAGGCGATCGGCGGCACCGCATTCCAATCGGGGGGCACCTTCGCTCCCAAGGAATGGCAGACGTTTGCCGAGAAGGAAGTCCGCGATCCGTTGCGCGAGCTCCAGAAGACGCTGCGGGATACGGAGAACTCGCTGCTCATGCTTCCATACAAGCGGGACTTCGGCTACCTCACAGACATTGTGAACGCAGTCTCTCTTCGCAGTTTCGAGCGGTCCCGCTCGCTTTACGGAAAGCTAGGGATTAAACCCGATTCGAGTGACTTCTCTCCAAGGGACATCAATGTGAGTTGCCAAAGTTCGAAGTCCACATTCCTTACGAAGCGCACGAAACAGCTGTGCAAGAGCCAGAAGATTGAGCTTTCCGAGATAGGCGGCTGAGCCCTCGGTGCGCCGGTGATCACGCCCGCGACTGCACGCACGTTTGTCAAATAAGTGGACGGTCGTTGGGGAGCTCCCGGACCCAGATCCTGAGGTGAGGCGTTGGTCGCGTTGACAGCGGCGGACGCCTCACTATCATCCGGGCGCGGAGGGGGCTGCCCCCTCCCAGCTCCTCAGGGGGTGACAGGGAGGTCTCGTTCGCCGCAACGGGCTCTCCCTCTCGTCCCGGGAAGGCGTGTCCCGATGGTTTCGCTCCGACACGGTCGGAATCCAGAGCAGGCGCTTGCCGCTTCGGATCGCCCGGACCTCGCGCTGTTACGCGCGACTCTTCTCCGTGAGTCCAATCTGCTCGACGAGCCCGATGGATCTGCCGCGGGAGCTCGAGCCTCGAGTGAGTTCGTCGCTGAAGAACTCCTCGACGATCCCGGTTCTGATCTTGTGCGTCGCTCCGAGCTCTCCCGGGATCGGTCGGTGCGTCCTCTGCGCTCCGGTCCGCTACGAGAGCTCCTCGATGCAGAGTTTCAGCGTTGCCATCGATTCGAGACGATCAGCTCCTTCTTCGGAGACTTGCGATCGTTGCTTCGAAAGGCGGTCACCCGGGAGGAAGATGAAGATCTCGAGGTCGAGCAGTACCAGCGAGGGGAGCGCCGTCTCTCCTGACGCGGGCCTCGTTCCAAGCCAACAACGATGACGACGAGCCACGCCAAAAGCGTGGCTCGTTTCATATCGGGGGTTCTGTGTCGGGGGCTCGCATCCGCTGCACAGGAGCGGATTACGCGGTGGTCTCGGTTTCGTGACTCCGGCCGATGTCGGGGCGGAAGAATCCCCCCTCGAATTGGATTTCTTTTGCGCGTGCGTACGCTCGACGCCGGGCGTCTGCCAGGTCGGACCCGAGCGCGGTGACGCCGAAGACTCGCCCCCCTGCGGTGACGAGGGTCTCGGCCCCCGACGCGCTCTCTTCAATCCGCGTGCCCGCGTGAAACACTTGGACATCGTCCTCGAGCGCGGACGTGACCGGGCCTCGGATCGGGAGCCCGGTGGGGTAGGACGATGGATAGCCGCCAGAGGCGACGACCAAACACAGGGCAGTTCGGGGGTCCCAGGTGAGATCGATCTGATCGAGTCGCCCCGCATCGATGGCATCGAAAACGTCCATCAGGTCGGTCTGAAGCCGAAGCATCAGCGGTTGAGTTTCTGGATCGCCAAAGCGGCAATTGAATTCGAGTACCTGAGGACCCTTCTCGGTCAGCATGAGACCGACGTACAGGAGGCCCTGAAAGGGGATCTCCTCAGCCGCGAGTCCTTCGAGGGTCGGGCGCATGATCTGCTCGTCGATGGTCGAGCGCAACGCCGCGACTGTCCCCGCCGGACTGAATGCACCCATTCCGCCGGTGTTCGGCCCACGATTCCCTTCCTCGAGTGGCTTATAGTCTTGAGCAGGTTCCAGCCACCGAAACTGAGTCCCGGAGACGAACGCGAGCATGGAGACCTCGATCCCTCGAAGCCGCTCCTCGAGGACGACCACGCGTCCCGCTTCGCCGAAGCTCGTACCGTCGAGCATCGCTTGAGCGGCAGCTTCCGCCTCGCCTAAATCCTCGCAGACGATGACACCCTTCCCCGCAGCGAGACCATCCGCCTTCACGACGACCCCACCGGAGAACGTTTCGAGCGCACTTGATAGCTCCGCGGCGTCTGACACGACCCGAAACTCAGCCGTGGGAATGCGGTGCCGGGCGAGAAACTCCTTCGTGAACGCCTTGGAGCCCTCGAGGCGCGCCGCCGAGGCTCCGACACCAAAGGTGGGGACGCCGCGCTCGCGCAAGCGATCGGCGAGGCCGGCGACGAGTGGAGCCTCGGGGCCGATGACGACGCGGCCAATCCCCTCCGCTAGGACTCGGTCGCAAAACAGATCGATATCAGCGAGGGGATCGATCAACCAGCGTGGTCCGATGCCGTGAGTGCCGCCATTTCCGGGGCACAGCACGACTTCCGTGACACGAGGGGAGCGGGCGAGCCGCCAGGCGAGAGCGTGTTCCCGCCCCCCGCTGCCGATGACAAGGGTCTTCATGGCGTTCGTGCTTCCTTCGATTCACTCGAGAGCGGATTCACTCGAGAGCGGAGTCTGCGAGGGTCCAGCCGAGGTGGGGCGTGGGGGCAAGAACGCGCCGGTCCCCAGGAACAAGAGGGCGCAAACTGCGGCGGAGACCGGCGAATTGTAGGAGAGGTGGAGAGACCCATCCAGGAGAAGGAGGACTCGCAGCGACCGGAATGTGAACCACCCCGGGGGGTACCGACGGCGCGCGCGATCGAACTGAATCCACGCTCCCATTGGGGTGAGCCAGCCCAGGTGCCAAAGCCAGGGAGTGGGAATGAAGAGGATCGCGAGTATGAGCGCAGAGCCGCTGTGCGCGATCACGGCGCGCGCTCGCGCGTCGAGGGCCTCCGCGTCGGAGCTCTCCTCTTTCAGCGAGTAGCGGGTCACCCAGAAGCTGTGGCCGCCGAGTATGACCGCCGGGAGAAGTCCATCGATCGGTTCTCCGACCAAGCTTGCGCCAAAGATCGCCACGAAGGCGCGAACGCTCCCCATCGCGAGTGGGCCGAGCCACGATTGGTCCTTGAGGAACGCATCGTAGAGCACGATCGAGCCGACGATCGAGCCGACCCACACCCAGGTTCGCGATGGAAGGAACGCCGCGGAGGTGAGCGCGATGGCGAGCGCGATGAGAATCGATCCCAAGGCACGGGTGGAGGAGAGACCGCCGGAAGGGATCGGTCGGTGGGGAGCTTGAGTGGCATCGCGGCGTCGATCGCACCAATCGTTCGCTCCCATCCCGAAGAGGTAGAGCGCACCGATGGTGACTGCGGCGAGAGCAGCGTCAGAAAGGGTGGGGGGACTGGCCACAGCGCCGGCTGCGATCGCCCCCGTGGCTCCGTTGGCCCAAGCGGTTGGAAGCAGTCGAACGCGGAAGAACTGGAGCCAGATCGAGAGGCCTCCCCGAGGCGTCATCCGATGCCGAAGAGGCGCAAGATATCGTGATAGGTCACGAACAGGGCGAGTCCGATCAGGATCACGAACGCACCGAGGTGCACCCAGCCTTGGATGTTCTCGTTGACCGGGGTGCCCTTGATCTTTTCGATCAGGAGAAAGAACAGGTGTCCGCCGTCCAGAATCGGGAACGGGAGCAAGTTGAACACCCCGAGGTTGATGCTGATCATCGCCAAGACGTAGAAGAGTTTGCTGAGTCCCTCGTCCGCGACCTTCTTGCCGATATGAACGATCCCGATCGGCCCCGCCAAGTTCTTCGGAGAAACGTCGCGGCGCGCGAGCGACCCGAGCATCAAGAAGATGCGTTGGGCCCAGACGACCGACTGCGACCAACCTTCGGAGATGCCGCCACCGATGGAAGTCTGCAACTTGAACTGCTCGGGACCCAGGCCGATTCCGAGACTGGTCCAGTGCCGATCTGGAGTCACTGTGATGGGGATCTGCTCACCGTTACGGAGGACGGTCAGCGCGAGCGCCTGTGTCGTTTTGTCCTTGGTCGCCGCACCGATCGCTTCGGTCATTTCATCCCAAGAGCGAAGCTCCTTGTCTCCGGCGCGGAGGACTTGATCCCCCGCGAGGAGTCCACCGCGCTCGGCAGCACCGCCGCTGACAATGCGACCCAAGATGGCGGAATGCGCGAGTGTGGCTCCGAGTGCTTCGCGCTCTTTCGCGGCGACTGAACCCGAGAACTCGTCTTCGCCTCTGCGCCACGTGACGGTGGTTCCCGACTCGAACAGGTCTTTCTCAGTCGGGAGTCGACTCGTCATTTGGTCCCCGATCGCGAGGACCTCATCGCCGACCTCGAGTCCAAGCCGTTTGGCAATCCCGTCAGAATCGACCGAACTTACGAAGGGGGGCCCCGGGACGATCTGCAATAGGGAACCTGCGCTGTCCGCGAGTGCCGGAAGCAGAATGTCGCGCACCACCGAGCGCTCACTCCCGTCGCGAAAGCCGATCGTGACGGTCGCCGAGCCGGGCTGCTCGTTCGCGAGCACCGACCAGAGGTCGAAGGTGTAGACGGGGGTGCCATTGACCGAAACGATCTCCGCGCCGATGGGAAACGCTTCTTCGAGCCCACAGCCGGGGAGGACCGACTTCACTCTGCGTTGTGGGAGCAGAACGCCGAGCTTCGGCGCTAGCTCCTCTACGCTTTTTGACTCGAGGGCAATTCGCGCTTTGACGGGGCGGGTGGCATCTCCGTCCTCGCGATCGACGACCAGTTCGACGGTGCCTGCGCGTGCCGATTGCGTGAACACTCGGAGTGCGGTGTACATCCGATCGAAGACCCACTCCTCGGGAACTTCGAAACTTCGTCCGTTTTCCCACTCGAATGTCATCTTGCGGATGACGTCGCCCGCAATGAGGTTCGCGGCGGCAGCAGCGCCATTCGCTTCGACTCCCGTAATGGTTGCCCCCGTCGCCGGGGTAACGCCGATGCCCAACAGGCCGCGGTCTTGGTCGAGCTTCGGGCGGACCGTGGTCTCCATCAGCTCCACTGGGCCGCCTCCGGGGCTCGGACGCTCGAGAGTGACCTTGAGCTCACGTCCCTCACTCGACAAAGCGATGCTGGTTTGCAAACTGGTGAAGTCGCGTTTCGGGTCACCGTCGATCTCGATGATCTTGTCCCCTGGACGGATTCCCGCAATCCAGGCTGGGTCCCCGGGAATCACCATCCCGATCTTCGTGCTGGGGAAGGAGACACCCATCGAGAACGCGAGGATGAAGAGGAGGAACCCAAAGATCAGGTTCATCGTGGCGCCTGCGACCAGGACGATGGCGCGCTGGGAGGGGGACTTCGAAGCGTACTCGTCGTCTGATCCGGTCCGAGGGTCGTCGAGCTCTTCCCCCGCCATCTTCACGTATCCCCCAAAGGGGAGCAGCCCGATCACGTATTCGGTGTCGCCCCGCTTGAAGGCGAGGATGCGCGCCTTCCACCCCATGATCGTGGGTTGGAAGCCGAGCGCAAAAGTCTCGACGCGGATTCCCACCTTCTTCGCTGCGACGAAGTGGCCGAGTTCGTGAATGAAGATCAAGAACCCGATTCCGAGGATCGCGAAGACCAAGTTTACAATATCCAAGAAGTGACTCGTTCCCTCGTCTGCCGGTCGACGCCCAAGAGGCGCTCCCAGTTGTCGGCGGGCTCGGGAGTGTGTTCCCGCATGGCGCGCTCGACGAGTTCGAAGATCTGTAAGAAGGGGATTTTCCCGGTCAGGAATCCCGCGACGGCTGCCTCATCGGCGGCATTGAAGACGGCCGGAAGAGTACCTCCTCTTCGGCAGGCTTGATAGGCCAACTGTAGGGAAGGAAAGGTGTTGTGGTCCGGTTCCTCGAAATCGAGCCTGCTGATTTCAGCGAGAGAGAAGCTCTGCGGCGGGGATTCCCAGCGGTCTGGATATCCGAGTGCATAGCGGATTGGAATCCGCATGTCCGCAGGGCCCAGCTGCGCGAGCCACGAGCCGTCCCTGTACTCGACGAGGGAGTGAATCGTGGACTGGGGATGGACGACGACTTCGATCTGATCGACTGGAATGCCGAACAGGTAGTGGGCCTCGATCAACTCGAGCCCTTTGTTCATCAGGGTGGCAGAGTCGATGGAGATTCGACGGCCCATTTCCCAGGTGGGGTGGGCGAGCGCTTCCAGAGGCGTGACTGAGTGGAGCGTCTCCCGTGAGCGACCTCGAAAAGGCCCGCCCGAGGCGGTGAGAATCAGCTTTCGCACCTCTTCGCGCTGCCCCGCCCTCATGCACTGAGCCAGCGCGCTGTGCTCTGAATCGATGGGGATGATCGGCGCGCTGTTCTTCACTGAGAGCGCCGTCAGCAATTCACCCGCGATCACGACCGACTCCTTGTTGGCGAGAGCGAGCGGCAGGCCGAGCTCCAGAGTCCGGCGGCTGGTCGCGAGTCCCGCAGCACCGACGATCGCGTTCACGACCAGGTCTGGTTCGGATCGATCGATCAGATCGATCATCGCGTCGGCGCCGTACTCGAGCCGGGATCCAGCGGGAAGCTCGGTCTCGCTTTTCGCGGACGGCTCGGCGAGGGCGAGGTGTCGGACTCCGAACTGACGCGCCTGAGCAACGAGCGCGGCGTGCTGGGTGCCCGCTCCGAGTGCCACGACCTCGACCCGTGACGGATTCTCGGCACAGACCTCGAGGGTTTGCCCGCCAATCGATCCGGTTGATCCGAGGAGGGCGATGCGCAACGGCGCCACGTCGGGCTCCCATCAAGAAGAAGTTCTGTACGCTAACGATCAGTCTAGGAGGCTGTCGGAGAACTCATTCCGACCGACGATTTGAGCTTCCGGCACCCTGCACCCTCGGCAGAACTCGACGTACAAAGCAGTATGACTGCGCTCTGCCGAGGGCACAGGCCACCGAAATCTCAAACCCTCGGTTCGAAAGCAGTTCTCCGACAGCCTCCTAGGCAGGGTGCCAGAAGCGGTCGGCTGGGTCACGCCCGTGTTCGTCTCATGGTGAATATCTGCCGGCGTGGGGCGATCTCTCGCCTTCCGATCGCGAGGGAGGTAGAACCCAAGGAGGACGAGAGGAGTCCCCTTTGGCTCGAGAGTTGTTTCGGATCCCATGGCTCGGCTTACCCATTTACGGCTACGGCATGATGGTGCTCATCGGCTTTTTGGCCGGCTACGTCTTCGTGCTCCGCGGGGTCAAGAGAGAGGGGATATCGCCCGATCGTGTCCAAGATCTCCCCGTATGGATGGTGCTCAGCGGTCTCATCGGGGCTCGGATCTTCTACTTCATCCAGTTCTACGACGCAGAGTTCAGCGGGGGCAACTGGCTGGAGGTCTTCAAGATCTGGAAGGGCGGATTGGTCTTCTATGGGGGCATGGTTCTCGGAGCGGTTGCCTTTCTCGGCTATTGCCGTCGATATCGGCTCCCTCCGCTGCCCATGTTGGACGTGATGGCTCCAGCAATGGCCCTTGGGCTCGGCTTCGGACGCATCGGCTGTTTCCTCAATGGTTGCTGCTGGGGAAAAACGTGCGACGCCGGGTTTGCGCTCGCGGTGCAGTTTCCTGCGGGAAGCCCCCCGGCGGGCGCCGACCAAGTCTCGCCTTGGGTTCACCCGACCCAGCTCTACTCATCGGCCAACGCGTTTCTTCTCGCCTTGGTCCTCTGGGCGGTGTGGCGACGTCGTCCAGCACCCGGAACCGTCAGCGGCCTTTTCCTCGCTCTCTACGGGACCAGTCGATTCGTCCTGGAGGGAATTCGAGGAGATCATGGGGTGAATCAAGGAACTTGGACGGTCAGTCAGACCATTTCGACCATCGGAATCACCTCCGGGATCGGCCTGCTCTTCCTCGCGCGAAATCGCCCGCAAGCCAGGAACGGCGCAGGGAATGACGGAGTGGCGAAGGGCGAAGCGGCGCCGTCGAACTAAGTCCAGGAAGCCCAATTAGTTGCGAGGCAAGGAAATTTCAAACAACACCCTTGACGCTAGGGGGCATGTCGCTACTATCTGCCTTCCCGATCTGAAGAGGGGAACGGACGGAACAGTCCCGAAACGCAACGAACTTAGCAATGAGATCAACTGCGCGAACGGATTGAACGGTTCAGCCGGACAACCACGGTAATCTCCTCACTCCTTTGTACCTCTGTTGCATGCGCAGGGTGCGAGACACCGAGTCTCGGCTTCCCCAGACGCAGCTGCGCGCCGAGCAACTCTCCGGAGTTTGACTCCAAAGGGTTGCTGCGGGCGCGCCTGCTTTCACAGGAAAGCGGCCTTCGCAGAGGAACAGAGCTGCTTCTGAAGCAGCCCGTTTCGCTTTGAGACGGAGTGACGGATCGCTGCTCTTTGACAATTCGGGCCCGTAGTCTTGGAGAAGGCTGGGTCGTTTTCATTGGCCACTGAGGCAGCTTTGCTGCTTTGTTGGCTAGCCACTTCGGTGGTGTTTTGCATTGCAGGTTTTCTGTATTGCAGAGCTTGGGGGCGACTCGCGATCAAAATTTTAGATCAATTCTTCCTTTGTCAAAAACGTGGTCGATTCAGTGGCTTGTCGGCAACGGCAAGGCTGTGCTGGGTGAGGGTCTCGCGACCCCGCTAGAGCAGCTTTACTTCTGGATCGGCGCGATAAAACAATAACTGAAGGGTTTGATCCTGGCTCAGAACGAACGCTGGCGGCGTGGATTAGGCATGCAAGTCGTACGCACGAACCCTTCGGGGTAAGTGAGTGGCGAACGGGTGAGTAATGCATGAATACCTACCCCGATGACTGGGATAACTACTCGAAAGGGTAGCTAATACTGGATGTGATCTTCGGATCAAAGCTGGCCTCTGTATATGCTGGCGCTTCGGGAGGGGTTCATGTGCTATTAGCTAGTTGGTGAGGTAACGGCTCACCAAGGCGATGATGGCTAGCCGGCCTGAGAGGGTGTCCGGCCACACTGGGACTGAGACACTGCCCAGACTCCTACGGGAGGCTGCAGTCGAGAATCTTCCACCAATGCGCGAAAGCGTGATGGAGCGACGCCGCGTGAACGATGAAGGCCTTAGGGTTGTAAAGTTCTGTTGGATGGGCGTAATCCCCTAGGGTTAATACCTCTTAGGGTTGAACTCCCATCGGAGGAAGCACCGGCTAAATTCGTGCCAGCAGCCGCGGTAATACGAATGGTGCAAGCGTTGTTCGGAATCACTGGGCATAAAGAGCACGTAGGCGGTTTGGTAAGTCAGCTGTGAAATCCCCCGGCTCAACCGAGGAACTGCAGCTGAAACTGTTGAACTAGAGTGCGCGAGGGGAGAGCGGAATTCCTGGTGGAGCGGTGATATGCGTAGATATCAGGAGGAACGCCGGAGGCGAAAGCGGCTCTCTGGTGCGCAACTGACGCTGAGGTGCGAAAGCTAGGGGAGCGAACAGGATTAGATACCCTGGTAGTCCTAGCCGTAAACGATGGGCACTAAGTGGAGGGGCTCCCAAGGCCTCTCTGCCGGAGCTAATGTGTTAAGTGCCCCGCCTGGGGAGTATGGTCGCAAGGCTGAAACTCAAAGGAATTGACGGGGGCTCACACAAGCGGTGGAGCATGTGGTTTAATT